>NZ_JCAMRT010000016.1:0-152382 GCF_059821225.1 Paenibacillus sp. sg306046
ATCGCGGCTGCGGCGGAGCGTCCGGACGGCATTCGCGCGGCGGAGGAAACGGCGGGAGGGCTCAAGCTTGAGGCGGGCTCGGGCGTCTACGTCTTCGCCTACGAAAACGCCGGGTTGTTCCAGGAGCGCTACAGCCTCAAAACGAAGCTGAGCGAGCTGCTGATGGATGAGCGGGCCACCGAAATTGTCGGCCGCCACGCGCCGATGCTCGTGAACGGCGCCCCGAGAAATATCGCCAAAGGCTTCTCGCTCAAGCAGATCGGCGAAAACGCCATGCTGCGCGTGTCTCCCGAGGCTTTGGAGCGTATATTGACGGAGCTTGCGGCGCTTTAAGCTTTAACGGGTCACTTCAACAGCGCACCGGTAGCCGGCCTTTATAAATGGGCCGGCTACCGGTGCGTATACTATACAGAATCGAGCTGGCCTTAGGCCTGCTCTTCTTTGCTGTTTTCAGCTAACATGATGGAGAAAATGCGAATCAATTGCTGCGAGTCTTCATCCGACAGCTTGCCGAAGAAGGAATCGACGATTTCCTGCCGATGGGTGCGGAATTGCTTGAGCAGCTCCCGTCCGCTATCGGTAATTTCCAGATAGACAACCCGGCGGTCTTCTTCCGAACGGGAGCGCTCTGCAAACCCTCGTGCAATCAGCTTATCGGAAAGGGAAGTGACTGCACCGGCTGTAATCCAAAGCGCGTCAGCGATCTGGGAAACCTTCAGAGGTCCGTCGTTATGCAGTTTTTCCAAAATGGATGCTTGCGAGGAAGAAACGCCCTGCACCTCGAAGCGCGTCCAAGCGGCTTTAATTCGGCGGAACAGCTGTCGGAATGATTCTTCCAGCTCGACTAAATGTTGACGGTTTGGCATGGTAATCCCCCTGAGAACATTGGTAAACGGCAGTTAGCGCTTGGCCGAAGCCGCGCTTCATATATAATACGCAATAGCTGCGCATTGGTTTCATTGGAATTCCGGCAACTAAAATTTGTTTGCTCTCCTGTTGAAAATGAGATAAAATTTTGAGCAAATCGTGCGGGAGCCGTGGGACGATTAACCATGGAAATGAGGAGAAGCAGTTGAAACATTACGTAGGCGTGGATATCGGTGGAACGAATATGGTAGCAGGTATTGTCAACGAAGAGGGACAAACGCTTCAGATGGTTAAGCTCGCAACGGATGCGCAGCAGGGCGGTGAGGATGTCGTGCGCAGGCTTGCCGAGGCGATCGAGCAGGTGAAGGCGGCGGCTCAGGTCGCGGTTGAGGGCGTCGGAATCGGAGTTCCGGGCTTCGTGGATCATGTGACAGGCGTCAGTGTATTTGCCGCGAATCTGGGCTGGCGGAGCTTTCCGCTGGCGAAGCTGTTGAGCGAACGGCTGGGCGGCTTGCCTGTTTTCGTCAATAATGACGTGCGTATGTATGTGTATGGGGAAGCAACAAGGGGAGCGGGACGCGGCTTCGCTCATGTGCTTGGCATTACGATCGGGACAGGGATGGCCGCCGCGATGTTTAATGACGGCCGCCTGTATTACGGCAGCGGCGGGCGTGCCGGAGAGCTGGGGCATATCGCGCTGGAAGGTATTGATTATACGTGCAACTGCGGCTTGACCGGCTGTCTGGAAACGGTGGCCTCTGCGACAGGCATAACGCGGCAGGCACGTGAAGCGGTGGAGCGGGGCGAAGCTACCGTATTGGCCGAACGTTTCCCCGGAGCCAGCGTCCAGCGAATGACGGCGGCCGACGTATCGCAGGCGTATGATGCCGGTGATCCGGCGGCGATCGCCGTGCTTGAGCGTACTGGAAAATTGCTGGGCCGCGGTCTGGCGACAGCCATCACGCTCTTTAGCCCGGATGTCATCGTGGTGGGCGGGGGCGCGGCGCAAGCCGGAGAGCGTCTGCTGAAGCCGATGCGTGAGGAACTTCAGCGCGCGGCGTTGTCCTTTTACTGGGAAAATCTGCAGATCAGGCAGGCAGAGCTGCTGGAGGATGCAGGGGTGATCGGCAGCGCCTTGTATGCGAGAGGACGTCTTGAAGCGGGCGGGGTGTTGTAGGTCGTGCAGGACGTTCGATAGCCGGGGCAACCGACCGGGCCTGAGCGCGGCTGCGGTTAACCGTATCCGGGTAAAAAAAATGGCACCATCACTCGCAGAGGACGAGAGGTGCCATTTCTTTTTGTGTTTGTTATCGTGCTTGCGTTTGGCCTCCTGATAGGTGGGGGTGAGGCGTTCGACCGGCAGGCAGCCATTCCAGCTTTTGCGGCTGACGACGGGGTCCAATTTTCCTTCGCGAATTTGCTTGCTGCGTTGTTTGTACGCTTGACTACGTGCCATAAGGCACCTCCTTCATGGTTTGACAATACTCGATTCCAGTATATCGCGATCCGGGCGCAAGCGCCAGGGGCCAAGAGCTGGAGGATCGGCAGCAAGCATTTGACAACTTTAAGGCAGATTAGGGAAAGTAGTGTCCGGCGACGTCAATTCATGATACGCTGGTAAAGGCATTTTACGGAAGCGGACAGGGAGCGTGAGCAATAGCTTTGACATACGATACGATTTTTTGGCTCATTTTGGGCGCAGGATTTGTGCTGACCGGCATTGTCGGCGTGTGGCCGATGTGGAAAACGGGCAAGCTGGGAATTTCTTTTCTCATCGGCTCCGTTGTCAATACGTTGATCGCCGGCATCGGCGTCTGGTGGTGGGCGTCTGTTTTTGCAGGAGCCGAGCAGCATTTTTCGAGGATGTTCGGGATTTTCGGGTTGTGCGTATCTTACGTCAACAATGAGGTGCTGCTGTTTTTTGCGCTGCTGGCGATGAAACGGAAAGTCGGCGGGGACGGCCCGCCGGTGTACGAGCCGCACCCGGATGATGACGATTAACGTCATTTTGTCATCGAACTGTAATCTGAGCTTCATCGTCCTTTAATGTTGGTCGCCTATAATAAGCAGTGACCCCCTTTTTAATTATATAGTTCCCTTGTTGCCTGCGGCCGTTCGAAACGATCGCAGGTTTTTTCTTTGTTTCGGCTTGCTGGCGGACTTCATCCATTCGCTGCTCCGGCCTGCTGGCTCCTATCGTGTAGCTTGCCTGATAGCCTGTCGCCGCTGGTTAACTCCCGACTTGCTGCGCTAGCGCTGCTTGCGCTTGCCCGCTTCGCGGCTGCTTCCTTGCGGCTTCGGCTGTTGGGCCTGTGGCTTGCGCGGCTGCTGATGCTCAGCGTATTTGCGTTCATTGCCATCCCATTGGAAATTGGCCGCGAAAAAACCGACGATGCCAAATACGAGCAGCCGTACAGTCAGCCAGGACGACTGCAAGGTCTGCTGTGAAAACCACTCAATCGCCGTAAAGACGGCGGTCAGCGCGACCCCCCATAACAGTACGCCCCGGATCATTACAAATTTGGCTTTGCCCATTTGCCGCGTTTTGCCCCAGGCGATAGCTTTGGTTTCATTCATCGTGTCGTTGTTCCCCCTGCTCCTGTTCTGTGACTAGATCAATCCATTCGCCCAGAGCGATGCAAATTCCTGCCTGACGGTAAAAAATCAACCGGCTGCGCCCCCGGGACAGCGTCAGGGCAGCCGCATAAGATGACATACGGGCGTGCGGCCAAGTGACGCGGCAAGGCTCCGGCCACTGCGCTGAGGCGCAGCAGCTGTTCTGTCCATCATCTGGCAGCTTATGGTATAATTGAACGAATGCTTCATGCGTACAGCTGCCGGACCGCAGGTTCAGCTGCGCAGCTTTTTCAACAAAGAGAGGGTGGGTGGTGTGAAGGGTGAGTAAAGTATTTATTTTTATTTTTTTGACCTGGTTGCTCGGTAATCCTTTTGTGGCGCTAATCGTCCTGTTAGTTATCGCGTATATGCTGGACCGGCGGTTTATCGGACTTACGCCCAGCTTCCTCAGACCAATCAAGCGGGCGCGGCGGCTGAGCCGTTTGCGCGATGAGCTGCGGCTCAGTCCGCATCACACATCGACCAAGCATGAGATTGCCCGCATTTATATGGAGCAGAAAAAGTATGACGCTGCTTACGAGCTGCTGACCGAGGTACGCCGCGTGATGGATGATTCCGCCGATGTGCTGAGCGAGCTGGGGCTATGCGAGCTGAAGCGGGGCAACCGGGAGGCGGGAGAGGCACTTATTTTGCAGGCGTTTGAGCTGAACCCGCGAGTGAAATACGGCGATCCTTACTTGTGGCTCGGCGAAGCGTATGCCGTTGGGCAGCCGGAGCTCGCGATCGGTTATCTGGAGCGCTTCCGCGAAGTGAACTCCTCCTCGTGCGAGGCCTACTACCGTCTTGGCTTGCTGCATCAGCAGCTGGGGCGCGCCGAAGAAGCCCGCCGTTCGTTCCGTGAGGCGCTGGAACTGTACCGGGGGCTTCCGAAGTTTAAACGGCGCCATGAGCGGCGCTGGGCGCTGCTGGCGAGAATGAAGGCTTAGCCCGCTCCTGGCTGCCGAGCCTGATCGGAATGCGGAATGCAGCAGCCTGCCGCAAGCTCGTACGATTAGCCTGAGCGGGTGGCGGTAAGCTCGACGGCTTGCCCCGCCGCCGCCCGGCTCGGGGCGTACGGTGTCAGGTCAAGCTCGGGCGTTGTTCCTTGCGCCAGCTGAGCGACGAGCCGACCGGTAATCGGGGCGAGCAGGATGCCGTTGCGGTAATGGCCGGTAGCCATAATCAGACCTGGCGTTTGCTGCCAGCCGCCGATGAACGGCAGCGCATCCTCGGTGCCGGGGCGAAGCCCTGTCCACGTGGACACAAATTCAGCGTCGGCGATTCGCGGCAGCAGCGCCGATGCCTTGCTGTGCAGCTCGGCAATGGTGCCGACATGGGGGCGTTTGTCGAAACCGACCTGCTGCTGGGTAGCCCCGATAATGTAGGTGCCGTCGCTTTTCGGAACGATGTAGCAGCCCTTCGTAAAGGCAGTTGACCGGATCAGCGGCGCATCGGTCCGCACGGACATACATTGGCCTTTGACAGGGAAAATAGGCAGCTTTAGCCCCAGCGGCTCCGTCAGCGGGGAGCTCCATGCGCCGGCCGCAAGCACGACGAGATCCGCGCGCAGCTCGCCTTCAGGCGTATCGGCTCCGCATACGCGGCTGGTGCAATCCGTCAGCAGCCGGGTGGCCGGCGTCCATTCACGGACAAGACCGCCTTGTCGGGCGATAGCCGCCCGCAGCGAGTTGCCGAGCCATACCGGATGCACTTGATGATCAGTCTGCAGGTAAAGTCCGCCAAGAATGCCCGGCGACAGCTCCGGCTCGATCTGCAGCAGCTCCTCGGCCGTCTTCCAGACCGCGTCCTGCATCCAAGGAAGCCTTGCGAGCAGCTCAGCGGCATCCTCCTCCGTCAGCGCGGCGCGAACGATTCCTTCGGCGATATATTGCGTGGAGATGCCGCTCCATTCCTCCAGCTCAGCGGCCCATGCCGGATACATGGCCAGGCTGGCGCGGCACAGCTCGTAAAACGGTCCCGCCTGATGAGTCTCGACCTGAGCGCCGAGCATGCCTGCGGCTGCGCTTGAGGCTTCGAGACTCCAGCCGCCCTTGTCCAGCACGGTGCAGCGGAAGCCCGCTTTGCCCAGCTCATAGGCCGCCGCCGCTCCGATGACGCCGCCTCCAATGATCAGAGCGGTAGGCTTGTCTCCTGCTTCAGGGCGCAGAAAGGCGGAATTGGGCTTGGCGCAAAAAGGGGTTGCTTGATTCGTCATAAGGTTTCTCTCCTTGGGGTTGAGGTGGGACGGTCTAACGCTTTCCGGAACCGCTCTAGCTGTCCGCCGGGATCATCATGCAGCAGAACCCCAGACAGGACAGCGATGCCAGCCGCTCCGGAGGCCAGCACTTCGCCGACTCGCTCCGGCTGGATGCCTCCGATGGCGATCACCGGGGCTGGGCATGCCTGCACTGTTTGCGCAAGCGCGGCTACGCCGCGGGCGGGCAGTCGGGGCTTGGACGCGGTCTCATAAATATGGCCGTACAGGACAAAGTCCGCTCCTTGGCCGGCCGCCTCCGCGGCTTCCTGCGGATGATGGACGGAGCAGCCGAGCCGCATGCGGGCTGGAAGCAGCGCCTTGGCTTCGGCCGGAGGCAGGCTGCCGCCGCCGAGCTGGACACCGTCCGCTTGCGCGGCCAGCGCTGCGTCGAGGCGGTCATTCAGCAGCACCGCCGTCACCGGCAGCAGCGGCTTGAGCGCTTTGTACCATCGGAGCAGGTCGCGGGCAGAGCGGTGTTTCTCACGGATGTGAAACACGTCGATCATCCCTGCAGGAAGCCGGCTTAGCGCAGCCATGACCTCGTCCAGCTCCTGGCTGCCCGTCGTGACGAGATGCAGCTGTTTTCTGGCATTGTTCATGAGCGTAACATCGACCCTTTCCATTTGTTCCTTTTCGTCTCATCATACCCCCGCGTCCGCATGCCGTCAAAGCGTTTGCACAAGTTGTCAAAAAATAATCATGAAAGCAGCTTGCGCGCCCGAACTGCCTTGACTCCGGCAGCGGAGGAGGACTAAACTAAGGGGAAGGGTTTTAGAAGCGGAGAGGATTGAGAACTTGATGAACGTGTGTAAAGCTTTGACCATTGCAGGCTCGGACAGCGGAGGCGGGGCTGGCATTCAGGCCGACCTGAAAACGTTCCAGATGCTTGATGTATACGGCATGTCGGCCATTACGGCGATCACGGCGCAAAATACGCTTGGCGTCCACGGCATCTATGATATTCCGCTAGCGGGAATTGAGCAGCAATTGGAAGCGGTGCTGTCGGATTTGGGCGCGGATGCGGCCAAGACAGGCATGCTGTCGCAGCCTGAGGTGATTGAGCTCGTTGCGCGCAGCATACGCAAGTTCGGGGTGGACAAGCTGGTCGTGGACCCGGTGATGATCGCCAAGGGCGGCGCGAGCCTGCTGGCCGTTTCCGCTCAGCAGGCGCTGCGTGACCAACTGCTGCCGCTGGCCGCGGTGGTGACGCCGAATATTCCGGAGGCCGAGGTGCTGACCGGTCTGCAGATTACGTCGCTGGAGGACATGAAGCAGGCGGCGCACTGGCTGGTTCATGAATGCGGCGCGCGAGCGGCAATTGTCAAGGGCGGCCACCGCAGCGGCGAGCCGACGGACGTGCTGTACGACGGGCAGACGTACCAGTTGCTCGAAGGAACTCGTTATGACACACGCCATACGCACGGAACGGGCTGTACCTTCTCGGCCGTCATCTGCGCGGAGCTGGCGAAAGGCCGGGGGCTGCTGGAGGCCGCCGTAACGGCCAAGCGATTCATCACGCTTGCGATCCGCGAGGAGCTGGGCATCGGTCAGGGACATGGGCCGACTAACCATTGGGCATATGCCCGAGAGCAAGCAGCCGGACGGGTGTAGACAAGAAGGAGTGACAGCTTTATGAGTTACGAGTATTTAATGCAGGCGGTACTGCTGATCGTCTTGCTGACCGCCGCATTCCCGGTCATTATCCTATGGTCCAAATGGAAAAAGAAGAAGCGGGGATAACTAACTTATGTACTATGTGAATCAGGAACAAATTGATCGTCGTCTGACCTTTATTCCGACCTTGCTGCAGGCCTGCAGAGAACTGCGGGAGGAAAGCGAGGCCGACGACTTCGGCGACGGCACGCTGTTGTTTCATCTGGCGCAGGAGCGTACGCTTGTACTGGCGATCGAGACGGTAACGGATGTGGGCAGCCTGCTCATTGATGCCTTCATGATGCGCGATGCGAGCAGCTATGAGGATATTGTCGACATTTTGTGCGGTGAACACGTGATCGGGGCCGAGGAGGCGGCCGTGCTAACCTCGCTTGTACAGATGCGGCGTTTTTTGACGCAGGACTACACGGAAATTTCCCGGACGGGCTTGCATCCGCTGATTGTGGCTTTACCGGAGCCGCTGGAGCGGTTTGCTGCGGCTGTGCCGGCTTTTATCGTCAAGGAAGTGCTTTAGCCAGCATGATGTTCACAAAAAACGGAGCTTTGCTCCAGGTCAGCCGTTGCTTGCATTTGCGGGCAGCGGCTGTTTGGCGTGGAGCCAAGTTGGCCCTTGCAATTCCATGTTTAATGATACATAATGTATCATAAAGAAGGCGAGGGGGAATTGATCATGGCTCTGAAGCAGCGGCTGGACTGGTTGGACATGGCAAAGGGGATCGGCATTTTGCTGGTGGTTTGGGGGCACACAGCGCTGCCCGCTGGTTGGCATACGTATTTGTTTTCTTTTCATATGCCCTTGTTTTTCTTCTTGTCCGGTTACGTGAGTCATCCCCGCAAATTTACAGGGCTAACGGACATTGTCCGCAAAAAAGCGCAAAGCTTACTGGTTCCTTATATGATGTTATACGTGTTGACTTATTTGTATTGGGCGTTTGTTTGGCGGCATTCGGATAAAGACCTGCTCAGGCCGCTCGTTGGCTTTTTTTATGGCAGCGGTGTTGACGGCTGGATGCACAATTCGCCTTTATGGTTTTTGCTGTGTTTGTTTTTGGTGGAACTCGGATTTTACTTGCTTGTCACCCGGATGAAAACGACCCGCCGCATCGTCATCGGGCTTGTATTATGCGCGGCGCTGGGGGAGGCTTTGCGTGTATGGCTGCCGCTGCGCCTGCCGTGGAGTGCGGATGTAGCGCTGATCGCGATCGGCTTCTATGGTGCAGGTTATGCCGCCCGATCCCGGTCAGCTGTCGCACGCTGCGCTGCGCAGGGGCGGAAGGGCTGGCTGCTGTGGGGAGCAGCGCTGAGCGTCAGCCTGCTGGTCAGCGCGATGAATGGCCGGGTCGATATGAATGCTCATACATACAATCAGCTGCTGCTGTTTTATGTGGGGGCGTTTGCCGGGATCTGGACGGTTCTTGGCGTTGTCCAGCGGTGGAGCGGCCGGGGGATCATGTTTCTCGGTAAAAATTCGCTCATCATCATGGCGCTTCATTTTTCTGCCTTTGACGTCATCGCCAAGCTGATTCATAACTTTGGCATCCGCTTGCCGGCGGACCCGCTGTGGTCCTCGCTGTTGTTTTCCGCCGCGACGATGCTAGCGCTTGTGCCCGCCATTTTTATGATGAACAGATACACACCGTTTCTGCTCGGACGCAAACGGATGACTGACCGTGTGGCCACCCCCGGTACACAACGGAGCCTAAAGCGGGATGGAAAAGCATAGGTTCTTGACCATATTCCAAACATAAGATATCCTAAAGTATCGGAAGTATTTCCGAGGAACGCTGAACATTTATAAAGTACGATGTTGAGCTGTCGAGTAACGGCGACCTGTGCTGGAAGGACGGTGAGACCGGATGAATCAGGAAGCGGATGCGCCAACACGTAAAATGATAGTGACGCTGCTGAAAACAAAAGGGGCTCAAAGCGTCGGCGAGCTGTCCAGGCAACTGGGCATTACGGAAATGGCTGTGCGCCGGCATTTGAACACCCTGGAACGAGATAGCCTGATCGAATCGAAGCTGGTCCGGCAAGCGATGGGCAGACCTGCCCACCTGTATTCGCTCTCCCCGGCGGCGGACGACTTATTTCCTAAGAAATATCAGCATTTGACGCTGGACCTGCTGGAGGAGCTGGAAGCGCTGGCGGGCCAGGCGCAGGTGGATTTGCTGTTCGAACGGCGCAAGCAGCGCCTGATTGGCCGTTACGAGGAGCGGATGTCGGGCAAGCTGCTGTCAGAGCGTGTGATGGAGCTGGCGGAAATTCAGAATGCGAATGGCTATATGGTCAATCTGGAAACGAGAGAGGACGGCAGCTTCCTGCTGCAGGAGCACAACTGCCCGATCTCCCAGGTGGCGCAGCAGTACAATCATGCTTGTAGCTGCGAGCTGGCCATGTTTCAGAAGCTGCTCGGCACAGAAGCCGCGGTGGAGCGGACGGAATGTTTGGCTAAAGGGGGCAGCAAGTGCTCCTATGTCATTCAGCCTGTTGAAGAGTAAGGGAGCTATTGTACGTTAAAGGGTTAAAACGTTAAACCGTTTCGCTGCCTGGGGGCAGGAAACGGTTTTTTCGTGTACAGCCTGCCGATAACGGGATGGAGGTTGCCCGTCGGTGCGTTTGATTCGGCTATTCATAAACAAGCTGCGCCATAATGTCGGACAGCTTCAGCTCCGCGCAGGCAACGGACGTATCGGCCGCGCCGTAATAGAGCCGGATCGAGTCGCCGTCAAGCAGCGCCCCGCAGGCAAAAACAACACCGCCGAAAAAACCGTGCAGCTCATAGTCGGCCTCCGGCTCCAAAATCGGTCCAGCCGTCCGGGCTAGTACCTTGGCGGGATCATTCGCATCCAGCAGCACGGCCCCCATGCAATAACGGTCAGCGCGGTCGGCTGCATGGTAGAGCTCCAGCCAGCCTTGAGCTGTACGCAGCGGCACGGTGCCGCCTCCGATCCGGCCGCTGTCCCAGGCATCAGCTCTCAGACCAAGCAGAAATCGGTGGTTGCCCCAATGGAGCAAATCAGGCGACTGGGCGATCCAGATTTCCGGCTGGCCGATGGCCTTCGGCACAGGGCGAGTCAGCGCATAATACAAGCCGCCAATCCGTTCGGGGAATAAAATAACGTCCTTATTTTCGGGTCCAAACAACAGGCCGTGCCGTTCGACCTGAACGAAGTCTCGGGTGGACGCAAGGCCGACACCGACGCCGCGGCTGGATACAGCGCTGTAGGTGATGTAGTAGGCGCCGTCGATTTCAGTAATTCGCGGGTCCTCAACGCCGAATGCCTCCAGCTCGCTGGCGGGCAGCAGGAAAGCGTCGGCATCCACGGTAAACTGGCGTCCGTCACGGCTTCGGGCCAGCCGCAAATAAGAGATGGACGTCAGGTAGCGGGTGCTGCCGGTCAGGCGATCCTTCACAACGCGCGCATCGGCAAAGTCATAAGCGGGATCGCTGCGGTCAAGCGCGACGGCAACCGCTGTGTGCGCCGCTACGTCAAAATAGGCGGTCTGCACAACCCCGGCGTCATAACTGACAGGCCGTTCGGCTACGCGAATCAGCATCACAACATCGTCTTGCAGGCGTGCGATGCCTGCATTAAACGCTCCGATGACCTCAAAGCCAGCCCATAGCGGCGGAATACGCTCCGGCGATACCAGCGGATTTTCCTCATAGCGAACGACATCCATCTCAGGCTCACCCCTGTCTGGATAACCGGATCAGGTCGAGAACGCGAACCGGTTTATCCGTCGATTCGTCGTACAAATCTCCTTGCTTCACATGGTCAATGTACAGAATACCGTCCAGATGGTCAATTTCATGCTGCATACAGACAGCCAGATGACCCTCCGCCTCCAATACGGCTTCTTCGCCGGAACGGGTCAGCGTCTTCACCTTGATCGACTGCGCGCGGGTGACGAAGCCGTAAATGCCCGGAATGGACAGACAGCCTTCTCCGCCTTCCTGACTGCCGCTTCGCTCGATGATAACCGGATTGATCAGCTCAATCAGTCCTGTGCCGCAGTCAAGCACCGCCGCGCGTTTGGCGATTCCGATCTGCGGAGCTGCGAGCCCGGCCCGGCCGGGAACCGCATACAACGTATCGCGCAGATCATTCAGCAGCTTCATGACGCTTGGGTTGACGACGCTGATCGGGCGGCATTTCTCTCGTAGCACGGGGTCGCCGAGCTTGCGAATCATTTTTTCTGCCATGTGCTCACCTGTTTTCCTTGGATAATGTTTCTACAGTATACACGATGGGACTGGCTGTAGGGAAGGAGAAACAGGGAGCGGTCTGCTAGCGGCTGCGGCCCGCGCCTGTCGTGGCCTGTGCTTCCGTTACGGCTGCTTCTCTGGAGCCGGTTGAGCGGCTGGTGCCTGTGCTGCCGGACGACGGTTTTTTCTCCGCAGGGTCGATGCCAAATTTCTGGCGCAGCACACTGTAGGTGGAGCCGGTGACCGTTGTGGACGTATCCGACGGCAACCCGAGCTGCGTCCGCAGCGAAGCGATGGCGGCTGAGAGGTCCTCCTCCTTCGGCACGATAAACGGGCTATCCCAGCGACCGTCCAGATTGATAAATTCGATATGATCAGGCTTGAGCTTCTGGAAGGACAAAATAAACTTGCGCAGCGTGTCGGCCGGAATATCGGTCTTCACGTTGCGGCCGGCGATTTCCAAAATACCGCCCCATTGCGTCACGCCGCCGAGCGAGGTCATTTTGGTGAGCAGCTTGTCGAGCACCATTTGCTGCCGCTCGTTGCGGGCGATGTCGGACGATTCGCTGGTGCCGCGATTGGATTTGCGGTAACGCAAAAAATCGAGCGTGTTTTTACCGTCCAGCGTCTGCAGCCCTTTTTTCAAATTAATATTGGTTCCGTCAAAGTTGTCGACATACCGCATATCCATATCGACATTGACCTCAAGGCCGTTCAGCTCATCCACCACCTCGCGGAAGCCGTCGAAATCAATGACCGCCATGTAATCAAGCGGCACATTAAACATGCTGCCGAACAATTCGCGGGTTTTGGTCAGCGAGGTCGTCTTATCCTGATTATTATAATACGCATAGTAATAGTTGACTTTCTGGCTGGAAATGCCGAATTCCTTCGGCTTCATCTCGAAGTCGCGCGGAATGGAGACAAGGGTGGCCGAACGGCGTTCCGGATTCAGGCTAAGCATCATCAGCACGTCCGTGTTCATCGAGCCGCCGCTGCCGTCGCGGCTGTCCACGCCGGCGAGCAGAAAGCTCATCGGCTTGAGCTGGCTCTGGCTGCTGTTGTCAACCGAATTATCCTTTCGCGGGTGAGTGGAGGCTTCAGTAGGTTGCGCCATTTGCTTCAGCGCCGTATCTGCTTTATGTAGTAAGTATCCGGCATAACTCAAGGCACCGGCTCCGATAATCGCCAAGGTGATCAGCGTATTGCGAAGCGTCTTGCGGCTCTTGCTCGTTTTGGGTTTCGACCTGGCCATCACGATGTTCCTCCCGTACAAGTTGTCGAATTGAGTCAATACATAGACGAACGTCAGCTAAAAAAAGTTTTAAGTTTTTTTGAATTGGCACAAACTTCTAACGGTCATTACCCGAAAACACAGTTTGCAACACAAATTGACAATGGATGGAATTCGTCACATAATGAAGCTTGTACGAGATCACGGAAGGGGAGATGCACGATGTCCTTTGAAGTTGCCATTATCGGAGCAGGCCCGGCAGGCGCAAGCGCGGCCTTGATTACAGCCAAGGCTGGCAAGAAAACGGTGGTGCTGGACAGCGACCAAAGTATAACGAAGCGGGCCTGGATTGAAAATCATTACGGCGTACCGGAAATTACCGGACCTGACCTGGTCGAGATCGGCAAGAAGCAGGCGCTGAAATTCGGCGCAGAGCTGGTGCAGACGAAAGCTGCGGCAATCGTCCCGACCGAAGCGGGCTTCAGGATCGAAACGGAAAACGGAGCGTTTGAAGCCAAGCACATCATTTTGGCTACGGGCTTATCCGTTGAGCTTGCCGAGCAAGCCGGCGTTGCGACGAAGCCGGGCACGGAGCCGAGAATCAAGACGGTTGCGGATGTGCAGCCTGATGGAAAAACAAATGTTCCCGGTATTTGGGCAGCCGGTACGGTAGCCGGTGTGAGTGTACACACGATCGTGACGGCCGGCGACGGAGCCAAGGTTGCGATTAACGTCGTCAGCGAGCTGAATGGCGCGCGTTATGTCGATCATGATGTGTTAAAAGCGTGATTACGAAGTGAGGCAGCATAAATAGGGGAGGAAAGCGGCCGTTGACGGCCGCTTTTTTCAGTTCGACCGCGTTCCCGCAGCCCGTTCATCTTTGACGGACGTTCGCCTTCATGCAGCGTGGAGCTTCGACAGACCGTTAGTCTGTCAGCGAGCGTTCGACCAGACGCATCGCCTTGTCACGAATCCAGTCGAAATTGCCGGCGGCGATTTGCTCCGGATGAATCAGCGAGCCGCCGATGCCTACCCCGTAGCAGCCGACCCGCATGAAGTCGCGGATGTTGTCCTCGCGTACGCCGCCTACCGCCATCATCGGAATGTGGCCCAGCGGTCCCATCAGCTCTTGGATATAGCCGTAGCCGAGGCTGGCGCCGGGAAAAATTTTGACCGCTGTCGCCCCCGCTTTGTAGGCCTTTACCACCTCAGTGGGCGTCATCGCCCCCGGAAAAACCGGCAGCCCCTGCCGACAGGCAAAATCAATCACGCTCTCCTCCAAATTCGGAGTGACCAGATAAGCAGCTCCGGCCTCGTAGGCTTGCCGTGCATCATCGAGATCAATGACAGTGCCGGCGCCGATAAACATCCGATCGCCGAATTGCTCCTGCACCTGATGGATCATGGTGAGCGCTCCCGGCGTATTCAACGTAATTTCCATGACCGGAATGCCGCCGCGCAGCAGGGCATCCGCCACATTCGCAATGTGCTGCTGCTCGACTCCCCGCACGATAGCCATAATTTTCAAAGTCTCCAGCAGCTGTAGTCCTTGCTCTCTGTTCATGTCCGACCTCCCTGTAACCGCAGAAAAGCTGCCGCAACAATAAGAATGGTTCTTCGTTGAAGGCGCAGCGATGAGAAGCTTTTCTATCATTATACCTGTGAAGCGGATGGACGACCAGCGGACTTCGACAAAAAACAGGCGTTGCTTCGACGGCAGCGGCCATGCTTGGTTTTTTTCAGGAAAAGTGTGTCAAAGCGCCGGGCATTTTCTTATACTGTAGAATCTCATAGGCATTCGTCTAGGAGCGAGGAAACGACGGAGGTGGGAGCCTGTGCTGTGGTGGCAGTGGGGAGTATTGTGCTGTATGGTCGCTTTTGTCGCCGCTGCGGTCTGTTTGATCCGGTTTTTGCTTTACACACAAGCTCTGCTGCGGCTCGGCGAATCATCCATCGACCGGTTGCAGCGGCAGGCGCTCCATACAGCCAAGGAATCGGAGAAGATGATTGAAGCGTCCGTGGTGCTGATCGACGATCTGCAGCAGAAGCTGGAGGCGCTGGATTCCTGGTTTCAGGCTGCCCATGAAGCGGGCGAATCGGTCCGGCGGGCTGCCCGGTCGGTCCGGGTCATTTCCGACACGGTCGAGGACACGGTTCAGGAAGCTCGACGCACCGTAGCTGCCCGCCAGGACACGGTAAGTGAGCTGGTGGAGTGGACCTTGCGGGGCTTGACGCTTGCTTCACGTTTCCAAGCTTCCAGAGCATCCCCAAAAAAGGAGTGAGCCATGATGTCAAGCGAAAACAAAGGCAAACCATTTTTGACCGGAGCGGTGATCGGCAGTGTGCTGGGGGCCGTGGCCGCGCTGCTGCTGGCGCCCAAGTCGGGCCGCGAGCTGCGCTCGGATTTGGCGGAGGGCTGCCAGCAGGCAAGCGACAAAGCACAGCAGCTGGCGAGTGAGCTCAGCGAGAAAACGAAGCAGCTTGCTTCGGACATTTCCGCCAAAACAAACACAGCGGCGCAGTCCATTACCCGGCAAACGTCGGAGCTGGCTGGCAAGGCGAAGGGGCTGGCTGAACAGGCGCGTGACGGTGTAAAGGCTTGGCGTAAATCGCAGGAGGGTGAGACGCCCGCTGAAGCGCCGGTCGCGGCAACGATCGTGGAGCCGGAGGAAGAAGACGACAGCCGCAAGGCGTGAGCCGTTTGGGCGTCATGAAAAGCGTCATGAAAAAGCGGCGGCTCCCAAGCGTGAGCCGGTCGGCCGCATGGAAAAGCTATGTAGCCAAGGCGCAAGCCATTGGGCTGCAGCCGCAAAAAAGCAACATCCGGGACAGGTCGGGCGAAGCCGCGCTTACCTGCTTTTGGATGTTGCTTTTGTTTCACCACTTCGAAGGATCAATTTTGCTCGGATCAAGGCCCTGCCAGATGTTTTTGATATCGGCCTTGTCCGGTTCCTCGAATACAAGCCAGGCCGTCGGCAAGTAACGCTCGCCGTATTCGCTGGAAGGCTTGTTTATAATTTGGTTGTCCATAACCAGCACCGTGGAGGAGCCGCCGTCCAGATTGGCCGCCGTAACGGCGCCATGCTTCAGGAATACGTTCTGGATGTCAAACAACGTGGCTCCGATGCTATGACCAGGCTGGCGTCCGTCGATGATCGCAAACATGATCGTACCGTCCGCCTTCTGCGCCATGGCCGTACGGGGGGCGATGCCCCAGCCGTCGGCCTGGTTTTTGATCATGCCGACGCCGTTGACGATAAATTTGGGCGCAAACGTTACCGCTTCCTGCACCCCCATCTCCAGCAGCTGCTTGGGGGTGTATTTTCCGGCGACCATCCGGCCGTCCTTGTCGATGCCGACGATATGATTTGACGTATTCATCGAGCCGTCGTTGTAATAAATTTTACCTTTGGAGATGACCAGTCCTGTCGGCTGAAAGCCGTTGCCCTTCCATTCGGGATCGACAAATCCACCGGCATTTACACCTGCCTTCGCGCCAAGCCGTTTCACCATGCTGGACACCTTTTCGCCTTTGCCCGCTGTGCCGGGGACGGCGATGCGCAGCATTTTAGGATCGTGTACGATCAGCAGCTTGCCCTTGAAGTTGGTTCCTTCGATTTCTTCGATTTCTATCGCGGGCTTCGTCTCCTTGACGGTCGCGGCAGGCTTGGCATCAACCTGAATCAGCTTCTCGTTGTCCTTTACGCCGGAGTACACGTCAAATTGCGCCCAATAGCGGTTGACCCGCTTTTCGAGTTCTTCATTGCCGATCAAATATTTGGCCCAATGGCGATGCTGTGTCGAAATCAGCGTATCGGCCATCATAAAGCGCAGATCCGTACCCGGCTTCGTCAGAAAAAACCAGCAGCTGAACAGCGCGCCAAACAATAGCAGGAAAAAAATCGTATAGAAAAACAACGTGAGCCAAGTCGATTGAGGCTTTGGCGCCGGCTTTTTTGCGAGACGAGTGGCGGCAGGCCTGCCCTGAATACGAGGGCTGCTAGGTATTCTTGAAGACATGATTCCAATCCTTCCTGAGTACAACCATTCTCTTTTTGAACAGAACGCAAGGTTACCGCTATTACTATAACGAAAAAAAGAGAAAAAGGTTGCAAGCTGCGCGCCTTTTTCTCTATACCAAGGTCAATTGCTGGTTTTTTTTGATCATATATTCGAATTCCAGTGTCGGAATTGGTTTGCTGAACACATAGCCTTGAATTTTGTCGCAGCCCTGCGAAATTAGAAATTGCAGCTGATCCTGCGTCTCGACGCCTTCGGCCAGCGATTTGATTTTCAGCCGGTGGCTCATCGCAATGAGCGCGGTAACAATCGCGGCGTTGTCCTCATCGGACGTGATATCGCGAATGAAGGATTGATCAATTTTAAGCGTATGAACACGAAACCTTTTCAGATAGCTGAGCGAAGAATAGCCTGTGCCGAAATCGTCGATCGAAATCCGGACCCCCAGCTCCTTCAGCTTTTGCATCGTTTCCAAAATGTAAGGAACATTGTTCATCGCGACGTTTTCCGTAATTTCCAGACAAAGCAGGCTTGGCGTCAAGCCGGATTTCTGAAGCACGTCGACCACAACTTGCACGAAATTAATTTGGTGGAACTGAATCGCGGAAATGTTTACGGAAACGACCAGCGGAGGGTAGCCCATCTGCCGCCATTCCCGGTTTTGCCTGCAGGCTTGCTCAAGCACCCAGTTGCCGATCGGCACAATCAGTCCGGTTTCTTCGGCAAGCGGGATAAATTCCCCCGGCGAAATCATGCCCCATTTCGGATGATTCCAGCGGACCAACGCTTCCATCCCGATAACGGAGCCTGTCTTGAGATTGACAATCGGCTGGTAGTAAACCTCGAATTCGCCGCGCTCCAGCGCCTTGCGCAAATTAACTTCGAGATTGAGCCGCCGCATCGACCGTTTGTTCATTTCCGGATGGTAAAAGTGGAAGGAGCTTCCGCCTTTTTCCTTGGACCGGTACATGGCGATATCCGCATTTTTCAGCAGCGTTTCGACCTCCAGGCCGTCTTGCGGGTACAGGCTGATGCCGATGCTCGCCGTCACGAACAACTCCTGCCCTTCGATAAAAAACGGCTCCTGCAACAGCTCGGGAATGCCTCCAGCAAATTGGGCCGCTTCATCTGCATGCGCGATGCTGGTCAGCAACAGGATAAACTCGTCCCCGCCAAAGCGGGCCACGATATCCCGGTCATGAACATAATCTTGCAGCTTGCGGGCCAACTGCTGAAGCAGCTGGTCGCCGACGTGGTGGCCGAGCGTATCATTGATGACTTTGAACCTGTCAAGGTCAAAAAAGATGACGGCGATCATTGTTCCATTGCGCTCGGCATCGGCGAAGCAAGCCTTCAGCCGTTCGTCAAACATCAGGCGGTTCGGCAGATTGGTCAGCGCGTCATGATAGGCCATATGTTGAATTTTTTCTTCGGCGCGCTTCCGTTCATTGACGGCCCGGATCGTCGCATAGGAACGGAGCAGCTGGTAATCGTTCGTTTCGCTGATGATTCGTGAAAATAGTTCCTCGTAGGCCTCTGAGCTATGATTGGCCGTAGTTGCGCTGGCGGTACGAATCAATTGCAGCGCATTGTCTACATGCTCGCGGTGGATGCGGGCGGCGGAAGCCGTCTTGGTCGGCTTTCGCGGATTCGAGCTAAGATAAAGCGTGCCTTTCCTGGGATCATATTCCTTGACATGATTCATGTTGACGATATTGGCACTGTCCAGCTGGCGGAAACCGTCCTCGAACAGCCACTCTTCCAGGTTGTCGAAGGAGAAATCCAGGTAAAAGTGCTCGTCCTGTGTATGAATAATGACTTCACGTTCACGAATCCGGTCAATTTTGACCACATCCTGGGCGTCAATAACAAGCACTTCAGAGCCTCTCTTACCATCGCGAGTAACGGGAATTTTCTGCATGTTTAAGTTCAGCTCCAAAAATGAAGATAGGGCTGACAAGCAGCGCCTGTCAGCCTTGAACGAATGAGCCTGTATTACTTTTTGAGAAGCTCGGCAGGTGTTTCTGGACGGTGTCCGAGTAAGGAATTCGTACCAACAAATAATGTTGCTGCGATCACCAGAACGGAATTAGCCATAATTGCCAGTCGTGTTTTCATCAGGTGCCCTCCCCTCAAGAAAATTACGGACTTTGTAAGCCATGCTTGTAGTTAAAACCGCTTGAAAGAAAAAGATAGCGGATAACACCGAAGATTCGAGAAAAAAATTAGAAGCTACGATTAAACAGGAAGCGATTTTGAGTAAAGGATAGTAGGCTCGTGGAATCGTACTGATTCCTTCAATCCCATCCGGAGCGGTAAAAATCAACATCATAATGGAAGCAATGGTGAGGGGAATTCCCCACGGGCTATAACTGAAGGTCAGATGACTAGCGATGATAATAAGTGTCGCTGAAAAAAGACTGCAATGTACAGAAGATTTCAAGTGAAGACCGCCGCTGCAATACCTTAAAAGTAAGAATCCGATTATACAACAAATTGTAGAAAAAAAAGAATTGGTGAAGAGGGAGAATAGAATTGAAAGTAAGATCGCAAATGAAGTGTTTAGAATCAAGATCATGGAATACGTTAGCACAGCTTCACTTTGCGGCTGGGGATGATGACTGCGAATAGAACGCACCAGAGAAGCAGCAGTACGATCAATGAAATTCATCCTTACTTTCGCTCCAGTCGTTCACGTCGTTCTCTCCACAAACGCTTATTGTGATTATAGGACAAGTATATAAGTACGATTAGAATAAATCCAGTTAAAATCGGTATGAATGTATTCAATAGATTGTTATTGTAGGAATAGGTCAGAAATTGAATGAGCATGACTACAAAAACTAACAGAGCAGAGAGAATAAAGTTATATCCTCTCAATGAATCTTGCATGGTAAAGTGAAAACCAATCTTTCTGCGTTGCAGGTAGGCTACAACAAGCAGCAGGATAACTACAGTAGGAATCTGGACGTACGCATAATTAGCCTGAATTTGCTCAATACTGACTAAATTAAATTTTGTCATCGCCCACATGGACAATAACTCTACCAGAATGGAAGCCAGTCCGCCGACAATGGTGACGAGGAACGAAAAGAGAAGCGGCAAACGAAAGAGCAGCATTAGTAAGATCATTTCTATGGTTATAGTCGGTATTAGCGCAAAGTCGCTTTGATGCAAAAAGTCACGTATGTAAATGTAAACAACCGACATAGAAATTGATATAATCATAATCTTATGTAGAGAATATTTAATTGGCAGCCGAAAAGCCGATAGTGTAAGAAGAATAACGGCTACATACTCAATAATGAAAAAGGGGA
Source organism: Paenibacillus sp. sg306046 (assembly GCF_059821225.1). Taxonomy (NCBI): domain Bacteria; kingdom Bacillati; phylum Bacillota; class Bacilli; order Caryophanales; family Paenibacillaceae; genus Paenibacillus; species Paenibacillus sp. sg306046. Next base: position 20,196 of record NZ_JCAMRT010000016.1, read on the forward strand.
CTTGTAACCAATCGCTCATTAGATGTTGCTCCTTCATTATGTGGTATGATCAGGACAATTTGCTAGACCTGAATTCCTATTTTCATGCATCAATAGTCGGTTTCGAGTTTAAGTTTAATACACATTAGTTTACTTCACAAGTAGAAATTTGTCGAATTCTATTTACCGCTAGGCTTGTATCCTTTTATACTTATTTTTATAAGATTACTGTAAATAGATATAAAATGAAGTGGCTGAATTTCTGCAGCAGAGAGCTCGCCGGCAGTCTGTCAGCTACGCTTGGTGAATGCTGTTTGTTTAGCGAATTGGAGGGTACGGCATGACCAATCGTTCGTCCCATATTTCACTCATTGTTCCGATGTATAACGAGGAATCGAATTTGAGCTATTTTTATGAGCGAATGACAGCCGTTCTTGAGCGGCTTCCTTATCGCTATGAAATTATTTGCGTCAACGACGGCAGCCGGGATCGCACGCTGCTGGGGCTAATCCAGCTGAACCAGCGGGACCCGCGAATCAAGGTCATTAACTTGTCCAGAAATTTCGGCAAGGAGCTTGCGATGACAGCCGGGCTGCAGGCGGCCCGGGGCGATGCGGTCATCCCGATTGACGCGGACCTGCAGGACCCGCCAGAGCTGATCCCGCAGCTCATCGACAAGTGGCTCGAAGGCTATGATGTGGTCTATGCGACACGGATCAAGCGCGAGGGAGAAACGTGGGCAAAAAAGCTGACGGCCAAGCTGTTTTACCGGTTTATGACCAAAATTACGAGCATCAACATTCCTGCGGATACCGGGGATTTCCGGCTGATGTCGAGACGGGTGGTTGATGCGCTGAATCAGCTGCCGGAGCAGCACCGCTTTATGAAAGGGCTGTTCAGCTGGGTTGGCTTCAAGCAAACCGGCATTCACTACCAGCGGGAGCCGCGGCATGCAGGGACGAGCAGCTTCAATTATTGGAAGCTTTGGAATTTTGCGCTGGAGGGCATTACGTCCTTCAGCTTCGCTCCGCTTAAAATCTCCAGCTACCTGGGGCTTGTGATCGCTTTTTTTTCGGTGCTGTACATGCTGTTTTTTATCGTACGAACGATTTTTTTCGGCAATGAAGTGCCGGGCTATCCGTCCTTGCTGGTCGCGATCCTTTTCTTCGGCGGCGTTCAGCTGATGTCGCTTGGCATTATCGGAGAATATGTCGGGCGGATTTACAATGAGTCGAAACGGCGGCCGCTTTATTTCATCAGTGATCAAATCGGCTTCGAGGAGGAGCGGGAGGAAGCTGTCCGGCAGTAAAGGTCAGTCCTCCAGCTCTCTGCGGTACGATAAAAGCAGCAAGACGGCCCAGATGATCATAAAAATAATCATTAAAGGAAGCACGGAAGAAGGAGAATAGGAGTAGGCCAGGCTGAACAGGATCAGGAACACAATCAGCATGAAGGTCAGGCTGATCCACACCGGCGGGAATGGCTTGGGCCGCAGCTCATCGAGCCTGGACGGGGCTTTGAAGGAAAAGCCGAGCCGGAACCGATGCAGCAGTACATATAGTCCGATATGGATGAGGACCACGCCGCCCCAAATGGCCAGCTTCGGTTTCTGCCGCAGTACCGCCTGCTCCACCTGAAAGCCGGACAAGATCCAGTTCACGACAAAGTCGACCACGCAGCCGCTTGCATAGACGCTTAGTCCGACCAGAAAAGCGTGAAACAATCGGAAGCGGAGCAGCCGCCAGTAACAAAACGTCATAATGAGCGGAAGCAGCAAGCCGAACCACTGCGATTGATCATAAAGATGGGCGACAACAGCCATAGCGGTCAGCAGGACTAACGATACGAGCAGCTGCTGCTTGTAGGCGGACACTCGTAATCTGCATAACGCCAGGCCAAAGGCCAGCAGCGTAGCCCAAAGCAGCGGATACATTACCATAAATAACATGATGTCCGAGGGCATCGCTCTAACCACTTCTTTCCGCGTATCAGGATATAGCTTTGAGTGTAATTCATTTCATTCCGCTTGCCAATACGCAAGGCGGTACAGCGACGTTACAGCGAGCGGACAAACGCAATAAAACCTTCCATTTGTCTCCACGGGAGCAGAGCTGGAAGGCTTTATTGTGTTGTAAAGCATCACACAGGGTCTGTCGCGGTCAGCGCCGCCACATGGATGAGCTCGCGCCTAACGCCTCTGCGTTTCCCCAGGCTGAGCGTCAGGCTCCGGTTTGTGTTTGCGCTTACAGAACGAAGCAGCAGCGTATGATATTTTTTCTGCCGGATCGCTGAAATCGTCACTTCATGCCGCTGGACGCCTTCTTCAAAGTAAATCTTGCCCCATTGCTCGTCATAGCCCTTGATCTGATGAACATTGACGTACAAATTGGCATCCAGCTTGCGGAAGCCGTGCTCCTCCAGCTCGTCCAGGAAATGGCTGAAGTCCAGCAAGGAATGGATGCCGGAGGAGCTGACGCCATGGCAGCTGTGGCAGACCAGCTCCTTCATGCCGATCTCAACATACCATGTTTGCGCGAGGTCCAGCCTCTCCCCGGGAACCGCTTGTATGGAGGGCGTATCGCCTTCATGCAGATGCCCAGCCTGGATCATCAGTTCCGTGTAAGGGTATCCGTAAGCGATTGACAGCTTGTACAGCGTGTCGGGAGAGGGAGTAATGCGGTCGTTCGTAGACCGATTGCGCTCCAATTCCAGGTCGCGGATGTACGCGTGCGACAGGCCGCTTTTTTTCGCAGCTTCGCGCAGCGACATCGAGCCGCGGAGCCGTTCGAGTAATTTTCCAAAATTTGCGCTGGGTTGACCCATCAGCTGCAACACCCCCTTTCCAATCATTGTAAATGAGAAGTGTATAAAAATAAATACTTGAAATTGAAAAATATTCCAAAATAAATAAAATAAACCTGCGAATTCGGGAGCCGGGGCTCCAACGGATCGCAGGTTGATTGGGGCTGTTCGCAACGGGGAACAGCTGTACCGAGCGGCCTTCAGTTGAGTCCGTTGTCGGCAGCAGGAGCGGCATGACGCTTGCAGCATGCAGCGCGCAGCCAGAATTTACAGATTATCCTCCAGCTTGTGGCCGAGCGGAGACTTGCCGCTTTTGCCGAACGCAAATTCCAGGCTTTTGTTGGTGTTGCCGGCCACATGCCGGAGCAGCTGGTTGTGGTATTTCTTCTGACGAATCGCGGAGATTGTCACGTGAGCACCCTGGCCCTGACTGTCGAAATAAAGCTTGCCGCGCCGGTCGTCATAATGCCGGATATGGCGGAAGCTGACGTACAGGTTCGTGTCCATTTTGCGGAAGCCATGCTCCTCCAGCTTGTCCAGAAAGCTGCTGAAGTCAAGCAAGGAATCCATATTGCGGGAAATATCTTCAGTCTCGCTATGATAGACAATGTCCTTCATCCCGATTTCGATATAACGTACCTCTTGCAGATCAAGCTCTGCATTGGCCTCCTGGCGGCTCTGAACGACGTCCCCGTTGCTCAGATGTCCGGCTCTGATCATCAACTCTGTATAGGGGTATCCGTAAGCAACAGACAGCTTCTGCAGCGTGTCCGGAGACGGTGTTATACGATCATTGGTCGAGCGGTTGCGTTCGAGCTCCAGGTCCCGGATATAGGCGTGGGACAATCCGCTTTTTCTTGCAGCTTCGCGCAGCGATAGCGAGCCTCGAAGCGATTCTAGAAACTTGCCGAATTCAGGAATAGGCTGCCCCATCCTTTTCACCCCTTTCACAACTATTGTAAAGGACTGTTCAATGAAAATAAATAGTAATTCTAAAAAAGTGTTAATCAAATTGTATACGACTTGACAGCTTTGTAATATGGATAATACGATAGAGCAAAGCAACCTTTTCAGCCAAAAAGGGGGAAAACGGGATGAAGGATAAGGTCATGAAGCGATGGAGTACCTATGAAACCTTCCATGTGCCTTTTTGTGGTTACAAGGTAGCGGATATCGTCATTACGAATCACGCAATCGGCCGATGGGCGGAGCGGGTGAAGCCTGAGGCAGCGACCATTGAGCAGATTTGCACCTTTTTATGGGAAGCGTTGAAGAGCGACCGCATCCAGCCCTATTACGCCAATGAGCGCAATGTGTTTGTGATTGATGAAGATTTGGTCATGGTGGCGGAATTTCTGGAGCTGCAGCAGGAGACGGATATTGCGGGGAATCCGCTGCACAAGTTGATTGCGGTCACCTTTCTCGGACGTATTTCGCAGGATATTCAGCTGCGCGATCTCAAGTCCTACTATTCCTGGCTGCGGCACTCCCGGCGGATGACGCTGGTCAAGCACGGGCGCAAGCGCCGGTAAGTACATACGATAGCGACAGCCGGCTCCTGGGGGAGCCGGTTTTTTCGCAGCTGTCTGTTCTTTTGACTCGAAATGTATAATTCGCTTCCGCCTGCGGGGAAATTAGGTAGAGCAGGAAGGAGCTGAGCTGCCATGGCCAGAGATTTGCCGATAGGCAACGGTAATGTGCTGATGAATTTCGATGCGCAGTATAACTTGCGCGATATGTACTTTCCTTATGTCGGCCAGGAAAATCAGGCGATAGACCATTTATCGCATTTCGGCGTCTGGACGGCGGACGGTTTTTTCTGGATTGATGACGAAGGGCTGAAGAAGCAATCAGGTTATTTGCATGACTCCATGGTGACGAATGTAGCGTGTACGCATGACCGGCTCGGACTGGAGCTGCTCATTCGCGACGGGGTGGATTGCCAGGACAATGTATTTATCCGCAAGGTGCTGCTGACGAACAAGTGGAACCGCGAGCGGCAGGTGAAGCTGTACTTCCACCTCGATCTGCATCTGTACGGCAACGGGGTCGGCGATACGGTTTATCTGGACCCTGATTTCGGGTCGCTGGTGTTCTACAAGGGGCATCGGTATATGACGTTGTCTTGCCAGCGGACAGGCGGGCCGGCTGCTGCTGCTTCCTATGCGACCGGACAGAAGGAGATGAACCGGCTGGAGGGCACATGGCGTGACGCCGAGGACGGGCAGCTGGGGCGCAATCCGATTGCCCAAGGGTCGGTGGACGGCACCCTGGAGCTGGAGCTGACGCTCCCTGCAGAGGGTCAGGCCGAGGCCTGGTTCTGGATCTGCTTCGGGCAAAATCTTGCCGAGGTTCACAAGCTGGAGCGAAAGGTGCGGGAAAGCACTGCGCACGCGCTGCTGCAGCGCACGTATGTGTACTGGAAGCAATGGCTTGCCCAGGACCGCCACGAGCTGGAGCTGCTGGATGCGGAGCTGGCGTCCTTTTACCGGCGCAGCCTGCTTATGATCCGGGCGCATACGGACAACCGCGGGGCGATTGTAGCAGCCAACGATTCAGATATTATGAAATTCGCCCGTGACACGTATTCCTATATGTGGCCGCGCGACGGCGCGCTTATTTCCCACGCGCTCGACCGTTCGGGCTACTACACGCTGACCCGGCGTTTTTTTAACTTTTGCCGCAAGGGCTTGTCGGAGGACGGGTTCCTGCTGCACAAATATAATCCGGACGGCTCGCCCGGCTCCAGCTGGCATCCGTGGATCAACGGGCAAGGACAAAAGCAGCTTCCGATTCAGGAGGATGAGACGGCGCTTGTGTTGTACGCGCTCTGGCATCATCACAAGCTGGCCGGGACGATCCAGGAGGCGCGCGAAGATTACGACAAGCTTGTGATCCCGGCGGCCGATTTTATGTCCAGCTACCGCGATGCCTCGGGACTGCCGCTGCCGTCGTACGATCTGTGGGAGGAACGGTACGGCGTGCATCTGTTTACGGTATCCAGCGTGTACGGCGGCATGATGGCTGCTGCTGCATTCGCTGACTATTTCGGCGACAAGCTGCGGGCGCTCCGCTATCGCGAGGATGCGGAGCGGGTCAAGCAGGCGGCCGAGCAGCAGCTGTATGACGAGGCGGAAGGGCGGTTCATCCGCTCCTTGTACTGGAATGCCGACAAGTCCGTATACGAGCCTGATCTGACGCTGGATGCAAGCATGTACGCCGTATTCGACTTCGGACTTGTGCCGGTGGACGACCCGCGTGTCGCTGCGACGATGAAGCAGATCCGCGAAAAGCTGTGGGTCCAAACGGAGGTCGGCGGGCTTGCCAGATATACCAATGACTATTACCACCAGGTGACACAGGAGGTCGAGCGCGTTCCAGGCAATCCGTGGTTTATTTGTACGTTGTGGTATGCGGAATACGTGATCGCGGCGGCGAAGGAGGAGGCCGGCTTGCGGGAAGCGGAGGAGCTGCTGCGCTGGACGGTCCGGCATGCGCTGCCGTCGGGCGCGTTAGCTGAGCAGGTGCATCCGTATACCGGCGAGCCGCTGTCTGTCTCTCCGCTTACGTGGTCGCACGCCTCCTTCGTCAAGGTGGTGCAGGAATATGTGTCCAAGCTCAAGTGGTTTCGCCACCAGCGGAGAGGCCGCGAGGATCAAAGCGACGAAAAGCTGCTGAGCTCTCGTCATGGACAGGCAGGCAGATAGGAAATACGCGGAGGGAGGCAGGACCAGTATGAATAAGAAACAGGCCGGGCTGACGCCAAAAGCTGGCGATGACGGGCGGGCGACGATGAAAGCCGTGCAGGTAACGGGCATGGGACGGCGCAGCGGAAAGGAGGGAGAAGGCGCTGTCGAACGCAGGCTGGAGCTGGCCGAAGTGGAGCTGCCTCCGCTGCGCTCTGCGGCTGATGTCCGGGTGCGCGTGTTATGCGTCGGGCTGGACGGAACAGACCGCGAGCTGTTGCGCGAAGGCTACGGCATGCCGCCGGACGGAGAGGACGCGCTGATTATCGGCCATGAGTCGCTGGGCGTCGTCGTGAAGGCTGATCCGGCTACCGGGCTGCGCCCGGGGGATGCGGTCAGCGCGCTGGTGCGGCGGCCGTGCGCCGAGCCGGGGTGTGTGAACTGCCGCAACGGGCAGCAGGATTATTGTGCCAGCGGCGAGTATGTCGAGCGGGGCATCAAGGGGCGGAACGGCTACATGTCCGAGTACTATGTGGACGAGGCGCGTTATCTGGTCAGGATTCCCGATAGCCAGCTGCGGCACGGGATGCTGACGGAGCCCCAAAGCATCGTCGAAAAGGTGTGGGACGAGGTGCAGCGCATTCAGCAGCGGCTTGTCTGGCAGCCGCGTACGGCGGTTGTGCTCGGCTCCGGCCCGCTCGGGCTGTTGGCCGCGCTGACGTGCCGCTGTCTCGGTCTGGACACCTGGGTCTGGTCGAAGTCAGCTGCCGACTCGGCCGGAGCGGACATCGTCCGGCAATGCGGCGCGGTGTACCAGCAGTCCGATGCATGGGGAGCACGGGAGGCGTCGGAAGCTCCGGAAGGAGCCAGGCGCGCCCCGGCAGCGGGGACGGTCAGCGACGCGTCCGATGCCGCTCGGACGAGGGGCGTCTCCGGGCAGCAGGCGTCGGGTCTGGCTGACTTTCTTCAAAGCAGCGGCCGCCGTGCCGATCTCATCCTCGAATGTACGGGCTACAGTCCGCTTGCCTTTGAAGCGATGGGCGCGCTTGGTCCCAATGGCGTGCTGGCGCTGCTGGGGGTGACGCCGGGCAGCACGAGCAGCGAGGTGCCTGTGGATTTTCTGAACCGGGAGCTGGTTCTGGAAAATAAATGCATTCTCGGCTCGGTGAATGCGTCCCGTAAAGATTTCGAGACTGGCTTGTACCGGCTTCAGCAAATCGAGGAGCGGTTCCCCGGCTTGCTGGACAAGCTGATTACGAACCGTCTGACGCTGGAGCAGCTGCCGGAGCTGGACTTCGCGAAGATTGGCATCAAGGCGGTCGTCGATCTGGCGCCTCCGCAGGAATGGACCCGGCTGGCGACGCCGGCCGAGGAAGGCAGAGCGGTTTCGTACAGCTTCTCCGTATGATTGCTCGAAGCTTCACAAGTCGTTAGACAAGGCAAATAACCTCCGCTCCCCGAAGCCTGCCGGGAGCTGGAGGTTATTTGTTGTCCTCAGGCGCTGCTTGCGACAGAGCTTACAGAATCCCGCATGAAGCTACTTTTGTGCAAGCTGAATGAGGTTGCCGCATGTATCGTCGAAGACAGCGATCGTCATTTCGCCCATTTTTGTCGGCTCCATTGTGAATTTCACGCTATTTTCCAACAATCGGTTGTACTCCTTCTGAATATCTGCGACGCCAAACATCGTGGCCGGGATGCCCTCGGCAAATATATTTTGTTGATATTTTTTGGCGGCCGGATGGTCATTCGGTTCGAGTAAAAGCTCGGTACCGTCTTGCTCTTCGGGAGAAACAAGCGTGATCCATCTAAATTTGCCGACAGGAACGTCGTGCTTTTTTACAAACCCCAGCGTTTCTGTATAAAACGTTAACGCCTTGTCCTGGTCCTGAACGAAAATACTTGTCACAATGATGTTCATCGTGCTTATACCTCCTTGAATAGTTGCGACATCTGCGCACTGCCTACTGGATTAGTTTACCCAGCCTTCAGCCATAGGTTATATCCGTTTTCGATTATTTACAAAAAATTCATCTCAATTTAATGGTTGCTTTACACTGTTCTAATGCTCCGTTGACGCTGGTTGTTACAATTTAAATATGATCAGATGATCAACTATAACGGTGTTGGAGGTATTTCCATTGAGAAAGCAAGTTAATAAAATGGTTTTAAGTACGATTTTGGCGCTGTCGGTGCTGCCTATGCAAGCAGGTATTGCCGCTGATGCCGTCCAGCCTGCCGGCGCAGCTGTCGCTGCAGCAGCTCCCGCTTCCAAAAACTTGATCGTCCTGATCGGCGACGGCATGGGGCCTGCACAGGTTTCGGCTGGCCGTAACTACTTGAAATATCAAAAAGGCATCGACCACCTGAACCTGGATAGCATCTATGTCGGCCAAGCTACGACCTATGCAGACCGTGGTGAAGACGGCGGCACTATCGTATCCGGCGTCGTGACGGACTCGGCTTCGGCGGGCACCGCATTTGCTACAGGCCATAAAACATATAACGCCGGTATCAGCGTATCGAACGAGGATGCTTCCAAGCCTTTCGCTTCCGTCGTTGAAGCGGCTGAGAAAAAAGGCAAAGCGACAGGCCTTGTGACAACTGCCCGTATTACCCATGCTACGCCTGCTGTTTTCGCATCGCATGTACGCAGCCGCGATAACGAAAACGCGATTGCTTCCCAATATTTGGACAGCGGCGTTGACGTGTTGTTCGGCGGCGGCAGCGACTTCTTTATCAGCAAGGAAGAAAAGGGCAAGCGCGCGGACAAGAGCATTATCGGCGACTTCGAAGCGAAGGGCTACAGCTATGTCAAGGACGCAAGCGGCCTGAACGCGCTGCCTGCAACGACTGGCAAGGCGCTTGGCTTGTTCGGCAAATCGCATGTCAGCTATACGCCGGACCGGACGGCTGAGGTGCCAAGCCTGGCCCAAATGACGACGAAGGCGATTGACATTTTGTCGCAGGATCAAAACGGGTTCGTCATGATGATTGAAGGCGGCCGGATCGACCATGCGGCGCATGCGAACGACTTCCCTTCGACGGTGCAGGAAGTGCTCGACTTCGACGCTGCGGTGAAGGTAGCGCTGGATTTCGCGAAGAAGGACGGCAACACGTCGATCGTCATTACCGCTGACCACGAAACAGGCGGCTTGTCATTGTCGCGCGACAACATTTATGAGCTGAACCTTGACCTGTGGGACAAGCAAAAAAATTCCTCCGAATTTATCGCCGGCAAGCTGAAGGCAGCTAAAACGGTTGAGGAAGTTAAAGCGATCGTATCGGCCAACACGTGGATTCAGGATTTGTCCGATGAGGAAGCGCAATCTATCCTGAAGGGCGACGGCTCCTCGTATGCGCAAGAGGGCGCCTACAACGCGGTTGTATCGAAGCGTCTCCTGATCGGCTGGAGCGGACATGGACATTCCGGCGTTGACGTTGGCGTCTGGGCGTACGGTCCGATTGCCGACAAGGTACAGGGCCAAATCGACAATACCCAAATCGCACTGGCTTCTGCGGAAATTGTCGGTGTAGACCTGGTCGCTACTTCGGCCGAAATGCAAGCAAAATATTTGTATCCGAAGTTTAAAGTAACGCGCGACGGCGCGGTGCTGTATCCGGCTAAAGCAGTTGGCGAGGCGCTGGGCAGCCAGGTTGCCTGGAATGCGGCAGACCGTTCGGTAACTCTGGACAACGCAGGCAAAAAGATGGTTGTCAGCATTGATACGCTGCAGGTGACGCTGGATGGAGCCGATGCAGGCTTCAAAGCCAATGTAGACAATGGCATGCTTTATTTGCCGCTGGATGCCTTCAGCAAGCTGACAGGCAAAGCTTTGACGTGGGATGCGCTGTCCGAGCGAATCGTAAAGCCTTAGAATCGTAAAGCCCTAATTAAGATAGCAGCTTAATTCCATACACAGAGGCGCAGGAGAGCCGAGGCTCTCCTGTCCTGTTTTTCTGAAAGGAGTCCAGTTACGGTGATTCGCATTCAAGGGTTGGAAAAATCGTTCCGTCTGCAGGGACAGACGCTGCCGATTTTGCAGATCGGGCAATGGTCGGTGGCTCCGAAAGAGCGGGTGGCGATTATCGGTCCGAGCGGCAGCGGCAAAAGCACTCTGCTGCACATGATCGGCGGCGTCATTCCTGCGGACAAGGGCGACATTATCGTTGACGGGCACCCGGTTACGTCGCTGGAGGAGTCAAGGCGGGATGCGTTTCGGGCGCGGCATATCGGGTATATTTTTCAGGATTTTCACTTGATTCCGTCTCTGACGGCGAAGCAAAATGTCGAGCTGGTGCTGGAGAGGACCGGGTCGGCGGCGGCCCGCAGCCGCCTGATCGAATCGTGGTTCGCCAAGGTCGGGCTGAGCGACCGGCAGCAGCATCTGCCTGCCCAGCTGTCCCGCGGTCAGCAGCAGCGTGTCGCCATGATCCGGGCGCTGATCAATCGTCCGCCGGTTGTGCTGGCCGATGAGCCTACAGGCAGCCTGGACTGGGAGACGGCCGGGGCGGTTATGGAGCTGCTGCTGGGCTTGTGTGCGCAGGAAGGGCTGACGCTGCTGACGGTAACGCATGATCTTCATCTGGCGCAGCAGTTTCCGCGTGTCGTCAATATGACGGAAATAAATGAGCTGCTGCAAGCCAAGTCGCCCACGGAAGCCGGGAGGGCGGTCGGATGAGCGGATGGACGCTGATTGTCAGAAATATTGTGCACCGCAAAACGCTTTCGCTGCTGACGGTGCTTGCGGTTGCCATCACGACTTCCTTGTTTGTGCTGCTGCTGCAAAGCCGGGAAGCGGTCGAGCAGGGCGCCCAGAAGGGCTACGGCCCGTTTGAGCTGGTTGTCGGCGCCGATGGCAGCGAATCGCAGCTGGTGCTGAATGCGTTCTACAGGCTGGGTGCGCCGACCGGCAACATTCCTCATACGGTTCTGGAGTCGCTGCAAAAGGAGCCGGAAGTAGAAGCCGCGTATGCGCTGACCGCAGGCGATCAATTCAACGGTTTTCCGATCATCGGCATTGACCCCGGCTATTTCCAGACGCGTTATGCGGACCGCAAGCTGGCTGAGGGACATCTGTACAGGGAGCTGGGCGAGGTCACGCTGGGCTACGAGGTGGCCCGGAAGCTGAAGGTCAAGCTCGGCGATACGTTCCACGGCAGCCATGGCCTGATCGCGGGTCATTCCATGGAAAAAGAGGAGCATGCAGACGAGCACGGTCATGCGGAGGAGAAAGAGTATGAAGACGAGCATGCAGCCGGGCATGAGGGCGAGGTGCATGATGCGCATGCCGGCTTCACGTATCGGGTCGCGGGTATTTTGCCCAAGCTGAACACGGCCGATGACCGCACCGTCTTCACGACGGTCGATCATGCGTGGGCGGTGCATGCGAATCAATCCGAGGTGCGCGATGTGACCGCTGTGCTCGTAAAGCCGCGTTCCCTGCTCGGCACTCAGCTGGTCAAGCAGAAATATGATCAGCTGGAGAAGGTGCAAGCCGTATACAGCAGCAAAGCGGTAGGCGATGTATTAAATCTCGTCGACACAGGGACGCAGCTGTTGCTGATCGTGATGCTGATCTGCGTGCTGCTGGCCGCCGTATCGATTGTTTTATCGTTGACGGCAGCTGTTCAGGAACGGAAGAAGGATGTCGGCTTGCTCCGGTTGATCGGGAAGGGCCGGACGTATATTGTCGGTATTTTGGTCGGTGAAGGCACGCTGCTGACGGCGGCCGGGCTGCTGCTCGGGCTAGTCGCCGGGCACGGGATCGGTTGGCTGGCAAGTGATCCGCTGCTTGCGTATGCGGGCATTCAGCTGGCGGTTATGGCTCCGGTCGGGGATTTGCTCGTGCTGGCGCTGGGCACGCTTGTGCTGGGTGCTGTCGCTTCGGCCATTCCGGCAGCGCGGATTTATCGGGTGGATGCGCTGACGTTGTTCCGCAATTAAGCGATGGAAGGATGATCTGGATATGACGAAGCAAAGATGGACAGTGGTTCTGTGCGCGGGTCTGATTGTTGCGCTCGCAGGCTGCGGTCAAGCTAAACAAGCCCCGGAAGCGGGTTCGTTCGCGGAAGCGGGGCAAGCGGCTGTTCAGCCGGCAGCCTCCGGCGCGGGGGCGGGGGCCACGGCGAGCCCGCAACCGGCTGCAGCGCCAAGCGTGAAGCCGTCGGGCAGTGAGACGACAGCCCCGGCCGCAGGCGCGGGAACGGGAGCCACGGCGAGCCCGCAACCGGCCGCAGCGCCAAGCGTGAAGCCGTCGGGCAGTGAGACGACAGCCCCGGCCGCAAGCGCGGGAACGGGAGCTTCGGCGAGCCCGGAGACGGCCGCAGCGCCAAGCGTGAAGCCGTCGAGCGGTGAGACGACAGCGTCTAGCGCAGGCGCGGGAGCGGGAGCCTCTGCGAGCCCGCAGGCGGCTGCAGCGGTAAGCGTGAAGCCGTCGGGCGGCGATGCGACAACGTCTAGCGCAGGCGCGGGAGCGGGAGCCTCTGCGAGCCAGCAGGCGGCCGCAGCGCCAAGCGCCGCAGCTTCGTCGGGCAGCGAGCCGGCAGCGCCAGCCGGAGGAGCCACGGCCGCCGCCGTCAAGTCTGAAGCGACGGCAGCCGCAGCCAAGGCGGCGCAAGGCTTGCCCAAGATCAAGTGGTCCGAATTTTTCGACGATGACAAGCAAAACCGTCCTTCGGAAAAGTTCTGGGATTTGAGCGAGCAGCATAAAACTGTGCAAATCAACGGCTACATGGGCGAGGTGCTTTCCTTCGACAAGCATTGGTTTCTGCTGATCCCCGAGCCTGGAGCGGAATGTCCGTTCGACAACGGCGATGAGACGTACTGGAACAAAATTATGATGGTGTTTGTCCCTGACGACGTGAAGCTGCGTTATACAACCGGTCCGCTCAAAATTACCGGGCGGCTTGATGTAGGCGTCAAGGTTGACGAATCCGGCTACAAAACGATGTTCCGGCTTTATGACGCGAAGTTCGAGCCGATCAAGGAATAGACCGGAGCTAGGTACCCGAATAAGTTGAGAGTGTAAGCCGCAAGCCCGATGGACCTGAAGCCCGTCCGGGCTTTTTGGCATTCTTTCATGCGGCTGGTTAATAGTGATATAATAAATTGATTTCATTCGATAGCAAAGAAGGAGCAGACGTGATGCGGTGGAAAGCTTTCATTCGCGAGAACGGCATTCATTTTTCGTGGGTAGTTGCAGTTGTAGCTACGATGGGCAGTTTGTATTTTTCCGAGATTTTGCATTACGAGCCATGCAAGCTGTGCTGGTACCAGCGCATCCTGATGTACCCGCTGGCGCTGATCCTCGGCATTGCCGCCGTACGCAAGGACAAGCGGATTTATTTGTACGTGCTGCCGCTGTCCGTCTGGGGAGCCGGTATTTCCCTGTACCACTACCTGATGCAGAAAACCGACCTGTTTAAGGATGGAGCCACCTCCTGCGGCCTTGTGCCCTGCGATGTCGATTATATCGACTGGTTTGGCTTCGTTACGATTCCGTTCCTCGCGCTTGTCGCCTTCGTGCTGATCAGCGTGCTGATGGTGCTGCTGTGGGCAGCCGGACGCGGAGAATCCAAGTAAGGCTGGAAGACATCAGGCACCTGTGAGGCAGCCGTCAGTCGCCAGAGCGTGAGGTCTCTTGTATACTGGAGCATAGATAACTAGCTAGACCTGGCTGTGACTGGAGGATGGCAGCATGAGCAGAGCAACCCCCGCAAGCTGGCTGGCGCTGACTGCGCTGGCTGTTGGATTGACCGCTTGCAGCGGAAATGACGGCGGCACAAGCGACAAAGCAGCGCCAGCCGCGCCGCCGCCGCGCGTTCAGCCGCAGGAGGAGGAGAATCGCCCGGACCTGATGCCGGCCCCGCCTGTGAACGCGGTGACATCGGGCGGCGAAGCATCCGATGCAGCGGCTCCGGCGAAGCCCGGCTCCGAGGCGGCAGCCCAGCGGCCCGAGACGGCCGGGCCGCCGTCAGCCGGTGAAGCGGCTGCCGGGAAGACGGCCACCGGCGCTGTCTACGGCGGCGTCCGCAATCCGGCCGCTGCTGCCGCCGGCACGCAAGTCGCCAAGCCGCAGGAGCCGGGCAGCGGCGATAAGAAGGCGCTGTCGTGGTATTACATGAAGCAAGCAAAGGGGAAGGTCCCCGGCTTTCCCGGCGATACGAAAGCTTTTACGAAGGATATGAAGGCGTTGTGGGTCGGCAGCGGCAAAAAAGTGTATTTGACGATTGATACAGGCGGAGATTTGGGCGATACGAAAACGCTGGTGAAGGCGCTTAAGGATAACGATGCCAAGGCGAACTTTTTTATTGCGGGCTACAATGTCAAGAAAAATCCGGAGTTTGTCCGCCAGCTGGTGAAGGACGGGCATCTGGTCGCCAATCATACGATGACGCATACGGATATGAATCTTCAGAGCGACGAGCAGGTCCGCAAGGAAATCAAGGACTACGAGCAGCTGTACAAGGAAGTGACGGGCGAGGACATGCAGCCGTATTTCCGGTTTCCGTATGGCAGGTATAGCCAGCATCTGCTGCAGCTTGTGTCGGAGCTCGGGTATTCGTCCGTGTTCTGGTCCACGGCGATGCGCGACTGGGAGCCCCGGAAAAACGGCGCGGAAGATCCGTATAACGATATTATGAATAATTTGCATGACGGCAACATTATTTTGATGCATCAGGGCTCGCCGGAAAATATTCAGGCGCTTGACCGGATCATCAAGGCAATCAAGCAAGCAGGCTATACGCTGGCGCTGCTGGACGATATTCAGCCTCCGAAGTGAAGGAGCGCCTTGTGGCTGCCGGCGGCTGCCGGACAACCGTCAAGGTACCTTTCCTCCCGGGCTTACATATGCTGTAGCAGCAGTCGGTCTTACACATCTTATTGACGAAGGAAGCGAACAGACGTGCAGCAAGCGATTGCCATATTGGATTCAGGAGTCGGCGGACTAACGGTAGCCAAGGAGATTATGCGCCAGCTGCCGCAGGAGAAAATCCTCTATTTCGGCGATACCGCGCGGACGCCTTACGGTCCGAGGCCGGCGGAGGAGGTCATCACATTTACGCATCAAATCGTCGATTATTTACTCCAATACCAGCCCAAGATGATCGTAATCGCTTGCAATACGGCGACGGCGGTGGCTATTGAGGAGATCAGGGCACGCTTGCCGATTCCGGTCATCGGTGTCATTCATCCCGGCGCGCGCGCGGCGATCAAGTCAACCCGCAACCAGTTTGTCGGCGTGATCGGCACAGAGGGAACGATCCGCAGCGGAGCGTATGAGCAGGCGCTGCGGCAAATTTCGCCGCAAATTAAAGTTGTGAGTATGGCTTGTCCCCAGTTTGTGCCGCTTGTGGAGCGCGGCTTGTTTCGTACGGACCGGACAACGGAGGTTGTGGCCCAGACGCTGGAGGAGCTGCGCGGCGTAGCTCTCGATTGTCTGATTCTCGGCTGTACGCACTACCCGTTTCTATCCGATGCGATCAGTCAGGCGATGGGGCCGGGTGTGAAGCTGATCAGCTCGGCCGACGAGACGGCACGCGAGGTCAGCACGATTTTGTATCACAAGGGGATGCTGGCCAGAAGCCCGGTCATCCCGGTGCATCAGTTTTTTTGCAGCGGCGATCCGGTCATGTTCCGCACCATTGCCCAAAGCTGGCTCGCGGAGCAGATCCGGGTGACGCCGATTGTCTGGCAGGTTCCGAATATTAGCTGACGCTCCGGCATATGTTGGTGAAAACCCGTGCCCTCAGCGGCCCGGGTACGATGCCGGAGGTGGTGGGAGCGATGACCTTTCCTTACAGGATCAGGAGGGGCGATACATGGGAGCGGATCGCGCTGCGGTACGGATTGTCCGTGAACGAGTTGTTCCGGGTAAACGATAACCTGCATGAACATAGCGGGCTGCGGCCGGGGTTGACGGTGCGGATTCCAATCTCGCCCGCTTGCAGCTATGTGCTGCAAGCGGGCGATACGCTGGACGGGGTGGCCCGCCGCTTCGGACTGGAGCCGGATCAGCTGCTGGAGATCAACCCAGGTGTACATCCCCGCCGTCTGCGTATCGGACAAACTATCGCCCTGCCGCAGCTGCACGGCATTGTACGTGCCGAAAACGGCGGCTACAGCTGCGCCGCAATGGCCGGTCAGCTGGAGCAGCTAAGGTCGGCTTATCCGTTTCTGGAAATCGGAGAGATCGGCCGCAGCGTGATGGGGCAGCCGATCTCTTACATTCGGATCGGCAGCGGAGCGCGTGAAATTCATTATAACGGCGCTTTTCATGCCAATGAATGGCTGACCTCGCTGCTGCTGATGCGTTTCGCCGAAAGTTATGCCGCTGCCCTCCAGAGCGGGGGGAGGATCGGCGGGCGCGAGGCGAGTCAGCTGCTGGCCGACACCTCGTTGTGGCTTGTCCCGATGGTTAATCCGGACGGCGTTGATCTGGCGCTGCAGGGCGTAGACGGCGGACATCCGTACGCCGAGCAGCTGCTGCGCTGGAATAGCGGCTCGCCGGATTTCTCCGGATGGAAAGCCAACATTCGCGGCGTCGATCTGAACGATCAGTTTCCGGCCTACTGGGAGGCGGAACGGGATCGGCGCGCGGTAGACGGACCGGGGCCGCGTGATTATACAGGTCCTTGCCCGTTGTCGGAGCCGGAAGCAAGTGCAGTCGCTGCTTTCACCGCCAGCCGGAATTTCCGGCTGGTGATGGCGTTTCACACACAGGGCCGGGAAATTTACTGGAATTACCGGGATTACGAGCCGGAGGAGTCCGCTGCGCTCGCTGCGCGGCTGCAGGAGCTGAGCGGCTATGAGGCGGTGCGCCTGACGGGCAGCGATGCCGGCTACAAGGACTGGTTCATCCGCGAGTACCGGCGGCCGGGATTTACGATTGAAGCAGGCTGCGGCGTCAACCCGCTGCCGCTTGAGCAGTTTGGCCGTATATACCGCGATTTGCTGCCGCTGCTGGTGGAAGGCTTGCTGCTGTGAGCGTAGATGAACAGACCGCTGGTTTCTAGCTGAAACCAGCGGTCTTTTTTCGGGTATTATAGAGTATATCCACGTAGATCCACCGAGACAAGCCTATCAATCGTGAGGAGGTTGAGCGATAATGATCAAACGTTTATGGTCGTTGCGGCAATGGGGGCATGTGTTCCGCAGGATCGTCCCGCTGCTTCGCTCACGCAAGGTGCCGTTGGGGGAAAAGCTGCTGTTTGCGCTGCCTGCGTTGATTTACGGGGTTGCGCCGGATTTGCTGCCCTTTCTCCCGATCGATGACATTGCGGTGACGCTGCTGTTGATGAACATGTTTACAGAGCGGGCCGAGCGCAAGTATGGCGCATAGCTCCGGACATCGGCGGAGAGGCGAGTCATTTCGCCGAATGGCGCAGAAAGGCGCCTCCAGAGCCGGGTCGAGCAAGTGTTTACCCGCCCCGACTGTAAAAAAGGGGATTCCGATCTCGAAGCCTCGTGATCAGGAATCCCCTTTGTTCATTTAAACTTGAGCGTCTCGGCGTCCGGCTCATATTCCTCCGCAGGCATGCGAATCCAGCTTTTCAAGTAGCCCTGCTCATACAGCGCCTTGATTAAAATAATGAGCACAGGCGATAAAATCAGACCGGCTACGCCAAACAGCTGCAGCGAAATAATCATAAACGCGAGCATGGTGAAGGCTGATACGCCGAGGGAGTCTCCGGTAATTTTCGGCTCAAGAATTTGCCGGGCTCCGATGACGACGGCCAGCAGTATCGCCAGCCAGATGGCCAGTGTCGTCTGGCCGACGACAAGCAGGTACACGATCCACGGGACAAACAAGGTGGATACGCCCAGCAGCGGCAGCACATCGAAGATGGCGGCCAGCAGTGAGATCGAGAAGGCGTTGTTGACGCCAAGCGCCAGCAGCGCGACGAAAATGACAGCAAAGGTGATGCTGATCAGCTTCGTCTGGGCCTTTACATAAGAAAGGATGCCGATCAGCACATTTTCACGGAGAAACTGGAATGCCTTCTTGAACGTTTTCGGCGTTTTCTCCGCAGCGATCCGGTTCCAGGACTGAATCTCGATGCTGAGGAAGTAAGCGAGAATAATACCGATGACGAAGTTGACGACAAAGGTGGACACCGACGTCAGCATGCCGAACAGTCCAATCAGCGAATTGCGGGCGATCAAGGTCAGCTTCTGGATAATATCGACCGAATATTCCTTCGCTTTGTTCACCAGATCAAGGTCCACGGGCAGCGTGCCGATGAGCGATTGAACTTGCTCGGTGCGGTTGAACAACTGCTGCTGTAAAATGCTGGCGTAGTCGGGCAGCTTGTCGGCCAGCCAAATAATTTGGGCGGTAAAGATGGCGCCGGCCCCTGTAATGACGCCCAAAATGATAACAACAAATACAAGCGTGGAAATGGCTGAAGCGATCGGCTTGGGCAGTCCTCTGCGATGCAGGAAACGGGCCAGCGGTTCAACGATGACATAAATGACGAGGGCGATAAAAATAGGCTTGGCCAAATTGTACACATAGCTGAACAAAAACATAAACAAGTACACAGTTACAACGAGCAGCGCGATATCGAAGATCGTTTTCGAATACTTCCGATAAAACGGGATCATTCGTTCACCTTAGCCTTTCCGGTCATCGTTTTTTCTTTCCTTCATCTTAAAAGACGCCGCGCTTCCGCGCAAGTCTCGTTGCATTACGAGTGTGGATTCTCTTGGTTTCATCCGCTTTCCTACACATTTGCCGGCAGCTAACGGTTGCTTTCGTCCCCCGGTTTTTATACAATAGGGGAAATACAGAGTGGGAGACGTGACTTGACGATGAAATGTAAAATTTCGCGCAACGCGGCCAAGATGCTGCGGGCTGAGCTGGATCAGGAAGAAAATAAGGAACTGAAGCTTCGCGTATACGTGACGCATTCGCATGGCGACCATGCCCACTATGGCATGTCGATGGACACGCAGACCGATAATGATGAGCTTGTCACAACGGATAGCGGCATCGAGGTGCTGCTGCAGAAGGACGAGCCTATGCTGGACGGCATCCGCGTGGATTATTTCTATGTGCCGGAGGAAGGCTTCGCCGTTACGAATCCAAGCAAGGGGAATCACGGGGACCATTGATCAGGCCGCGCTAAGAAAGGAATGCCGGATGGCTAACGATATACGGGTTTGCGACAAATGCAAGCATATGAAAATGAAAACAGCGGTGTCCAAGCTGCAAAAGCTGGCGCCCGACGCTGACATCAAGGTGGGCTGCAAGTCGTATTGCGGCCCCTGCTCGCGCTTCGCGTTTATTTTTATCAACGGCCGGTATGTGACCGGCAAAACCGAAGACGAGGCAATTGAAAAAGCAAGCAAATATGTAAAGAAGCAATGATTTATTCTCACTGATTCGCGTATCTCCGGGGCCAGCCGCTCCGGGGATTTTTTTATTTCAGGGCTTCGATCAGAAGCTTTCCTCACTGCTCTATTTTGGAAATTGAAAGGAATGTTCCAGCGATATTTTCAAAAAAGCTGTCCAGAACCGCGCCCATCCTGTATAATAACTCTCAATCTATTTTTTACCTCAGGTTAATAAAAGGAGTTAAGTCGTATGCTGGCGTCCCTGTTGGATCAAAGCCGGGTCCGGGCAGTCCGGTTCTGGAAAAATTATCACCCGATTGTCCATGTGCTGCTTGTCGGGACGGTGCTTGCGCGTACCGCGTCTTCGATGAGCATGCCTTTCCTGGCCATTTATCTGGCGCGGGAATCGGCACTGAGCCCTGTGCTGATCGGCCTGATCATCGGTTCAGGCTCGCTTGCAGGCACCTTTGGCGGTTTTATCGGCGGCGCGCTGTCCGATCGGCTCGGGCGCAAGCTGATCATGATGATTGCGCTGTGCGGCTGGGTGCTCGTGTTCGGCGGCTTCGCACTTGCAAAAGCGCCGATCGTGTTCATGCTGCTGAATATGCTGAACGGGCTGTGCCGTTCGTTGTACGAGCCGGTATCCCAGGCGCTGATGGCGGACGTAACGCCCAAGGAGAAGCGGCTGCGTGTATTTTCGTTGCGGTATCTGGCGATTAATATCGGCGTGGCGATCGGCCCGCTCCTTGGCGCGCTGCTCGGCACACTGGAGGCGTGGCTGCCGTTTCTGATTACGGCCTGTCTGTATCTCCTGTATACGATTATGCTGTACGCGCTGCTGCAGGCATGCGGGATCAGTCGGATTGATGGTGAGAACCGCAGCGGTTTGACGGTGGGCGCAGCCTGGAAGGTTATCCGCCATGATCGTATATTCCGCTACTATATCGGCGGCGGCATTATCGCGGCAATCGGTTATTCGCAGATGATGGCGACCTTATCGCAATATGTATCGGAAAGCGTGGCAGATGGCGCGCTGCTGTTTGCCTGGCTGATGAGCCTCAATGCGGTGACGGTTGTGCTGCTTCAGGTGCCGCTGAGCCGCTGGGCGGAGAAACGAGATCCGCTGAAGGCGATTATGGCGGGCGGCCTCCTGTTTGCGCTGGGCGATATCGGATATGCGCTGGCTGACAACATGGCGCTGTTTATGCTGTCGATGTTTGTGTTTTCGCTGGGGGAAATTTTGAACTATCCGGCGGCCAATGTGCTGATTGACCGGCTTGCGCCGGACGGCATGCGCGGGACGTATTACGGCGCGCAGTCGATGGCGAATCTGGGCCACTTTATCGGGCCTGTGATCGGCGGCTATTTGCTGGCGCAGTGGGGAGGCGGACCTATGTTTACGACCATCGCAGCGGTTACGCTTGCCGGCCTGTATTTGTATTGGAGGGGCTTTCAACTCCACGAAATGATTCGAAAGTCCTTATATGCGGGGAGAAATTAGTTACAAAGCAGGATGCGACTGCTGTTGCCGATCTCTTATTCTTATACTAATCAGGAAGCTTGATCTTTCTGAATGCGGCAACAAGGAAGACACATACGTTACCATACGATTCGAACGTACCCGATAAGGGCAAACCGGGCGAAAGCCTGCGGACGCAAAGCTACAGGGGCTTAGGCGCATGACATCAGGCGCGATGCCAGCCAGCTTCCGAAGGAACGGAGCGATTCTTGAGCGATAGGGAGAAACGACTCTTGTGCCGGGACCACGGGAAGTCGTTTGTTGGCGTAGACGGCAGAGAGGACGTGTAATGTTGGAGCAAGGACGCAGCATCATGAGCAAGCAGGGCTTTTACACGAAAATCGGTAAGGATTTTATCGGTCTGTTTTTGTCGAAGGAAGGTCCCAAGCTGTTTGTCAATAAAGAGGTGTATGAGCTGACAAGCCCGGACTGGGATGTGGAAATGGTGCGGGGGCGCAGCCGCCAGCTGCTGACGTTTTATTGGCAGGGCGATGTCAAGCTGTCGATTCAATGTGAAGCGCATCATGACTGGTTTTTGCCGCTGTTTGACTACCTGGTGTGCAGGCCGCAGCGGCTCAAAGCAGGCTTATGATCTGTGTTTGGAAGCTTGCAATCAGCAGCTTGATTTAGCAAGCTGCAGCAGAAGAAAATGATCGTCATCAGCAGCCGCCCGGTCGGCCGCTCCGGAGCTTGCAGTTGTGCGGGATTTCAGGAGACGGCGGACTGCGGCTTGCAGCGGCGGTCTTTTTTTGTTGCGAGTCGGCTGCGGCGGTATTGTGTGACGGAGTAGCAGGGCTTATAATGGAGCTAGAATCTTTATGTAGTTCTAGAGAGCTATTACGGGAGGACTCCATGCGACTGATTACGCGTTCTGATTTTGACGGTTTGGTATGTGCAATGCTGTTCAAAAAGCTCGGTATGATTGACGAGATGAAGTTTGTTCATCCGAAGGATATGCAGGATGGCATTGTCGAAGTGACGAAGGATGATATTTTGGCCAACGTGCCGTTTGTTCCGGGCTGCGGCCTCTGGTTTGACCACCACTCCAGCGAATTGGAGCGTACGGGCGAGCAGGTACAATTTGAAGGCGAGGTACGGGTTGCGCCAAGCGCAGCGCGCGTCGTTTATGATTATTACGGCGGTCGCGACAAGTTCGGCGCCGGTCTCGATGACATTATGGCTGGCGTAGACAAGGCTGATGCCGCTCAATTCAGCGCGGATGATATTCTCCGGCCAAGGGGCTGGGACTTGCTGTCCTTCATTATGGACGCCCGCACAGGCTTGGGTCGCTACCGCGACTACCGGATCAGCAACTATCAGCTGATGGAGGAGCTGGTGGATCATTGCGCGCATATGGGCATTGATGATATTTTGCTGCTGCCTGACGTACAGGAGCGTGTGAAGCGTTATTTCGAGCTGGATCAGGAATACCGCGCGATGCTCGCCCAATATACCCGGGTCGACGGCAACGTCATCATCACCGACCTGCGTAATGTGGAGACGATTTACCCGGGCAACCGGTTTATGGTATATGCGTTGTATCCGGAGCAAAATATTTCGATCTGGATCGTCGATGGCAGGAACAAGCAAAACTGCGTGTTCGCTTGCGGACACAGCATCATTGCCCGTACGTCGCAGACGGATGTCGGCGCGTTGATGCTGGAGCATGGCGGCGGCGGGCACCGGGCTGCCGGCACATGCCAGATCGCGTATGAGCAGGCGGATGAAGTGCTGCAAGTGCTTGTCGATACGATGAAGCGGAACGGTTGATTGCAGCAGCTTGAAGTACAGCGGTTGCTGCTGCCGCCAGCGCCGGGCACGAGGTGAATCGGGCGGGATAACAGCATGACCGTGCGGTTCAAAAACAAGTACCCCGAAGGGCTCCGAGCAGGAGCCCTTCGGGGTACTGTTTGTTTGTGGAGGGTTACTATCCATCGCGTGGCGGCCTGCGGTTAGTTGCCGCGGGGTGGCTGTCCGCCGCCCGGCTGTCCGCCGTCCTTGCGCCAGCCGTACAAGCCTCCCGGCGCGAAAAA
The DNA here is from genome assembly GCF_059821225.1 of Paenibacillus sp. sg306046. Taxonomy (NCBI): domain Bacteria; kingdom Bacillati; phylum Bacillota; class Bacilli; order Caryophanales; family Paenibacillaceae; genus Paenibacillus; species Paenibacillus sp. sg306046. The sequence goes on from NZ_JCAMRT010000016.1 coordinate 43,557, forward strand.
CTGAAACAGGTTACATTCGATCCGTCCGTTAAACAGCTTGCGTTTTTTGTCCGCGTGGCGGCCGGTGTAATGCTCCAACTGCTTGCTTGGACTGAGCAGATAGGCCGACCAGGTCGGCAGCTGCTTGTGCATGTGGCCGAACTGGCGCAGCGCGCGCTCGACCTCGGTGGAATCGCCGAGCCGTTCGCCGTAAGGCGGATTGGTGATCAGGCAGCCGTATTCGCCGCTTGGCAGCGCTTTGCTGACAGGGCTGACTTTAAATGAAAGATCGTTGGCCAGCCCCGCCGCTTTGGCTGCGGCCAGCGCAACCTCGATAGCGGTTCCGTCAATGTCGGAGCCGCCGATTTGCAGCGGGATATCGTCCTTGACCGAGTCGTACGCTTCCTCGCGCGCTTGATCCCACAGCTCATCGCCGATGATCGGCCAGCTTTCGGCATTGAAGCTGCGGCGCAGTCCGGGAGCGAGATTCCAGCCGATCATAGCCGCTTCAATCGGGATGGTGCCGGAGCCGCAGAACGGGTCATAGAGCGGCTGCTGAGGCTGCCAGCGGCTGAGCAGCACCATGGCGGCGGCCATCGTTTCCTTCAGCGGAGCTTCGGTCGCCAGCTTGCGGTAGCCGCGCTTATGCAGACCGGGTCCGGTCGTGTCGAGGGTGATCGTCGCGATATCGTTCAGCAGCGACACCTCGATGACGTAGCGGCCGCCCGTTTCACGGAACCATTCGGTGCCGTAGCGCTGCTTCATGCTTTCGACGACGGCTTTTTTGACGATGCCCTGACAGGCCGGAACGCTGGAAAGCTGAGATTTATGAGAGCGGCCCTCGACCGGGAATTCGCCGTCCTCCGGAATCCAGTCGGCCCATGGGAGCGCCTTGACGCCTTCAAACAGCTCGTCAAACGACCGGGCTTCGAACTGGGCCATCCGAATCAGTACACGGTCCGACGTGCGCAGCCACAGGTTGGAGCGGCAAATCGCCAGCAGGTCGCCAGTGAAATTGATCCGCCCGTTTTCAACCGTCACCTGCTCATAGCCAAGATCTCTGACCTCTCTGGCGACGACCGCTTCGAGGCCCATCGGCGAGGTCGCAATTAATTGAATCGTTGTTGATGATGAAGACATAGTAGGTTTCACTCCGAATCAGACGAGTTGAACAGCTTGACACAAAGCCGTACAATAGCTAAGTATAGGCCATTCAACGTGATTATACAACGCACAGCGTGATGGATACAGGACGGTTGCCTGGAGGAAGAGGCGCATGTCCGTGTTGCAATTGGACTGACAAGATGGATAAACGGAGAGGGGCGGCATGTCATGACAGATCATCAATCACAGGAGCATTACGCGGAAAGCTTGTTTGCGAGAGACGAGGTGCTTGACAAGGTGACGGCTTCGATCGTCGAGCGGGGCATGCGGGATATTTCCATAGCGCCCGGCTACGGCCGGCTGCTGACTTTGCTCGTCAAGTCGGTGCGGGCGGCCGATGTGCTGGAAATCGGGGCGCTTGGCGGCTACAGCGGCGTCTGTCTGGCCCGCGGGCTCGGTCCCGCCGGGCGGCTCGTCTCGCTGGAGCTGCAGCCTGCCTATGCAGAGCTGGCTGCAAGCAATCTGGAGCTGGCCGGGTTCGGCGGGCGGGTCGAATACCGGATCGGCGAGGCGCTGGACAGCTTGCGCCAGCTGGAGGAGGAAGGTCGACGGTTTGATTTTTTCTTCATTGACGCCGACAAGGGTAATTACCCGAATTATTTGGACTGGTCGATTCGGCTGGCGCGCCCGGGGGCGCTGATCGTCGGCGACAATACGTTTATGCGCGGCAAGACGACAAATGCGGCAGAGATCGGCAACGGGGTTCGCCGCATGCGCGAGTTTAATGAACGGATCGCGGCTGATCCCCGCCTGGACAGCGCGATGCTGCCTGCCTACGACGGGCTGGCCATTGCGCGGGTGCGGGAAGCCGCGGCTTCTGTCTGATCGCTTATTTTTCCGGCTTGGCCCTGAAGCGGCTCTGGAGCTGCGAAAGCCCATGCCCCGATTCAAACCGAACCCCCCGTCAAACGGCCGGAGCGCTGCTTCTGCCGTCTGCGGGGGGTTATTTGTCGGACAAAGGACACAGGCTTTACCAAACGTAACGGCCTTACGGAGCCGATTTTGTACGCTTGGGGCGGCTGGAAGCAAGGGAGCGGTTTGCCCAGAACGCGTTCACAAGCAGCAGCACGCCGGACAGCAGAAAAATTTGCTGGATCGAAATGATGCCCGATACCGCTCCTCCGACGACGGGTCCCAGCATGTTGCCGAGACTGAGCGAGCTGGAATTGAAGCTGTAGGAGCGGCTTTCCATTCCGGCGGGCGTATGCTTGCGGATCAGCGCGTTTACGGTTGGCAGCAGTCCGCCCAGGAAAATACCGAGGAAAAACCGGGCCGCAAACAGCTGCCACACATTTTGGACGAGCGCTTGCGGCACGGAAGCGATGGCGGCGCCGAGCAGACAGCCGATCAGGATGCGCTCAGGACCGATCCGGTCGGCGATCCGGCCGAGCACGGGGGAAGCGATCATATTGGACAAGCCCGTAACAGAGCCGACCATGCCCGCGTAAAAGGCCAGCATCGCATCCTGACCGTGCAGCTTCTGAACAAATAACGGCAGCAGCGGCTGCACGCTAAGCAGCGAAAATTGAATCAGAAACGTCACCGCGTACAGCGACGGCAGCTGGCGTGTCTGGCGCAGCTCATTGAAGCTGGCGAGCAGCGATTGACGCGCTACGCCGGCAGCTTCCTTGGCGTCAAACGTTTCCTTGACCAGCCACGCGGCGAGCAGGGAGGCCGCGAACAGCAGCGCGCCGGTGATGAAAAAAATCGGGCGGAACCCGACCCATTCGGCCATCAGCCCGCCGATGAACGGGCCGAGAATTGTCCCGGCCACCGCACCGGATTGCAGCGTGCCCATCGCAAAGCCCATCCGCTCGCGCGGCGTATTGGCCGACATCAGCGCTACACCCGCCGGGACGAAGCCCGATACGGTCCCGTTCAGCATCCGCAGCAGCAGCAGATGCCAGGCGGTTCCGGCGAAGCCCATCAGCACCATCACAATGGCCATGCCGAATCCGGAGCGCAGCAGCATTACCTTGCGCCCGTAGCGGTCGGCAAGCCCGCCCCACAGCGGCTGGAACAGAAAGGACGTGACAAAGTTGCCGGCGAAAATCATCCCGGCCCACAGCGCCACCTCCTGCTCATTGTGCATGCCCATTTCCTGCAAATATAACGGCAAAAACGGAACAATCATCGTCATGCCCGCCATGACCAGAAATTGTCCCGACCAAAGTACGATCAGATTGATTTTCCATGTAGCCATCTCAGGTTCCTTCTTTCTGCAGCTGACGGACGGCTTGTCCTTGCGCGGATGGATCGTTGCCTCCGACTGCCGTCCGAGTGGACGCTTGCTTGCGCCTGTTTCCTTCCGTTACTGCTCGCGGCCGGTCGACTGCTCGGACCGGAAGCGCTCCAGCTCCGGCAGCCCGACCTCGGCGGCGATGGCGACAGCCCGCTCAACGTCGTAAGGCACCCGGACCCATTGCAGGCTGAACGGAGCTTCGCTCCAGCTGCCGGGATTGCCTTCGAGCACGACATAACTCGCCTGCGGAAAGCCGTCGTAGGGCGCACCGGCGCTGCCGGTGTTAAACAGCAGCAGCCCGCTTTTCGTCCGCGACTTCAGCGTCTGCATAAACGGAATGTGCAGATCCGCATAGCCGACGACATCGGGCGTCGCGTCTGAATCGAGGAAAGGGCCGGTAGCCGCCGTATTGTCGAAAAATCCGAGCTTTTCCTTTTTATCCGCCTTGCGGGTGATGCGGTGATAGACACTGTCCGAGGACGCATGGACGAGCCTGATCCTGCGGCCGCTCATGACCAGGTCATAAGAAAAGGGCAGCCCGCCCAGAAAGCTGAGCTGCGCGGCGGACAGCCGATCCTGCTGCCACTGCGCGGCTCCCTTATGCTGAGGACGCACGATGCCATGGTCCCAGTTGCCCTGAATGACGGCCTCACAGGTTTCACGCACCCGGTCAACGGTTTGCGCGGGCTGCGGTCCTTTGCCGACGAGATCGCCCAGACAGAGGATACGTGTGATTCCCGACGCCTGGATCTGGTCAAGCACAGCTTCCAGTGCGGTCAAATTGCTATGAATATCAGAAATTAAGGCGATTCTTTCCATACGGCCACCTTCTCGCGAGTCATTGGGTTTCGGTCTGAGTATTATAGCATAGCCTGACGCTCTGCACAGATAATTGGTACATTTGCCCATGACCGGGCTTGCCGCTTTTGATATAATAGAGCATGATTTGCTGCAAGTCTGGTAAAGGAGTAGATCGTTATTAGAACCCGAACTGAGAAGCGGAAGAGTGAAAAGAAAAAAAGAGACAGCCAAACGCTGGCCATAAAAATTACGCTCTTGGCGCTGCTTACGGTGGGGGCATTCGCTTATTTGCTGCAATGGCTGGAGGCGCGCCAGCCTGACGGGGCCGCAGCCGCCGAAGCCGGGTCTGCGGCCGCCAAGCCGCTGATCCCTCCGACCGGCTCCGCACAAGCGCCGTCTGTGACGTCCGGTCAGCCGTCCAACGGAGGCAGCGCTGCGGATCAGCAGTCTGCTGCGCCGCAGCAAACGCCGGACCAGGTGACGATGTCCTTTGTCGGCGACGTGATGTTTGCCGGCAGAGTTGAGGATCTGCTGGTGAAAAACGGCTACGATTACCCGTTCAAATACGTGAAGCCGTATCTCGAAAAGGCTGATCTGACGATCGCCAATCTGGAGACGCCGATTACGACTCGCGGCGAGGCGCAGACGAAGGAATATGTGTACCGCTCGTCGCCGCTTGCGCTGCCCGAGCTGAAGAAGGCCGGCGTCGATGTCGTCAATCTGGCCAACAACCATTCGATGGACTACGGCGAGTCCGGGCTGCTGGATACGCTTGATTACCTCGACGACCAGGGGATTGTGCGGGTAGGCGGCGGCCGCAATGCGGAGGAAGCGTACAAGCATGCGCTTGTTGAGCATCAGGGGATGAAAATTGCGTTTCTCGGCTTTACGCGGGTGCTCCCGGAGGTCAGCTGGATGGCTACCGCCAAAAAAGCGGGCCTGGCTGCGACGCATTCCGCCAAGCTGTCGGCGGAGGCGATTGCGCGCGCCCGCGAGGAGGCGGACCTGGTCGTTGTGATGGCTCACTGGGGAGAGGAGCGCAATCCGCGCCCGGTGCAGCATCAGACAGAGCTGGCCCATCAATTTATCGACCAGGGAGCTGATCTTGTCATCGCGAGCCACCCGCATGTGCTGCAGGGCTTCGAGCAGTACAAGGGCAAGTGGGTCGCGTACAGCCTTGGCAATTTTATATTTACAACGAATGATACGCCGGAAACGTGGGATAGTCTGATTTTAAATGCGACCTGTACCCGCGAGCGGAGCTGCGAGATTCATCTCGTGCCGATCTTGACCAAATGGGCGCAGCCGGTCCCGATGGTCGAGGACCAGGCAAAGCAGCTGTTCGAAAGATTGACGAGCCAGTCAATTAATGCCAAAATAAATACACAGGGCGAAGTCTCGCCCGGACCGGTGAATCCGCTGCTCGCTCCGCTGACCAGACCGTCAGCCGCTCAGGAGTCAGGCGCTGCATCGGGCGCCGCGTCGCCGACCGGCAAAAGCGGCGCGTCGAAGCCCGCTCAGGGGGCTTCAGACGGCAAGAAGCCTGCTTCAACGGAAGGAAGCGGCAAGCAGGACAGCAAGACGCAAGATAGCAAGGCGCAGGACAGCAAAAAGAAAACGGACGCCCCGGCTGCCGCGAAAGACAAGACGGCTCCGTCCTCAGGCGCCTCCGGGACGAAGTCGGGCGCAAGCGGCCAGAAAAGCGAAGATAAGACGACCAAAACGACGGATAAATCCGGAACGGGACAAACTGCCGAGCAGCCGAAAACGTCTGCAGGCAAGCCAACGTCAGCGACTGCCGCTCCCTAGCGGATGATCCGGACGAACCGGTGCTGCTCATTTCAGCCGCCAGACGAAAAGGAAGGTAACCTGATGGAAACAAGCCAGATTCGCAATATTTATTGTGTGGGCCGCAATTACGGACGCCATGCCGCCGAGCTGGGCAACCGTGTGCCTGACGAGCCGATGATTTTCACCAAGCCGACCCATGCGCTGACCGTGGCTGATGGCGGCCCCGTCGAGCTGCCGGGCAGCCGCGGCGAGGTGCATTATGAAATTGAGCTGGTGCTGCACGTCAACCGGGACTATACGCCCGGAGCGACAGTCGACGAACTGGTCGGAGCGATGTCGCTTGGCATCGACTTTACGCTGCGCGACGAGCAGACCGTCATCAAAAGCAAAGGGTACCCGTGGCTGGCAGCCAAAGGCTTCAAGCATGCCGCCGTCACGACGGAACCGCTTGCTTTTCCGGGCAGCGAGGCTGTGGCGGCGGTAGAGCTTTCCTTGCAGCGCAACGGCCAGGAGGTGCAGCGGGGCAGCGTGTCCGAGATGATTTTCAGTTTGCAGACGATTGTCGATTATATCGGCGTTCACTACGGGCTTGGCGCCGGAGACCTGATCTATACCGGCACTCCGTCAGGGGTTGGCGCCGTAAGCGAGGGTGACCGGTACGAGCTGCTCTGGGACGATCAGTCGTTAGGCAGCTTCACGGCCAGGCTGGTGTAGCGGACAGCTTCGGGGCGGTAAGCAAAACCGGAGCCGGGTCAGCAGCTCAAGCTCAAGAATGGGAGGCACGGTCATGTCATTGACGCAATCAGCAGCGGCCAGACGGCCGGCGGAGCCAGGAATTGAATTGACAGGATAGTGGCTGAGGGAAAGGCGCCGTGCTGCAGGCGTCTTCCTTTGCGTTGCAGCGGCGGTTGTTCGTTTTGACGAACCAAACAGGACCAAGGTATGAATCTTATTTCAAGGAGTGATCACGATGAAGAAAAGATGGTATGCGGCCGTGTTGTCCGCTTGCTTGATGAGCGCTCCCTTCACGGCCGGCAACGCGGCTGCCGCTGAGCAAGTAACGACGGTTTATCTCGACGGAAATCCGGTTTCCTTCGACGTACCTCCCGTTGTGGAAAATGGGACGACGCTTGTGCAGTTCCGGCCGATCTTTGAACGGCTTGGCTTAACCGTCGGCTGGGATGAGGCGTCCAGAACCGTAACCGGCACCCGGCCCGGCACCGAAATCCGGCTTGTGCTGGATGGCCTGGAAGCATCGGTCAACAACCAGGCCCGCGAGCTGGACCTTGCGCCGCGTCTGATCGACGGCAACACCTTTGTACCGCTGCGGTTTATCGGCGAGGCCAGCGGAGCGGAGGTCGTTTGGGACGGCGAAAACAGCCGCATTTACATCCGGAAATTACGTACGGTCCCCGTTCCGGGATCAAATTCGGCCGTGACACCGACACAGCAGCCAACACAGCCCGCTGAAACCGGCGAAACCGGGAAGGGAACGTACACGTACCCGAATGGGGATATTTACAAGGGTGAACTGGTGAATGGCCGACCCGAAGGAAAAGGGAAGCTGGTCGATGGAGGCAGCAAGCTGCTGTTTGATGGCGTGATGTCCGGCGGCGTGCCGTGGGACGGCAAGACGCGGACGTATTATATGAGCGGCAAGCTCCAGCTTGAAGGACGCCTGCAGGACGGCGTGCTGACCGGTCCGGGAAAAGAATATTCCGAAGCCGGCAAGGTGCTGTTTACCGGTACCTTTGAGGAAGGCGAACGGAAAAGCGGCAAGCTGTATGAGGAAACAGGCGATACGTATACCGGCGAGTTCGAGCAGGGGCTGCCGAACGGCAAGGGCAAGTCTGTTTATAAAAACGGCGATAGCTTCGAAGGCGAGTTTGTGGACGGCAAGCGGGAGGGCGAAGGCGTCTATACGACTGTCAAAGGCGAAAAAATTGTCGGCACGTTTGAAAATAACCTGAAAAACGGCGTGTTCCACTACTACGACAAGAAGGGCACACTGCTGTCCACACGGGAATATATCAATGATGTGGAAATCAGCAAGGTTGATCTTGTAGCCAACCCCGGCACGCTGCCGCGGACGACTCCGCCTGTGCAGTCGCAAAGCATCACACAGGAAAATCAGCGGCACGAGCAGTCGATCAATGAAATTAAAGCCCGCTATCAGACGAATAAGAAGCAGCTGGACGATCAAATTGCGCAGGTTCGCAAAGAAAACCCCGGCATATACGCAGGGCAAAAAGAGTGGGAGAAGGCGCTGAATACGGCCAAGGCCAAGCAAGCCGCGATTCAGAACAAGCTGGATGGGTTAAGCGGCAATACGACCAAGGCGGCGGAGGCAGCGCGGCTTGAGCTCATCAAGCAGTTAAATGAGGTTCAGCCGCTCATCACCGAAATTCAGGCCAAAGGCGGGGCGCAGCAGCAGATCGACATGTTGAAGGTTCAGCTGACGGAGCTGAAGAAGCGATATGAAGCCGAATTGAAGAAGGCAAATTCCGTACATACGGACTTGATCAAAAAACTGCAAGGCTTAACCAAATAACGGCAAACAACCTGGCATTCCTGCTGCAGCGAAAGCGCGGAGGGATGCCTTTGTTGTACCATACATGGTGGCGGTTAGTTCGCAAGCGCAGGCTCCTCGGACTCCGGTCCTGCATCGACATATTGATCACGGATGGTCAAGATAGCCGGCAGCTGCTGCATAAATACATCGACAAGGTGGGGATCGAAATGGTGGCCGCGTTCTTCCTTGAACAAATTCAGGATGCGGTCAAGCTCCCATGCTTTTTTGTACACCCGTTCGCTGCCGAGTGCGTCGAATACGTCCGCGATGGCGGTAATCCGGCTGAAAATATGAATCTCTCCGCCGCTCAGTCCGCAAGGATAGCCGCGTCCGTTCCACTTCTCGTGATGCTGGTAGGCAACGATTGCGGCCGCCTTCAGCAGACTGCGATTGGAGTTTTTCAGCAGGTTGTAGCCAATGGTCGTGTGCGACTGCATAACGGCGAATTCTTCGTCTGTCAGCTTGCCCGGCTTCTTTAATACGTCGTCGGGGATGGCGACCTTGCCGATATCGTGCATCGGCGAGACGATTTTCAGCAGCTCCGCTTCATCCTGGCTCAAGCCGAGACCAAGCGCAAGCACGTACGAATATTCCGCTACCCGTTTGACATGGTTGCCGGTTTCCTTGGAGCGGCTTTCGCCGATCTCGCCCATGGTGAAAATAATTTCCTTTTGTGTCTCTTCGATTTCCGCGGTCAGCAGTGCCGATTCCAGCGATTTTCCTGCATAGGAAGCGGCCAACGTCAGATGCTCCAGATCGCGAACGGAAAAAACCTCGGCTTCCGTCAGCTTGTTGACAGCCTGATACGCGCCCATAATTTCGCCCTGATTGTTGCGGAAGGGGATCACCATCAGCGCTTTCGTCCGATAGCCTGTTTTTTTATCCATTGCGATGGCGCCGCTTTGCAGCACTTCCCCAAATTGAAGATTCGTATAGGCGTTCTCAATAAAGATCGGTTGGCCGGTCTGCACGACATGTCCAACGAGTCCGGCCGTACTCGGCAGACGAAGCGGAGGAACGCCGTGGGCGACCGTGGAGTACAGCTCATCCTTTTGCTTGTCCAGCAGCCATACCGTGCAGCGGTCTGAGACGACCATTTCCCGCCCCATATCGGCCATCAGCATCAGCAGATTGTCCAGCCGCCGTTCATTGGCGATTTTGGCTGCATATTCGAAGATAACCCGGAGCATTTCCTGCGGTTCAAGGTCTCGTTTCAAGCGTAGCTGGTCATCGTATTCCTGTTGCACGGGCGGTTCACTCCTTGGACCTCGTTTTACATCTAGTCAAATGATATTATACTCGTATCGGGTCTGTAAATAAGGGGCGGAAGGCCGTTCAACATTTTTTTTCTGCCGCTTATCAACTTGTGGAAAAAGAGGGGGATGCAGGTGAACCAGGCTTTGGCGGAAGGGTTGATTGGCGGGCTGCTGGGCAGCCTGTTGATTGCAGGAGCCGCGTATTGGAAGCGGTCGCTATCCGCTTCGGGCGCAGCGGCGGCAGTGTTAATGGGAACGGTGATGTATACGCTTGGCAGCGCGCCGTGGTTTGGCACGCTGATTGTCTTTTTCATGACGTCATCGGCACTGTCCAAGTGGAAGCGGCGGAAGAAGGCGGCTGCGGAAGGCGGCTACGCCAAAGGCGGACGCCGGGATGCCGGACAAGTGCTGGCGAATGGAGGGCTGGGGCTGTTGCTGTGCGGGGCGGACTGGCTGTGGCCGCATCCCGTCTGGTGGGCAGCTTATATCGGGGTTATGGCTACCGTCACGGCCGATACATGGGCTACGGAGGTCGGCGCTCTCAGCCGGACGCTGCCCCGATCGATTTTGAACGGGCGGACGGTTACCCCCGGCACCTCGGGCGGCATTACGCCGCTCGGGCTGGCAGCTTCGGCGGCTGGCGGTTTATGTATCGGAGCGGCGGCGTGGGGACTGCAGCTGCTCAGTCCGGCGGGCGGGACAGGCTCCGTCGGCATGTTCGGATTCCTACAGCTGATCCTGCTTGGCTTGCTTGGCGGCTTGGCCGGCTCGCTGGCCGATTCGTGGCTGGGCGCGGTGCTGCAGGTCATGTACCGCTGCAGCGTGTGCGGCCGTGAAATTGAGAAAAACCGCCACTGCGATGCAGCGGCGGTTCCGATTCGAGGACTGGCCTGGATGACCAATGATGCTGTGAATGCGCTCAGCTCACTGGCTGGCGGACTGATTAGCGCTGCTATTGGCCTTGGTGTGCTGGCTTTCATTGGGTATTGAATCAATTTCCTGCTCCTCGTAAAACTTGCGGGAATACGATTTGGTTGTTGTGTAAATGGCGAGCGCAGAAACGAGCAGGCAAATAACAATGGAAACGACAATAATCACAGTAACCATAAGTCTGAACGACCTCCATCCGTAAAGCAATGCTTTTCTTATTGTACATCAGTCAGAGGTTCAGGGCCAGTGAAAACTGGCTCTGCTTCAAGGTTTGGGCGCAGTCCATGGCGGAAGTGTGACTGAGCCGATCTCCTGCAGATCGGTCAGACGATGGGCCTTGATCAGATCGGGCGATGATGAATACAAGGTATCTTCGATATAAAGCAGGCGTTCGATATTCCGATTGCTCGGATACCCGTAATTGCCAGCCTTCGCGAAATCATCAGCAGTCAGGTGCGTAATGCGGCCGCGCAGCTGAAAGCCCTGCTGCAGGTCGAGGCCATACACATATGCGCCCTGATAAGCGAACTGTCCGTATGCCGCCGGGTCGCCCGCCGAAGCCTTCGGTACCTCCATGACGGTGACCGGGAAGGCGATCAGGTTTTTCTCCTTGGAAAACAGCAGTGCTTTCGGGTTGCTCAGCAGCTCGGAATGCGTGCCCCGATCGCCGATCTGCGCTTTGAACAGCTCCTTGGGCCGGGTGACATCAGATACGTCAAACAGCGCAAGCTTCATTCCCTGGTAATAGGCGATGGATTCTCGGGACGGGTCTGTTGTTGGTTTGCCCGCCTGCAGCGACACCTCGACGGCTTCCTTGCCGAAGCCGATCAGGTGCGTGTCGTCATACGGATGCAGGTAATCGCTGTAGCCGGGTATTTTCAGTTGGCCCAGCACCGTCGGTGCCGCCGGATTGCTCAGATCAAGCGCAAACAACGGATCAACGTTGCGGAAGGTTACCATGTAAGCGCGCTTGCCCATATAGCGGACCGCATAGATGCGTTCAGTCGGCGCGAGCCCCTCCAGCTTGCCCGTAATCGTCATGGCGCTATCCAGCACATAAACGTTGTTTTTGGACGTGAATTCATCGTTGCGCCACATTTCGCCGCTCGTGGTGGCGATTCGGAAGTAGCCGTCATATTCGTCCATCGAAAATTGATTCAACGGCTGTCCGGGCACTTTGCCGCGTCCCGAATACGTAACGCCGCCGTTGTACAGTGCAAATTTGTATACGGCCGTGTTCAGCTCGACGACAGGCGGCTCCCAGAGCGGAGCCAGCTCCTGCGCGCGGTCGCCGGTATCCTGCCTGACGACCGGCTGTGCGACAGGCGCTGGCGGCTGCTCAAGCTCGTTGGCTGCGATATACAGATTGGACGCTGAGGCATAGACGTGCTGGCCGGAGCCCAGGAAGCTGGACACCTGCATGCGCTGCTCAGGCTCGGCCAGGTTCACGCCCCCGATCAGGACATAATTGGGCGCTACAGCTTGTGGAAGGTAGCGGATTTTGTCCAGGCTGATCGACTGAAAGACATCGCTATCGGCTGAGTCGCGGTAAGCCGGGATCGAGGCGGCTGCAGTTTTTTCCGATGCTGTCAGCTCGTCGCGCAGCAAGCCGTACGCGTTGAATGATTTCGTGGTCACCATATACAGCGCGTTGCCGACCTTGCGCGAAGCTAAATAGCTGCCCTCCAGCTCCAGTTGGCGGGCTACACTCAGCTTGCTGCGATCGGCCAGCTCGATGACGAGCGCTTTCGTGGTTGAACGCATCGGCCGCGGCGGGTACAGAGCGATCCGCTTGGATTGGACCGGCGGCAGGCTTATGCGGGTGGTCGGCAGTACGCTTATTGCATCCGAGGCTGCGGCAGATGTCGGCTCGCTGTCAGGGCCGCTCATGGGCATAATGCCGATTGGCGGCTGCGGAACAGGCAGATCAGGCGAACCAGGCTGTTCCGGCGCGGATGCGAGCTGATGCGTCGTCGTACCGATGACGATCAAGCGCTCGTCGTCCACGTACAGCTCCTGCGGGTAAAAGGCCGGGTCATCCCAATAGACGCTGCCGACGACGCTCATTGCGGTTGCCGGTACAGCGGCCGTGACCAGCACCCGATTGCGGTTGATCTGGTATAGATAGTTACCGTCGGTTTTGATGATGTCCGCTTCGTCGACGCCTTCCACCTGCACGTTGGTTGTCGAATAAGTCGGACCGTCTGCAGCGGGAGCCGGGGCAGCGGTCTTGCTGGCTTCCGCCACGGCTCCTGCGATGGGCATTGCCGGGGGCGCCTGCACGGCGGTCTTGTCGGTGAGAGCGAGCGAATAGCTGGAGTTGCCCGCGGTTTGGGCGGATTCTTTCAATAGCTGCTCCAGCCGCTCTACAGAGCCGATGACAGGCAGACGATGCTCGGCATCGGCGATATGCGCCTGCCGGCTGCTTGCATCCCAAGCCACCTCGAAATCAAAGGCTTCGCTGAGAAAACGCAAAGGGACCAGCACATGCCCTTGCTGCAGCATCGGGGGCTGAGGCAGACTGATCGCTGTCTCGCCGTTGAAGGCGGTAGCGCTATCAACGGTAAGCCGGATCGTTGTCGCTCCTTTGCTTGCCGTGGCTGTCCGGGTCGCTTCCGCCCATTCCACCCGGATGCCTAGTGCTTCCGCCGTCTCACGCAGCGGCGCCATCACGGTATTCTGAACGAGCAGCGGCTGCCGTTCGAATTGCAGCTGGCGGCCATTCAGCGCCAGCGCGATTTCCTGTCCGGTTTCCGCTTGGGAAGCGACCGGGGCGATTGAAGTCAGCAGCGCCAGGGAAAGCATGGCCGTTATCAGTCTTTTCCTTCTTTTGCTACGTTTCACGATCCGTTCCCTCCTTGATTTCAGATAACCTTCTGACGCAGCGAGGCCGCCGTTTGTTTCGACGCATGCCAAAAAACGCTCAGCCCGTTCGGGTGAGCGGTTCAGCAATCCCGGGTGCCAGACTAGCTGGAGCCGGTTAAGTGTGGGCAAAGGCTTGCGTACGATTGCGCCCTGCCTGCTTAGCTTGGTATAACGCCTGGTCCGCACGTACGAACAGCTCGCGCGGCGACCATTCCGGGCTTGGAATCATCGTTGCATAGCCCAAGCTTGCCGTCACAAAAGGCGACACCTTGGAGCTTTGATGAGGAATGTACAGCAGCTCGATTTCCTGGCGAAACTGTTCCGCCATATAGGCCGCGCCGTCCTCGTCCGTAATCGGCAGCACGATGACAAATTCCTCGCCGCCGTAGCGGGCGATCAGATCGCCCGGCCGCTTGGCCGCGCGCTTCAAAGCCTCCGCTACCTGCTTCAGACACAGGTCTCCCTCATGATGCCCGTAGCCGTCATTAAATTTCTTGAAATAGTCGATATCCAGCAGAATCATAGATACAGGGGTGCGGAAACGCAGGCCATGCCGCCATTCCTTGGCGTACTGCTCATCGAAGCTGCGCCGATTGGCCAGCCCGGTCAGGGCATCAATGGATGAAATTTTTTGCAGCAGCTCGTTTGTTTTCCGCAGCTGATTTTCCGTTTTCTTGCGTTCCGTAATGTCTCTGGATACGCATACAAATTCACGCTTGCAGGCATCGGCTCCATCAATGATCCGCACATGTGTTTCAAGCCATATATATTCGCCGTTTTTATGGCGCATTCGGTAAGGAGGCAGCTTGAATGCAGCCTGAGAGCTGAGCCGCTCAACTACCGGATTCATCAGTTCCAGATCATGGGGATGGAAATAATCATAGATGCTTGTCCCAAGCAGCTCTTCTTGCCGGTAACCGAGCAGCGTTCGGGAGGAAGGGGAGACATACTCGTACAGACCGTTCATCGAATGCTTGGAAATGACGTCGGCACAATGCTCGGTAATCGCCCGGTACATCTGCTCGCTCGGATGCAAGGATGCTTCCGCCAGCTCGGCGAGCCTCGACTCCGTCGCGTCCTGCAGCTGCATCAGGTAAAGCGAAGTGCCCATTTGCGGGCGGACAGGCAAATGTTCCAGCTTGTGCAGGGACAACGTCAGGGTGACCCGAACGGGCAGCCCTGCGCGGGTGGACAGCCGCTGTTCGAAGGGAATCCCGCGTTTGAGGGAATCCAGCCAGTCGGAAGGAGGGGCCGACGTCCCATGCAGCAGTTGCACATGCTTGTTCACAAGCTCGTCAGGCTCATATCCAAACAGACGGCTGAAGGCCGCATTGACCGACACGAAGAAGCCAGCCGCTGTAATAAAGGCCATACCCGTTACCGCACCTTCAAAAGCCAATTGATGTAAATGTCGGTCGCATTCCGACGCCTGCGCATCGTACATGATGGTGGCACCCTTCCTGGACAAACTTGTTGTAATCGGTTGATACTCCTATTTTAAGGAAAACAAATCGGGAGTTCAACCGTAATATTTTGAAGTCGAAGCTTTTGGGCGCCGATTCTGCAAACTTAATCAAGTTTTTAATCAAGTTTTGACCCAGCTCCCGTTTCCGGCAAAATGCTTGTAAAGCCCGCAGGCACGGAGGGCAGGTCGCCGGCGTCATCCGCGCCGACCGGCTTGCCGGAAAGCTCCAGCTCGGCGATTCGTTTCTCCAGCTGCCGCACCGTACGCTTCAGCTTGAATTGGCGGATTAAGCCGAGCAGGGCCGCAATCAGTCCGCCCAGCAAGGTGGAGCCGAGCACAACCAGGATCAGCGGAATGTCCGCTTGAACGAACATAAAGTTAACGCGCACGGGCGCTACGTTAATGACAGCAAATATAGCTGTGATGAGGGCAAAAACCAACGTTACAATCAGCATCCACTGAGCTTTCATGGGCATCACTCCGTTATGGTCAAGGTGAGTGGCAGAAGCTTCCTTGCTCGCTTGCTTGATGTCATCTCCAAACAAACGTTAGGGAAAAAGGCCGAGTCCGGGAACCGGACCCAGCCTTCATGCGGGTTACTTGGCGAGTGCTTCCATCTGCTCCAGCAGCTCCTTGAACACGCTCATCGCCTGCTTGATTGGCTCTGGCGATGACATATCGACACCGGCGCGCTTCAGGATATTGATGGAGTAGTCGCTGCCGCCGCTTTTGAGGAATCCGAGATACCGTTCGACGGCAGGCGCTCCTTCCTCCAAAATTTGCTTGGCGAAGCTGGTAGCCGCAGAGAAGCCAGTTGCATATTTGTAAACATAGAAGCTGTTGTAGAAATGGGGGATACGGGCCCACTCCATCTCGATATCCTGATCCACGACCATCTGATCGCCGTAGTACAGCTTGTTCAGCGCGTAATAGGTTTCGCTGAGCAGCTGTGGGGTTAACGATTCGCCTTGCTCGGCTTTCTCGTGAATCATTTTCTCGAATTCGGCAAACATCGTCTGGCGGAACACGGTCGTCCGGAACTGATCCATGTAATAGGTCAGCAGGTACATTTTTTCCTTCGGATCGGTCGAGTTTTTCAGCATGTAATCCATCAGCAGCGCTTCGTTCAGCGTAGAGGCGACCTCCGCGAGGAAGATGGTGTACTGGGCGTAACGGTAAGGCTGGTTGGTGTCGGACAAATACGAATGCAGCGCATGGCCCATCTCATGGGTCAGCGTAAACATGCTGTTCAAATTATCCTTGTGGTTCAGCAGCACATACGGATGCGTGCCGTAAGCGCCCCAGCTGTAGGCGCCGTTGCGTTTGCCTTCATTTTCATAAATATCAATCCAGCTGTTGTCGAAGCCTTCCTGGAGCACGTCCAAATAATCCTGACCGAGCGGCTTGAGGCTTTCCTTGACCTTGGCTTTGGCCTGCTCGTAGGTGATGTCCATCTTGTATTCCTCAACAAGCGGAGCGAACAGGTCGTACATATGCAGCTCGTCGACCTTCAACAGCTTGCGGCGCAGCTCCATATAACGATGCATCAGCGGCAGCGACTCGTGGACAGCGTCGATCAGGCTGGTGTAGACGCCCTTGTCGATTTTGTCCCCGTACAGCGACATTTCCAGAGCGGACGGATGCTTGCGCACCTTGGCGTAGAACTGGTTTTTCGTCACGTTGGCGGCCAATGTCGCAGCAATCGTATTTTTTTGCTTCCCGTATGTCGCGTAGACGGCCTGGAAGGCATCCTTGCGCACCTGACGGTCGCGGCTTTCCAGAAATTGAATGTAACGCCCGTGCGTCAGCTCAACCTCTTCGCCTTGTTCATTTTTCACCGTTGGAAACTTGAGATCCGCATTGTTCAGCATGCCGAAAATCGTACCTGGCGCCTGGGACAAATTGCCGACCTGAGCAAGCAGCGCTTCCTCGCCCTGGCTAAGCACATGCTGCTTCTGGCGGATCAGCTCCTCCAGCGAACGCTTGTAAAAGCTCAGCTCGGCGCTGGCGACCAGCTTCTGCAGCTGATCATCCGACAAGCTCAAAATTTCGGGCGATATAAAGGAGGTCGCTTCGCTCGCTTCTACGCTCAGCTTTTTCGACTTATCCGATAATGCCTGGTACACCGGGTCAGCCATATCTTCATGATGCTTCATATTGGCGTACACATACAAGCGTTCGGTATGTAAGGAGATGTCATCATCCAGCTCGAAGCAGCTTTTGATCGCGGCCGGATCGCTCAGCTTGCCTTGAAACTTCACGACATCCTTCAGTTTCGTTTGTACATCCTGGTATTCCTTATTCCAGGCCTCCTGATTCGGGAACAAATCCTCCAGCTGCCAGCGATGCTCGGCAGGCACTTCGTTGCGTTTTACAATTTGATTCATGGGAGCCCTCCTAGTGGATGGATTCGATGGGGGCTTGTCAGCCTGGTTCGCCCAAGCTGCGGTCGAGGCCAGCAAGCTCAGGCCAAGCATGCCGCTAAGCCATAACGGGTACCAACGCATGTGCTCACGCTCCATAGTAGAAAAAGGTCGGTCTGGCAACATTCATGTAGTATGACCGGAGCGTGGCGTAAATATGAGCGGAGATCCTTGTCCCTAGTATAGAGTTTCCGCTGGCGTAAGTCTAATCGGACTGCCGGACTGCAGCTCTCTACACGATATGCAGCAATGAAAAAATGAGAAGCACGAAGGAAAATGAAATCATCACCAGCGCAAGCAGGGCAAGCGGACGTTTCACATGGGCGGGCAGCGAATTTTTTTGCATAATTAAAATAAGAGAAAGCGACACGGATAAAATCATAAACGTAATAATGGTGGCGCTATTGCTCATTTGATGAGGATTCCCCCTTTCAACAAAACCAGCTCTCGACCTGTATAACATAGGTTCGCGGTCTGGACGAATTTTCCTCTTTTAAAGCTTAAAGGAGACAGCACGCTGGCGAAGCCAGAGCGTCCGCAGAGACAGCGCAGCGATTGCCGGCTTGCAAAAAAACGGCCCTCCCAGAACGAAGGGAGAGCCGATCCGTGGCCGCTCAGGCAGCCGATACAGCGGGTGACACGTTAGCCGGAGGCTTGTCAGCCTCTTGTTTTCACGAGCCGTTCGTCTTCATCGCGGCTTGCTGCGAAGCTGTCATTGGAGTGAACGCCCGCTTCCTTTTCCAGCGCTTCAGGAGCTGCCACAGAGCCGCTCTCGGTAACGTTGACATTGGAGGACGATTTTTTCTTCAGGTAGCCAAGTCCCAGTACGACGAGGACAATAACGGCAACCAGCGTCCACTTCAAAGCCGGATTCGCGTGGAAGTACTCCGCTACAAAGCGATCCTCGGTAATCATCTTCGCTGCTGTGTAAGCCAGGACAGCCGAGCCGATCCAGATAATAATCGGGAAGCGGTCTACCAGCTTGATGAACAAGGTGCTGCCCCATACCATGATCGGTACGCTGATAATCAGACCAAGCACAACGAGCGTGAAGCTGCCATGCGAAGCGCCCGCTACCGCGATGACATTGTCGAAGCCCATGGCCGCGTCGGCGATAATAATCGTACGGATCGCATCGGTCAGCTTGGGCTTGGCGGTGATGTCATGATCCTTGTTATCGACGAGCAGCTTGTAGGCGATCCAGATCAGCACGACGCCTCCGATGAGCAGCAGGGCCGGGAGCTTGAGCAGCCAGACGACGGCAATTGTCGCTGCGATCCGGATAACTACCGCTCCGACTGTTCCCCAGAGAATGGCGCCCTTTTGTTGCTCCTTGGGCAGGTTCCGCGCAGCCAGAGCAATGACGATGGCATTGTCTCCCGCCAGTACGAGGTCAATCAGAACGATGTTCAGCAAAGCCAGTAAAAAGGTTGGGGTTAACCATTCCATAGTTCTCACTCCTCCAAGCATTAGAATATTACATAAAAATGAACCTATCCCAGATCAGGCAAAGGTTCTTTTTTCCATCAAAAAAGACCTTTACCTATGAACATAGGCAAAGGTCTTGCTAACAACGTGAACGTTGCCAATAAAGCCGGGGCTTGGTTAGAACCCGAATTGACGACTTTACTGTGACAGCTACTCCCCTTTGGAGTCATCTTATGTAGTTGAGGTTATTATAACCAGAAGACAATCTCGAAGTCAAGCCTCAAATGTGAAAAGCTGAAAGCTTGCGAGCATCAAACCTGGCGGAACGCTTCCATAATTTCGGCCAGCTCTTCGGCAGTGCCGTCAAAGCGGGCCGGGGCGAAGCGTTCCTCCGCCCAGTGCATCATCTCCGGACGGCTGAGAAAAGTTCGGCATTCTTCTCCCCACTGGTCGGTAATTTCACGAAGAATCAATTGCTTGCCGTTCACTTCGACCGTCAGCATGTTCCATTTATCTTTTTTGAATATCGTATGTTTTTTAATCACGACTTGAAAACCTCTTTTCTCGTAGAAAAAATTCGTCAGACACAGAGCGCGCCTATGGGCGAATCATACCGCACCTGTCTGTGAAATGCAAGGAAAAGCAGGGGATTGAAGGGAATCCACATCCGTGATATGATCCTGCTAAGCTTCAATATCGGCCGGAGGGCCGATGGAGGCGAAGTGTGGAAGCATGACGAGATGAGCCGAGGAGAGTGTGATGAGATGAGTGAGCAAGTGAAGCATTACGAGCAATTCGGTGTGGCGATGACATGCCGGTCCTTTGAGGAATACGTGCGAATGTTTGCGCTGGAGCCGGAGACGCTTAGGAGAGGCCCGATTTTGGATGTGGCTGCCGGCGCTTCCTCGTTTGTGGCGGAGGCATGCGGGCAAGGATGCGAGGCGAGAGCCGTCGACCCGTTGTACGCGCTGGAGCCTGAGCAGATCCGCGCACATGGCACTCAGGAAATTCAAAGCTCCACGGCGAAGCTAAGCGCTATCAGGGAGCAGTTCGACTGGAGCTATTATGGAAATTTGGACCGCCATCGGCGGAACCGGGAGCATGCCTTGGAGCGGTTTGTCGCGCATTATGAGGCGAACCGGGAGCGAGGGGCGTACGTACAGGCGATGCTGCCGCAGCTGCCATTTCCGGAGGAAGCTTTTTCCCTCGTGCTGGTCAGCCATTTCCTGTTTCTATATGAAGCGCAATTTGATGCCGACTTCCATCGCGCTGCTCTTCGCGAGCTGCTGAGGGTGTGCGGGAAGGATGGCGAAGTCCGTATTTATCCGGTCAGGACACTGCAATGGGAGCGTTACCCGCACCTGGACGAATTGCTTGCGGAGCTGCAGACAGAAGGCGTATCCCACCGGCTGCTGCGATCCCGGCTGCCGTTTATTCCAGGGTCTGTCGAGGTGCTTCAGCTAACGTATACACAGGCTGATCAAGATTGATTTATGCGTTTTCCGGTGCTATAATCTTCTTATTCGCCCTTGATGGCGATACATCTAGGAGGTTGTTTTCATTGAAAGGTACAGTAAAATGGTTTAACGCAGAAAAAGGCTATGGTTTTCTTCAAGTTGAAGGCGGCGAAGATGTATTCGTTCACTTCTCAGCGATTCAAGGCGATGGCTTCAAAACGTTGGAAGAAGGCCAATCGGTTGAGTTCGAAGTTGTATCCGGCAACCGCGGTCCTCAAGCAGCTAACGTAATCAAGCTGTAAGCATCATACGAACTGCGATGCCCGCTGCGCCTGAGCGGCCGGGTTGGAAAACATATAGCGTTGATTAACAACCAAGTGAAGTCGCCAGACGGGTTCCCGGAGCATAAACTCCGGGGACCTGTCTTTTTGTGCGTCCGCCAGCCAATCGCAGCGAAGGTCAATGAACGACGAGCGCCAGGCATCCTCCGGGCATGCGCTGCTCGGATCGAGCCTGCTGCTGTTGCAGGCGGCTGTCAGGGCAGCTGCGATTTGGCGGTCAGCAGGAGCCCGCTGATTTTTGTCTCCAGCGTGAGCAGCTTCTGCTTTTCGGCATGGGCTTGTCTCGTTAAGGACACAGCGGAAGCAAGCGTGTTTGCGGCGTCGACGGCATCCTGCTGCTTGACTGCTTGCTTGAAGGAGCTCCAGATCGGGGGGACGCCGGATTCTAAGGTTTTAACGGCGCGCTGCCCGGCTTTGATTTGCGCCTGCAGCGGTTCGACGCCGGCGAGTGTGTCGCGGGCCTTTTTCGCTGTCCGGGCGGCTTGCTCCTTGCCGGCTTTCCAGGCGGCATCCTGGGCTTTGATGTTCAGGCGAGCCCACTGCACAGGCAGCTTGAGCGTCTGGAGCTGCACGCGCAGCATGGTGCTCAGCTCCTTGCTGCCGAGCGAGCGGGCTGTCGCCAGCTGCTTGTTCAGCGCGGTATAGTGCGCGAGCAGCGGGGCATAGCGCTCCCGTGTCCGGACAGCGTCGCTTTCCAGCTTTTCCAGCTTGGCGGCGTCGATTTGCCTGATTTGCTTGTTCAGTGCGGTGAGCGTCTCTTTGTTGGCGGCACTGGCGGACTGTATGCGCTTGGCCAGCTCCGCGTCCTGGCGCTGGATGCTTGCCAGATCGTCAGCAAGCTGCTTCAGCCTGCTCGCCTGCGACGGGGCGGCAGCCGAAATCGTCCGGTCGAGCGCCGACTTGACCGATTCGGTTAACACCGCGGACGACGCCGCAGTTGCGGCAGCGGGTACAGCCCATGTGAGTGCAGCCAAGGTGAAGACGACCAGGCAGCCTCGTACAGCAAGTCGAGTGTTCATGCTTTACCTCCTCGTAGTTGTTCATCATCTAAGACCGCAAACAACAAAAAAAGCACCGATAAGAAAAGGCATCGCCTTCTCTTACAGGTGCTTCCAGTAAGCGGTTGGTGTTACACTACAGGTTAACTATACAAGAAGCGGAATCACGGCGTCAAGCGGCTGATGCATTCCGCCAGCGATGCTTCTTTCAGCACAAGAAGCGTCGCTCCGGTTAGTCGATAATTCGCAAAATGTCCTCAATCGGCTTGCGCGGCAAGCGGGAAGGGCGCTCCTGAGGATGTCCAAGCGCGATGACCATATTAATCTGGCATTCCGGGCGGATGTCCAGATAAGCGCGCAGGCGCTCCTGGGCCAGCAGCACAGGGCCGGTCATCGGGCATGTAGCCAAGCCGCGAGCGTGTGCGGCCAGCATCAGATTTTGCGAGGCGAGGCAGCTGCTTTTGATGCCTTCCTCGTCCCAGACGTGATCCGGGACCAACTCAACCGGGTCAAAGATCCGCTCACGGAACTTCGATTGGTACGGTGTCGCCAGACAGATGATCAGGACAGGGGCTTGCGAGAACGCGGTGGCATACGGTCCGAACGATTTGGTCAGCAGACGCGCTTCTTTCGACAACCCCCGTTCTTCGGCCTCTCCGGCTCTCCGGTGCAGCTCCTCCCAGGTAATGGCTTCAATTTCCTTGATTTTGTCGCGGTTTGTGATGGCGATAAACTCCCAGGTTTGCGAGTTGGTATCACTCGGCGCGTATCGGGCGCAATCAATCAGCTCGTGAAGATCTTCCACGGATACCGGATCGTCCTTGTATTTGCGGACGCTCCGGCGGTCCAGCAGTATTGTTTTGAACTCGTCATAAGCGAGTTGGGCCGTTGTGTCCGTCATTGTTCCATTCCTTCCTCTCCGGGCTTCACATCAAGGCTTTTGGCAGAGCTGGGCCCGCAAGGGAGCTGCGCACGCCGTTTAGCACTTGGTGCTAAAGCTACGAACCTATTATAGCGGTCTCTGATGGAAATGACAATCCGGGCAAAGCTGCTCTGCTGGAGCGTACCGCTCAGAGCATTGCGCTGAACGGCTTCAGCAATAGGCGGATTAGGCGGATTAGCCGGGATTAGGTAGAATAGTTGAGGTTAGGCGGCTTACTGAATGACAATCGTATCGCCTTCCGTCAAGCCTTCGATTATTTCCGTCTTTTCCGGCGTTTCAACGCCAAGCTTGACAATCCGCTTCTCCACATTGCCCGGTGACGTTTCCAGCATGACGTAGTAGTTGTCCTTCTCGCGTTGAACCGCGAGCGTCGGGATGACGAGCACGCCCGTTTTGTTGTCCGTCTGAATAGAGGCGGTCAAGCTAAGTCCGGCGATCAGCTTTTCGTTTGGCTCAAGCGAAATGACGACCTCGAATTGGGCCGCGCCGCTGCTTGCTCCATCACTGCCCGACTTGGCGAACTTGGACAGCCGTTCTACCTTCCCCTGGAGCTTCAAGCCCTTCAAGGCGTCTACGCGCACCTCAACCGGCATGCCCTCGTTGAGCCGGAACAGATCGTATTCGCCGACGGAGGCCAGCAGCTGGAGCTGGGTCAAATCGACAATTTTGCCGATCCGCTCGCCTTCCTTTACCGTTTTTGGCTCCTTGACGGCATCAAACAGGAAAATTCCGTTTTCCGGCGCCGGGAATTGCGCTTCCTTCAGCTTGTCCGATTTCTCGTTCAGCTGCGTGCGCGCGTGCTCCAGATTGATACGGGCTATCTCCTCCTGGATTTTGCGGTTTTGACTTTGTGCAAACCGCTGCTTTGCATCCGTCTCGGAAATGCCGCTCGCATCGGTCGTTTCGGTACCGATTGTCGACTGAAATTCGCCAAGCTTGATCTCCATCTCCTGCTTGCGGGCCGTCGCCTGCAGCTCGGCGATTTCATTGCGCAGCGTCGTGTCCACGAGCCGGAACAACACATCGCCTTTCTTGATCTGCTGGCCTTCCTTCACGTCCCACGACTTGACGTCGCTGGCGAATGGCGCGTTGACGTACGTTTCCTGGCGATAGGACGATTTGCCCTTCACCTCCACCGTGCTGGCGAGGTTTTCACGGGTAGCCTGAAACTTGAGGACGTTGGCCGTTTGCAGGCCGGACCCATTGCTTGGGGGGCCAGGACGGCTTTGTAAGAACAGCACGGCCGTGATGCCGATTACGACAACGACGGCGATGGCGAGCAGCCATTTTTTTTTCTTCATCATCATAGCTCCCTATGGTTAGAATCGGTTATTCTCGCTTGATTGCGGTCAAGGCATCGGTGCGCGAGGCGTTCACAGCCGGATAAATACCGGCCAATACACCGGTCATGATGGCGAAAAACAGCCCTACAGGCAAAATCCACGGACTGATAAATAAAATTTCGTCCGAGCTTGATTGCGAAAATTTCATAATGACGATATTGATCGTCCAGATGACCCAATACGATGTCAAAATACCGATCAAGCCCCCGATTAAGCCGAGCAGCGCCGACTCGATCATAAACATATTGCGAATTTGCGCCAGGTTGGCGCCAAGCACCTTCATGATGCCGATTTGCCGTCTGCGCTGGTGGGTTGACATCGTCATCGCAACTACAATGGAAATGGACGCCACGAACAAAATAAACAGCCCGGCGCCTCCAAAGACGATGCGGATAATCGCCAGCTGCGATTTCATTTGCTCCTCATAATGCAAATTCGTTTGGGTGCTTAGCTTCAGCTTCTGGATCAGCTGCTCTGTATCCTTGACGTGCGCGCTGCTGCTCAGCTTGACCTTGACCATCGAAAAGTCGGCGTTCCCCGCGCCTTCGTCGCCGGGCCGCGCCTTTCCGCCGTTGGCCTCAAGCTGGGCTTCCGCCAGCCGTTTGCCGAGCGCCGGGGAAACATACGCTTTTTTATCAAAGCTGACCATTTCGTCGGAGCGGCCTTCCGGCTTTTTGACGATACCGACGACGCGGACTGTGATGCCCTTCGGCTCGCTGGACGACTCGCTGAATCTCTGCGGCACTAGCGTCACCATTTTCTGGTACAGCGGCAAGGTGATCGTTTGCTGTCTGCGCCAGGCGTCCCTTGCCTCTTGCTCATTCTCATACGATACAGGCTGGTTGCCGGAAGCCTGGGCGTCCCGCAGCCCCATCATAGCGCCGTAGGTCAGGATGATCGTATTTTCCAGATCGGACGGTCCGCCCTGCTGCAGCTCGATGCCGAAATCGCCCAGCGTATCCAGCTCAGTCGCGTTGATTTCCTGCAAATAGCCTTCCTTATTGTCAAACTTCAGCTGGAAGCCGTTCAGATTGCGATAGCTGGCCACGCCGGTTACATGGGGCAGTCCCTCGATCGTATCAATTTTCGACTTGGTCAGCTCGTAGGGCTTGGCCGCATTCGGATCGCCGCTTGTCCCGGTATTTGGCCCGTTGCCGGCTGTCACCGAAATTTCGTCCGACTTGAGGAACTCATACATTTGCTGCTGGCCGAATTTATTGATCGACTCTCCGAAGGAAAGCGCGACAATAATCGAGGAGGAGCCGATGGCGATCCCCATTGCGCACAGCGTCGTTACGACGATCCGGCGCTTGAGCTGATCCCAGCCGAGCCGGAGATGATCACTAAGCTTCATTGGCGCTCACCTGCCCAAGAGCTGTCCTCGACCAGATAGCCGTCGCGCAGCTGAATGACCCGCTGGGTGCGATGCGCGACCTCCAGCTCGTGCGTCACAATGACGAAGGTGAGTCCCAGCGTCTGGTTCAGCTCGATCAGCAGATCAATGATCTCTTTCTCGGTTTTCGTATCCAGATTCCCGGTGGGCTCATCAGCGAACACAATGGTCGGCATCGTAATAAGCGAACGGGCAATGCTGACCCGCTGCTGCTGGCCGCCGGATAGCTGGGAAGGAAACATTTCGGTTTTTTCGCCGAGACCGACCTTGGCAAGCAGCTCCATCGCTTTCTCACGGCGCAGCTTAGGCTTCATTCCCTGGAAGACGAGCGGCAGCTCGACGTTTTCACGAACGGTCAGATGGGTGATCAGCTCGTAGGATTGGAAAATGAAGCCGATGTTCGTCCGCCGAAATTCGGCAAGCTGGTTTTCGCTCATCTGTTCGATGGCGCTGCCATTGATAAGAATGCTTCCGGATGTCGGCTTCATCAGACCGGCCATCAAATTCAGCAGCGTCGATTTGCCTGAGCCTGAGCTGCCCAGCAAAGCGACGATTTCGCCCTTATGTACCTCAAACTGAATGTGATGCAGGACAGGCGTGTCCTCATTGCCATTGCGGAAGCTGTGTGACAGCTGATTAATGACAAGCATATAATCGCCTCCGTCATCTTGCGAATTAGTATTTTGGAATGCCTTTGGGTTAAGACGTGAAAAAAACAGGTAAAGTTGCAAAAATAAAGCGGGATGAAGAAAAATGTAAGAGATTTGCCACGCGCCCACGTTCAACAAGCTTCTTGCCGACATGACAAAAGCCGCTTATCCCTCCTGTAGAAGAGACGAGCGGCGAAGTGAAAACCCTGCACGAAGCTGCATAGAATTGGAAAGTGTGGCTACAGCGGAAGATCGTCGGAGCCGCCGGCGGCCGATTGTCTGGCATGCAGCACAAGGAAGCCGACCAGCGCCGCCAAGGCAAGCGCAGCCGCCGTGCCGTACATCGCATGGGGGCTCCATGTGTTGAACACCCAGCCGCCGATGATGCCGCTGAGCAGCCCGGCCAGCCCTGACCAGGTCATCGCAAACACGGCCTGCCCGCTTGCGCGATACTGGTTTGGAATGACACTTTGGATGTAGCGGATAGCTGTAAATAAAAAGATGCCAAACGATATGGAATGCATCAGTTGAATAGGGATGACCCACAGCGGATTGTCCACGAAGGTCATCAGCAGAAAACGAACGCCGTAGACCAAGCTGCTGATCGCCAGCAGCGGCAGCTCCTTGTACCGGTGACCGTATTTGCTGAGCAGGAAAAAAATCGGAATTTCACTGACGGCGGATGCCATCCACGACCAGCCGACGATCGTCGGGCTTGCGCCAAGCTGCTGCAAATATAACGCGAGGAAGCCGTCGTTCATCCGGTGGGAGATCGACAGCACCAGCAGCATGATCAGGAACGGCAGGAAGCTGCGCGACATAATGATCGGCAAGAAGCCGGAGAAGTCGGGCCGCTTGAACTGCGAGTCGCGGGCATCGCGCAGCAGGGAAGCGAGCCCCAGCGAAAAGGCCAGCGAGCCAAGCGCCAGCAGCGGCGTCAGATCAGCCCCGAAGCTGCGCAGCAGCTCGCCAAAGCCGATGGCAGCGACTGCGAAGCCGATTGACCCCCAGACGCGGAAGGAGGCATAGCTTTTTTTCGTTCCGCTGATCGTGAGCAGCGTAAGGCTGTCTGTCAGCGAAATCATTGGCTGCTGGAAGAAAAAGAAGGCGGCCATCAAAACCATGAGCAGCGCGAAGCCGTCGATGCGGAACATGAAGGCGGCAACGAGCAGCTGGCCAACCAAAATGAGCAGCAATATTTTTTTGACCGTCTGGTATTTGTCGCTCATCAGTCCCCAGAACAGATTGGATACGATGCCGATCATCGGACCGACCGAATACAGCAGCCCGATCTGAACGGTCGTATAACCTTTGTGCTGAAAGTATAGCGGGAAGTAGGAGACGATCAGCGCCATCATCGTAAAGAAGGAAAAGGTAAACCCGCGCAGGATCATATCCTTGCGCGGGGCAGCTGCTGCAGTGGACGACATATTATTCACTCGTTTCTTTCTTGGATTGAATCGAAGCATTGGAGCCGGAAGCGCCTAACGCTGCAGGCTCAAGACCTGAACGGCGCGCCGCCCTGAGAATAAGCCAGACGACGGCTGCTTCCGCGACTACGCCAAGCGACTGGGCAAGCGCGCCAATCATGCCGTTCCAGGATGGTACCAGCAGGACGCTCAGCAGCAGCGCCAGCAGCGTCGTGCAGACGTTGGCCGACTGCGACCAGACCATCGCACCCGTCTGCCTGCGCAGCATAAGCAAGCCGTTGCCGAAATCGAGCCACGGAAAAATAAAGGTCAGCAGCATAAACACCCGCAGCGTGGACAAGGAGGCGTCCATCAGCCGTTCATTGACACCCATCACATGCCCCATAAACCAAGGGCCGAGCGAGGTATAGGACAGCAAGGCGAGCAGCAGAGTCGGAATCATCGACACAAGCAGCGTAAAGCGCAATACGGTGACGGCATCCTTGCGGTAGAAATTCAACACAATCTGGTGAACGTAGGAGAAAAAGCTTGTCACCAGGTTGGTCAAGCTGGCGGCAATCGCAAACGCCGCGATCGACAGCTGGATATCGCTTGTTTTGCCGAGAAAAGCATTGATGGATGGAGCCGCAATGATGGCAATAATGGACGAGAAGAGCAGCGGCTTGTAAAAGCTGAAAATTTGCCCGGGCCGTTCAATCGTATGATCGGGTTTTTTTTCCGGAATATGATGCTTGAGCAGCGACCGCCCCTCCCATACGCTGACGATGGCCTCAATCGCCATGCCGACGAGGAAAATAATGGCCCCGACTGTTCCACTGGTGACGCCGGTGCGGATAAAATACAGCGAAAGCATGTACATGGCGAGCAGCCGGATGCCCATGCCGATCGTCAGCCACTTGGTCCGCATATTAAAAATAATGACGCCATGGAACAGGCAGCGGATGCCGGAGAAGATGCTGACAAACATCAGAATACGGAACACGTCCAGCATCGGTCCGAGCATGCTCTCGTCAGCGCCGAAAATATGCGTAAACAGCCACGCTCCTGCCGGAGAGTAGCTGATGGCAAGTCCGATGGCGAAGATGGAGCCAAGCACATAAAGGCTCACGACAGACATCGCCCTGAAGGAAATGCGGTCGCGAACCAGTGCGGAGCAGGTTTGCCGAAGCAGGACGGCCGGACGTTCCGTGATGCCCAGAATACTCATCGGCAAGGCGTAGCTGGCAATAATAAGCTCCGGATGTGCGGAACGGGCCAGCGTACTGTTAATGATAACGTGGGAAATCGTGACAAGGCTTGCCGAAATGCCCAAGGGCAGGAAGAAGGCAAGCAATTGTCTGAAGGTTAGGCGTTGATGCTCAGGTTCACTCATAGCAGTCCCTCTTTTCACACAGTTCTCACATTATAACACGAACCGGTGAAGCAGGGGGGATAAAAATTTGGCTTTCCACTGGAACGAAGGTCCTGTTTCTGTTACATTAATAAGAAAAGCAAAGCGAGAAAAGGTGGTGCGTGCGCATGACCGATGTTTTTGTGTGGGACGAGCGGCTCGGCATTCCTGTACCGCAGCTTCGCCGTGAGTTCGAAGCCTACTCGGATGCGGAGCAAGCCGCTTTGCTGCTTCGTTGGGAGGAAATCCGCGGTACGATTCCCGACCGGATCAAGCGGATCGAGCAAGTCATCATCCGCAAGCAGGGGCAGCTGGACCAGGAGGATGACTTCGTAACCTCGTGCAGGCTGAACAGTGAAATTGCCGATCTGGCGAGCACGATCAATGAGCTGCACCTCTGGTTCCGCGTTAATCAGGATATGGAAGCTCAGGCGGCCCATCATTGACCGGCTGACTTGACACGTTACTCCGATGGAAGACCACTATAAGCGCTGCACCGGGAGGTTGGAATTGTGAAATGGAGTGAAAGCTTCGGCCGGATCGCCGCACAGCTGGCCCAGCACAGCCCTTCCTTGTATCCCACGGAAGAGCTGGACGATCTGACAAGTCTGAAGATTGCCAAAATTCCTGTCGATGGATTCACAGGCGAAGCGCATAGCGGCGCGCTGGCGGTAAAGGCCGGTCTGCTGCTGCTGAACGAAAGCTTGGATGAGGCTCATGAGCTGGCCCAGTCGCTGTCGACAAGGGAAGGCAGCTATTGGCACGGGATTATGCACCGGATGGAGGGCGATTACCCGAATGCGGCCTACTGGTTCAGCATGGCGGGCGGTCATCCGGCACAGGAAATATGGGCAACTCGCATCCGGGGGAAGCTGGAAGCGGCAGCGGACGGATTTGGCAGCGCGACCTTCGCCCGGATGCTGGAGGCTTGGGCGGCCGCTGGCCGGTTTGATCCTTCAGGCTTCAATGACATGGTTGAGCAGCAGGTGACGCGAATTCGCAATGAACGCGTGGAACAATGGCTGATGGATGTGCAGAAGGAAGAGATGCATGCCCTGCTCCAGCGCTGCTACACGCTGAGCGGTGGGGAAGGAGCCTGGTTTGAGTCTCTTTAGCCCAAGCACCGCTGTTCCGCGCGGTCCGTTTGGCTTGATCGCAAGAGTATACCGTTACGTGCTGCCGGAGGTGCGGGAGCAGCTGCGCGCATGGCGGGGACGAGCGGACGTTATGCCGGACGAGGAGCTGCGCAAGCAGGCGGTGGACAGCATGACCTCCAAGGAGTTTCACTGCATCGGAGGCGCCGTCTATGCGGCGGCCAATCCGTCGATGCGCCATGTGCTTATTCCGTTAATCGTGGCCTTCCAGACGATCAGCGATTATTTGGACAATCTGTGCGACCGCAG
The DNA here is from genome assembly GCF_059821225.1 of Paenibacillus sp. sg306046. Taxonomy (NCBI): domain Bacteria; kingdom Bacillati; phylum Bacillota; class Bacilli; order Caryophanales; family Paenibacillaceae; genus Paenibacillus; species Paenibacillus sp. sg306046. The sequence continues at coordinate 73,821 of NZ_JCAMRT010000016.1, forward strand.
CACCTCGCTCAACCCGGATGACTTCCGCAGCTTGCATCAGTCGATGCTGGATGCGGTTGATCCGACTGAACCGCTGCATGATTATTATGCATACCGTCAGGAGCGGGAGGACGGCGGTTACTTGAACGAGCTGGTCAAAACATGCCAGGCGTCGATTCGGCTGCTGCCCGCTTATCCGCTTGTGGCGAGCGATGTGCGTGAGCTGGTCGGCTTATACACAGACCTGCAGGTGTACAAGCATATCCGGCCTGACCTGCGGGAAGACGCGCTGCTTGCTTGGTGGAACGTTCACAAGGAACGGTTTCCAGCCATAGAATGGAATGAATTCGCCGCTGCGACCGGCTCGACGCTCGGCGTGTTTATGTTATTTCTGGCCTCTTCGCAGACGGGGCTGCGCCATGAGACGGTGCATGCGATTCGCGAGGCTTATTTTCCTTACGTGTGCGGGCTGCACATTCTGCTTGATTACCTGATTGACCAGGAAGAAGATAAGGCGGGCGGCGATTTGAATTTCTGCAGCTATTATCCGAGTCTGGATATGACGGTTGACCGGATTGCGCGCATGGTCGGTGAAGCGAAGCGCAGACTGGAAAAGCTGGATGACCCGGCCTTCCATCATATGATTGTGGAAGGGCTGCTGGCGCTTTATTTATCCGATCCGAAGGTTAGCAAGCAGCAGGAGGTCAAGCGAATCTCCAGGCAGCTGATGAAGGGCAGCTCGTTGATGCGGTTATTTTTTTTGGTGAACAGCGTCTGGATTCGCATGCGGTCCTAGCGTTCTCCGGGTTTACGACGGTTGTTATAAGCTACATATATAGATGGAGACCTACACAGACATGGCAACTACGATAAGGAGGAAACCAGCATGACAGTAAAAAAAATTGCCGTTCTCACGAGCGGCGGCGACTCACAGGGTATGAACGCGGCAGTCCGCTCCGTAGTCAGAAGCGGCTTGTATCACGGACTTGAGGTGTTTGCGGTGCAGCGCGGCTACTCCGGCCTGATTAACGACGATATCCGCCAAATGGACCTGCGGAGTGTCGGCGATATTATTCAGCGGGGCGGCACGATTTTGCAGACGGCGCGATGTAAGGAATTTATGACGCCGGAGGGTCAGCAGATCGGCGCCGATAACTTGCGCAAGCGCGGTATCGACGGTCTTGTTGTCATCGGCGGAGACGGCTCCTACCAGGGCGCTAACAAGCTGAGCAAGCTTGGCTTCAAGACGATGGGCTTGCCGGGTACGATTGACAACGATATTCCGTTTACGGACTTTACGATCGGCTTCGACACGGCTGTCAGCATTGTGGTAGATGCGATCAACAAAATTCGTGACACGATGAGCTCCCACGAGCGTTCCTCGGTGGTCGAGGTCATGGGCCGTCACTGTGGCGACATCGCGTTGTATGCGGGTCTGGCGAGCGGAGCGGAAACGATTCTTATTCCGGAGGTTCCCTATGATCTGGATGAGATTTCCAGTCGGATGTCGGAAAACTTTGCGCTTGGCAAACGTCACAGTATTGTGATCGTAGCCGAAGGCGTTGGTAAAGGCGAAGACATTGCCCGAGGCATTACGGAGCGCAATGGCATCGAGCCGCGTGTAACCGTGCTTGGCCATATCCAGCGCGGCGGATCGCCGACGCATAATGACCGTATATTGGCGAGCAACCTGGGCGATTTTGCTGTCCGGAAGATGATCGAGGGAGAGTCGGGTAAAGCTTGCGGCATCATCAAGGGTGAGCTGGTGCTGACGGACATCGACAAAGTGGTGAACACGAAGAAAGAAGTTAATATGGATCTGTACGAGCTGGCGAAACGGCTGTCGCAATAATTTCGTCGGGATGCTTGGCCAGAGCCGATCACAGCGGGGTCTCTCAAACGGGAGGCTCCGTTTTTGCCATGAGAGTCGCGGCGACGGAGCCGGAGCTGCCGCTTGCAAGCAGGTGCGGGCCGGGCCATCACGCGTGCAGGCACACGGCAGCAAAACTTGCCAATCTAGCTTGATTCCGCTAGGATGGGAGATAATGGAGGGAGCTGGAAGAATGAACATTACAATTGTGACAGGCAGCAATCGGCGAGAGGCGACAAGCACACAGCTGTGCCGGTACTTGGCAACGATTTTGCAGGCGGAAGGCGCACAGGTAGAGCTGTATGATTTATATGAGAAGCCGCTTCCTTTTTATGGTGCGGATGACGAGCAGGTCAATGAGGCGGTCCAGGCATGGAAGGAAAGTTTGAACCGGGCTGACGGGATTGTGCTGGCTACGCCTGAATATCACGGCAGCTTATCCGGCGTGTTGAAAAATGCGCTTGACTTTGCAGGCTTCGACCAGTTTGACGGCAAGCCGGTGCTGTCGGTATCGTCGGCAGGCGGAGCCGTCGGTGTCAGCTCGCTGCAGCAGCTGCAGACGATCGTGCGCAATTTGCACGGCATCAACTGCCCGGAGTGGATCTCCATCGGCGGCGCCCAGCGTTTGTTTACGGCTGAAGGGGAGCCGGAGGATGCCAAGCTGCGTGAGCGGCTGCTGCGGACCGCTGCTTATTTCAGAAAGATGATCGGGCAGCTCCGTTCATCGTCATAGAGGAGGGAGCGCCTTGGCGGTCCATTTGGCTAACGACTGGGAGGAGCTGCTGAAGGATGAGTTTCAGCAGCCGTATTATTTGGAACTGCGTGAATTTTTGAAGATGGAGTATGGCTCACGCACGATTTTTCCCGATATGCATGACATTTATAATGCGTTGCGGCATACCCCGTATGAGGCGGTCAAGGCCGTTATTCTCGGTCAGGACCCTTACCATGGCTCAGGGCAGGCTCACGGGCTAAGCTTCTCGGTCAAGCCTGGCGTGCCCGCGCCGCCATCGTTGCAAAACATGCTCAAGGAGCTGCGCGACGATATCGGCTGCCGGCTCCCGGACAACGGCTGCCTGCTGCCGTGGGCTGAGCAGGGCGTGCTGCTGCTGAACACGGTGCTTACCGTACGGGAGGCGTCCGCCAACTCCCATAAGGGCAAAGGCTGGGAGCGGTTCACAGACCGCATCATTTCATTGCTGAATGAACGGGAGAAGCCGATTGTGTTTATTCTCTGGGGCAGTCACGCCCAGGCAAAGCTGCAACTGATCACCAATAAGCGCCATCACATTTTGCGCAGCGTGCATCCGAGCCCGTTGTCGGCGCATCGCGGATTTTTCGGTAGCAAGCCTTACTCGCAGACCAATGCGTTTCTGAGTACGCTGGGCAGCGAGCCGATTGATTGGCAGCTTCCGGATCTGGGCGTGCAAGTCGTACCTCGCGCAGCAGCCGGCAGGCGTTAAGGGGCGGAACGATGACTGTTCAACGAATACCTCGTCCGCTCTGGTTTTTAACGGCTGCATGCGTAATTGTGCTCATCGACACATGGATTGCACATACGGCCACGAGTGATCGGCTTCTAGCTTACGCGGTGCTTATTGATTTTATGATCGTTGTGCCTGTGCTGGGCTGGCTACTATGGCTGCGGCCAAACGGTAAGCGGTTATCCGGGATCGCGGTGCTGCCGCTGGCGGGAGCGGGACTTGCGTGGATCGTGCTGCCCGGCCCGCTGAAAGGCTTGTTCTGGCAGCTTGCATGGCCTATTGAGCTACTGATTATTGCGACGGAGTGCTGGCTGCTTATATTTGAAGTCAAGCTAATGATCCGGGTCATCCGTAAGGCCAGGGCTTTGACCCTAGAGGGGGAAGAGGTTCCGCAAGCGCTGCACATAGCAATAGGAGAGGCAGTGGGACACGGCAAATTGGCCGCTATCCTGCGTCATGATGCGCTGCAGCTATATATGCTCTTTTTTTCTTGGAGGCGCAAGGAGGCGGCGGCTTGCGCGGCAGATCAAGGTAGCTTTACTTACCATCGCCAAACAAGCCGGGTGCTGTACGCGTTGATGTTCACGAAGCTTCTGCTGCTGGAAGGGATCGCCGTTCATCTGCTGGTGCAGCAGTGGTCGCCGGTGGCAGCCTGGGTGCTGACCTTACTGGATCTGTTGCTGCTGGCTTGGATCTGGGCGGATTGTCGGGCGGCGGTACTGCTGCCGGTAAGGTTTACAGCCGATCGTGCGCTTCTGCGCAACGGGCTTAGTCTGGAAGCCGACATTCCATTAGCCGCGATCGCCGATATTCAAACTGCCCGGGAGTTCACGCAGGCCCCGGAAGAGGCGAGAATGGCGGCAGCGCCTCTTTTCGGCACTGCCAACGTACGGATGGAGCTGCGGGAGCCGCAGCAGATTGCTGGATTTTTATTTTTGCCGCGTCAGGTTCGGGTGATTTATCTTGCGTTGGATGCTCCAGACGAACTTGCCGCAACGTGGCGGGATCGGATCGAGAAGGGTTACGGGGCCCCGAACTTAAATCAAAGATGAACACGAACGAATAGTCGGCGTACAGGGCAGATGAGCGCTTGAGACAACAGGGCATCCTGGGACTGAAAGGAATCGGGGCGACTGACTGACTAAAGAGACATCCGGACTGGGAATGCACCTCCCGGCCCGGATGTCTCTTGATCATTCTTATAGAGGAATGCTGCTAACGGACAGGATCATTTGTACGAAACGTCCGGCGTATACGTATTTACGGCGTTCCACAGCAGAAATTCCTCGACGCCGTTATCCTTCAAGGCGCGAATCTGGTCCTCAAGCTGCTGCTTGCCGTACTTGATATGACCAGGCACCCAGGAGGCCGTGAAATCCTGAATCCAGGGGCGGATGACGGGCTTGAGGGAATCCAGCGGGTCCAGCTTCTTGTGGGTATCTTTGGTTGCACCCGCAATGGTCTGGTACGGAGCGGCATCCGGCACCTTGGAGCCGTACCAGCCGGTGGAATAATGGCTCGGATAAATCATCGGTGAAATGACATCGACGTTTTGCGAAATTTTCTGGAAATCCTGTCCGATGCCCTCGGCGGCCGGAACCGCGGCTGCATAGCCAAAAATATCAACAGACACACGTACGCCAAGGGGCGCGAGCTGTTCATGGGCATACTTCACGAAGCCTGCCACCGCATCAATTCGCGGACGCCCATCCTTCGTATACTGAAGCGTATCCGCACGCTTCTCGAACCCTTCCGGGAACCGGACGTAGTCGAACTGGATTTCCTTGAACCCCGCTTTGGCCGCTTCCTTGGCCACCTCGATGTTGTAGTCCCACACTTCTTTCTGGTACGGATTCACAAAGCTGTCCGGCGGATTTTTACCGTTGTTCCACAAGCTTCCGTCACCATTCATAAAGGATAAATCAGGCCGTTTCGTTGCCAGAACGGTGTCTTTGAACACGACAATCCGGGCAATCGGATAAATATCATGCTGCTGCAGCGTTGTCATCAGCTTGGGCAGATCAGCGATAATTTTTTTCGAGGTGTCCATCGCCTTCAGCTGCTCATTGTCTGTGTTGTACGTAATATAGCCCCAGTCATCCTTGATATCAATGACCATCGCATTCAGCTCCGTATCGTCCAAGAGCTTCAGCAGCGTGCTCATCCGCGCGCCTGCTGCGCTGTGCGCCGTGACGTAAACGCCCTTCACCTTGGGCGCATCCGGCTGCGGGTCCAGCTTGGCAGTTGGCTTCAAGGGATCGGCTGAATTGTCGGTTGACTGTGTCTGGGCGACCGTGCGGTTGGCGTCTACAGAAGCCTGAGCGACCTGCTCGAACGTCACATGGGGATGATCCGTGCTTACCCCGCCCCAGGCCATCAGAAATGCGGCCAAAATAAGTTCCATGCTCGTCTCTCCCTGCTGAATTGTGATACGATTCCTTACACACTCTATCATTATAATAAACTCTATCTGCGTCCGATAGATAAGCTTTGAAGAAATTTGCGGAAATGTGTTACAATCGCGACAGATAGAGATGAGTGATAGGAAGGGTGCCATGAACAAGCAGCTCTTGACTTTAAGAGGTCTCAATTTTTCTTACTATGCGACAACAGGAGTGCTGAACCCGTTTTTGCCGCTTTATTTGGGCGAACGCGGATTTACGGCCTCACAGATCGGGCTATTGATGATGATCGGACCGTTTGTGACGATTTTCGCGCAGCCGATGTGGGGCTATATCAGCGACCGCTACCAAATGATCAAGGGGATCATTTTATCGCTGTGGGCGATGACCGTCGTATCCAGCTTTGGCGTATTTGGCCTGGACGGTTATGTCAGCTCCTTTATTTGTATGCTGCTGCTGTATTTCTTCATGTTATCTTCGACGCCGCTGCTGGATTCGTTGACGCTCAGTATCGTTAAGCCGATCGGAGCGACGTACGGGTCGGTACGGATGTGGGGATCGGCAGGCTTCATGCTGCTTGCGGTGTCCTCAGGCTTTCTGCTGCAATCGTTCGGCGGATTAAGCCGCTTGCCGTACTTGTACTGGCTCGTCTGGCTGTTCCCGCTTGTAATGCTGCTGCTCGTGCGGCATACAAAAACGCAGGGCGGCAAAATTGTACCGTTGTCGGCGTTCGTAAGCCTGCTGCGCAATAAACGTTTCCTATGGTTTCTGCTGCTCGTCTTCCTGCTGATGCTGCCGCACCGGATGAATGATTCGCTGCTGGCCCTTCACTTGAAGGATCTGGGCGGCTCCGATATGCTGATCGGCTTGGCCTGGGCGCTTGCGGCCGGAAGTGAAATTCCGACCTTTGCTTTGTTCGGACGTTATTTATCCAAGGTGCATGAGTTGGCGCTGCTTGGCGTCGTGGCGGTGCTGTATACGATCCGGTGGCTGCTGTTCGGATTAATCGACGATCCGTTCCTGCTGACCTTGCTGCAGGCAACCCATTGTGTGACCTTTGCGCTGTTCTGGATTACATCGGTCCAATATGTCGTGCGTCTGGTGCCGAGTCATCTGCAGTCAACCGGACAGTCGCTGCTGTCGATGGTATTTCTTGGTCTGGCGGGCATTGGTGGGGGATTTGCGGGCGGATATGTAAAGGATGCGTTCGGAGGAGGTTCCATGTACTTATTCGGCTCGGCCGTCGCTGCACTGGCGGCAGTGCTGCTGCTCGGCACGCACGCGTACTGGCGTAAAAAAAACCATCCGGCTACATAAGCCGGATGGCGGACGGCAGATGAGGTTCTGCCTACTTGGTGGCGTTGGGAGCAGCCGGATCGTTTTTAGCCGGAGCAGGCAACTCAGACTTGGAAACCTCCAGCGCTTCGCGTTTCTCCTCCGTGCTGGCGGCGGAGTTGCCGTTTGTTGCATCCTTGAATTCACGAAACATTTTGCCGAAGCCACGGCCTAGCTCAGGAAGCTTGTTAGGTCCGAAGAGCAGCAGCAGCACAACAGCGATCAAAATAATATGCCAGGGAGAAAGGGCGCCCATCAAAAATCCCTCCAGTTGGTCAAGTTGCTTACTTACTTCCTAGCATACCATACAACGGCACTTCTCATAAGGCAAATTTTTTAAGATTAATCGAACTTTTTTCGGTCTGCACAGGGAAAAGACGTCCCCTTCTTTAATGAAGGTAGACGTCTTTTTGATGTTCCGAAATGCTGTATTGAACGATCTCCATCACATCTTCCGTGTCCAGAGCAGCTAGGCCGTGGCGCAGCAAAATCTCGGATTCCAGCTCATGGCGCTTGAGGAATGGAACTAACTCGGGCGTTAATTTCATGACAATTGTTGACAGCTTCACCGTTTCCACAAGCATCACCCTTCCCGTCGTCATCTGGTGCGTAAGCGAATCAGGAGCGACTTGCGAGCCATACAGGCCGAGCAGGGAAAGCATAAGCATGAAACTAAAGCTGGTCTTATTATACCATAACCGGATGGCGAAAACAGGGGCAATTATAAGGTCCGTTCGCTGTGCGCGGCTAGCTGCGTCGAAAAAAGCCCATGACGCCGACCGTTTCGGTAATGTTGACGAACGCCTGCGGGTCCCATTTGCGGATCAGCTGCTGCAAATCGGGTAGCTCGTAACGGGTCGTTACCGTCATCAGCATATGCTGCGTACGCTTCGTATATGCGCCTTCCGTTTGAATGACGGTTACCCCGCGCTGCAGCTTCTGCATTTTGGACAGCAGCAGCTCGCCCTTCTGCGTGACGATAAACACGGTTACCTTCAAATGACGGATGTGGATCGTGTCCATCACTTTGCCGGTAATAAAAATTGAAAGCATCGAATAAAGCGCCGGGTCCCAGTCCTGCTTGAAATAACCAAGCATCGCAATGATGCCGCCGTTCAGCGCAAACAGCACGGTTCCGAGCGGGAAATCGCGCTTGCGCGTCAAAATCGAAGCGATAATATCAATTCCTCCGCTGGAGCCGCCTGCCCGCAGCACGATGCCGGTTCCGATGCCGATCAGCACCCCGCCGACGACACCGGACATGATGGGCTCGCTGGATACGGCCGCGACGGGAATGAGCCGCATAAACCAGGTCGTCAGCACAACGGCAATCGCGCTCAGCACGATGAATTTACGTCCGATCGAAATCAGTCCCCAGATCAGCACGGGCAGGTTAAAGAGCAGAAACAGCAGCGAAATATCGTAGCCGGTAAAATAGCCGACAATCATCGAAATTCCGGAAAGACCGCCGCTGAGCAGCTGATGCGGAATAATGAACAAGTTAAAGCTGGATGCGATAAGGGCGGAGCTGAGCGCTGCCGTTAACACAGGGCCCGTCCACGAGCGCTGAAATCGAGACATAACAAGTCATCCTTTATTTTCGTTTAAATGAGCCGCTTCGCTTGCTAGTGCTCGGTGCAGAAGAAGACCCGGACGACGGAGCCTTATAGGTAGGCTTGGAGCCGTCGTTTTTGCGGGTTGAGCTGTCGGTGCTGCCCGTTTTTCCTGTGCTTCCCGTCGAGCTGCCGCTGCCGGTGCTGCCCGCTTTTCCTGTGCTTCCCGTCGAGCCGCTGCTGCCAGTGCTGCCCGAGCTCGCTCCCGAATTCGTGCCGGGCGTGGTGAAGGTGCCCTTCCGGTCCGAGGTGGTGGGCGTTTGTTGGGCTGGTGTCTGCTGGGCCGGAGTTTTGGCCGGCGAGGTCGACGAGCCCGGATACGGCACCGATTGATATTTACCGTAATCATCGTACCGTTTGCTTGAGTTGTATCCCCGATAATCCGTGCCCCGGCTGCCGCTTCCGCCCGACCAGCCGCCGCCGAACAGCGATTGCAGCAAGGTGGCCGTTACATACCCTTGCAGGAAGGAGGAGTCGTAATTATCCTTTGCATACTGGATCGAATCCAATTCAACAAGGGTGGAGTTTTCATGCTCCGGATCTTTCTGAACGTGAATGATTTTGCTGTCGTACACAAGGAACATGCGATCCTCGGATTCCTTGCTGATTTCGTTCGGCATTTCCTGCTCCGCCAGCTCCTTGGCTACAGCCGGAACGCTTTTATCCTGTACCGCGTATATTTTCGCTGTGCTTTTGCCGCTGCCCTGCACATCGACGAGCGAGTAGTTTTCCTTGATAAAATTGCTTGAATCGCCACAGCCTGCAAGCAGGGTCAAGACGAGCAGCACAGCCAACCATTTGGACATACGTTTCATGGTGCGAAATCACCTCCCAGGTTCAGCCTGTTGTCGTGTAGGCGTCCGCTTAGGAGAGAGGCGCCGCTCCTCCCGAAGCGCTAAGAAACTTAATGAGTCCGGACGGGGTCCGCGAGCCTTCCATCGCCACATATTTGCCGTCCTGCCATTGCAGGAAAAAGTAACGGTCGCCGCCGCCCATATACCGCCAGATCAGCACATCGTCACCGGAGCGGAAATCAGTCCGTCCTTCGGTTCTGACTTTATCTTTCCGGTTGTGCTCCAGATCATACGTGGCGTCGTCGCCCAGCTCAAGCCGGGTCGGCACATCGCTCGGATCATCCAGCGAGCCCTCCACGAATTCGCAAATAAAACATTCGTAGGTGCGGCCCAACTCAATCAGCAGGCAGCTGATCTGCTTGCCGTTCTGCAAGTAATACGCGATCCGGTGAGGGGCGAAGCCGTGATCAAAGTATACCACTTTACCCGACACCACGTACTCCTCCAGGTCAACGTTCACAATGTCGCCTACTTTCGTATCCAGCAGCGGGTCTTTGGCTTTCACTTCAGGCGCCGCCTTGTTGCTTTTCCATATATCGCTGACTCGTTTCCATATGGACATAATTTTGTCGCTCCTTTTGGTCAATGGCTCATAATTGTATTATATACGATATTAAAGTTTCGCGGGTTTCATTTTCAGGGCTTGTGGAATATAATCGCCGCTTGTGATATAATACTAAAGATATTCTTAAGTACGGCCTTGACTGTTCATTATTGACACAGCTTGAGAAGTGTTTCTCATGAAGAGAGTAACTAAAGAAAAGATAGGAGTCGCACTTAAGTATATAAACCGAGAACCTCAAAGTAAAAAGGAGAATGAAATCATTTGAAAACGTTTAGTGAATTTGGTTTGGAACCGAAAGTATTGCGCGCCATTACGGAAATGGGCTTTGAAGAATCGACGCCGATTCAGGACAAAGCTATTCCCGTAGCGATGGAGGGCCGCGATTTGATCGGTCAAGCACAGACGGGAACAGGGAAAACCGCCGCATTCGGAATTCCGCTGATCAACAAAATTGACATTAAGGAAGAGCGGATCGTAGCGCTGATCATGTGTCCGACACGCGAGCTCGCGATTCAGGTTGCCGAAGAAATCGAGAAGCTCGGACGGTTCAAGGGCATCCGTTCGCTGCCCATCTACGGCGGTCAGGATATCGTGAAGCAAATCCGCGGCCTGCGCAGAAAGCCGCAAATTATTATCGGTACGCCGGGACGACTCCTTGACCATATCAACCGCAAAACGATCAAGCTGGATGACGTGCAGACCGTGATCCTCGACGAAGCGGATGAAATGCTGGACATGGGCTTTATGGAGGACATTCAGTCCATCCTGCGCCTGGTGCCGGAAGAGCGCCAAACGATGCTGTTCTCGGCTACAATGCCGGTTAACATTCAACGGCTGGCTCAGCAGTTCCTGAGAAATCCTGAGCATGTTTCGGTTATTCCTAAGCAAGTCAGCGCTCCGCTGATCGAGCAAGCGTATATCGAATTGCATGAGCGCCAGAAGTTCGAAGCGCTGTGCCGGCTTATTGATATGGAGTCCCCTGATCTGGCGATCATCTTCGGACGCACAAAGCGTCGTGTCGATGAGTTGTCCGAGGCGCTTCAGAAGCGCGGTTACTCGGCTGAAGGCTTGCATGGCGACCTCTCGCAAAACCAGCGCGACAACGTAATGCGCAAATTCCGCGACGGCAGCATCGAGGTGCTGGTTGCAACGGACGTAGCGGCACGTGGTCTGGACGTATCGGGCGTAACGCACGTTATCAACTTTGACCTGCCGCAAGACCCTGAAAGCTACGTTCACCGGATCGGTCGTACCGGCCGTGCGGGTAAAGAAGGCGTTGCTTATTCCTTCGTGACGCCGCGTGAGATTGATCACCTGCATTTTATCGAGAAAATTACGCGTCACCGCATTACCCGCAAGCCGATGCCAAGCCTGGCTGAAGCGATCGAGGGCAAGCAAAAGCTGACAGCCGAGCGTGTGCTTGAGGTGTTGGAGAAGGAAGAGCACAACGAATACAAAGGCTTGGCGATTTCTTTGCTAGAGCAGCATGATTCCGTGCATTTGCTTGCGGCAGCGCTCAAGCTGCTGACAGGCGGGGACAAGAAGGAAGTCGATATCGACCTGACTCCGGAAGATCCGATCCGTGCGAAAAAACGCCGTCCGGATGTACGCTCAAACGGTCGCAGACCATCCGGCTCCTACGGTACGGCAGGCGGCGCACGCCGCAATGACCGCCCTTATGGAAGCGGTGGAGACCGTAGCGGCAACCGCCGTGACGGCGGTCGTCAAGGTGGCGGCGGCTATCGCGATAACCGCGATTACCGTGGACGCTCGGACTCCCGTCCTGAAGGACGCAGCGACTACCGCGGCGGGCAATCCCGTCCAAGCAGCCGTCCGAACGAAGAGACGCTCGTTTAAGTTCGGCACGTCAAAGCAAGCCCGTTTGGGCTTGCTTTTTTAACATATCAGAATGGATGTAACCGTTTTGACCATGGCGAAGCCGGATGATAAAATAAGGGAAGTAGATTGAAGGAGGCGTCTCTGTTGGAATTTAGAGGAATCATGGGTGGGTTTTACCGGATATCCGAGTGGATTATGCGGTTATCGGTCATCAACGTGCTGTGGATTATTTGCGGCCTGCCGTTTTTTCTGGCGTCACTTTCGCTTTTTATCCCGACGGCCACGGAAAGCAATATTTATTCCGGCTTGATTGTAATGGGAGTTTTGGCACCGTTTACTTTATTCCCGTCAACGGCGGCCATGTTCAGCGTAGCCCGCAAATGGGTAACGGGTGATGAAGATGTGCCCTTGTTCAAGACCTTTTTTCGCGGCTTCAAATCCAATTACGTGCAGGCGATGCTTGGCGGGCTGATTTACGCTTTGTTTGCGGTCATCCTGATCGCCAATTTTAGGTATTACGGCAACCAGGCGGGCATGTTTGGTCTGCTGCGGTTTCTGGTGCTGTCGATTTCGATTATGCTGATCATTTCCATGTTTCATTTTTTCTCGATTTTGACCCATCTGCATATGAAAACTTTCCAAATTATTAAAAACGCGGTGCTCATTACGATTGGCAGCCCGGTTCGTTCGTTGTCGATGATCGCGGTTAACGGGATTATTTTGTATGTGAGCTTTGCCGTATTTACGTTTCTGATTCCGTTTTTCATGGGCAGTCTGATGGCGATTTCGTCGTTCTGGCATTTCAACCTGATTTTTGGCAAGCTGCAGGAGAAGCAGCAGCAGCTGGTCGCCAAGCAGGACAACGAAGAGGTTGACGAGCTGACTGAGCAGGAGGCGGTGCTGGCGGCCGAGAAGCCGAAGCGCGACGAACCTTCGGTTTACGCAGCGAAGCCGGAAGCGGACGAAAAACGTGATCCGTCTTGAGTATGAAAAAAGGATGGAATTGTCAGGTTTACAATCGAACCTGATTGGACTATAATAAGGCTACAACAAAATCCTGCGATGTACGTTTCGGTTTTAACGTTGTTTTGAACCAATGACTGTTTCTCGGGAGACCTACATTGGATCGCGGCTGACATGCCCCCGAACGGGGACTTCAAAACCGATTCTGCGGACACCCACCTGCTTAGGCAGGTTCGAGACACGGAACCGGACGGCATATGCGGGTTTTTTTGTGTCCAAAACTCGAGATACGTAGAAGGGATGTAGGAAATGAAGCTGTTCATCGACACGGCCAACGTAGAAGATATTCGCAAAGCACATGAACTTGGAGTGATTGCGGGCGTTACGACCAATCCTTCCCTGATTGCCAAAGAGGGAAGAGATTTTTTTGAGACGGTCAAGGAAATCGCGTCAATCGTTGGCAACCTGCCAATCAGTGCGGAAGTGATCAGCCTGAAGGCTGATGAGATGGTAGAGCAAGGCAAGAAGCTCGCAGCTCTTGGCGACGGCATCGTTGTCAAAGTTCCAATGACGGAAGATGGATTGATCGCAACGAAACGGCTGACGGAGCTCGGCATCAAGACGAACGTCACGCTGATTTTCAGCTCGACGCAAGCCTTGCTGGCTGCACGCGCTGGCGCAACCTACGTGTCGCCGTTTGTTGGGCGTCTGGATGACATCAACCAGGTCGGGATGAACCTGATTAAAGAAATCAGCCAAATTTTCCAGGTACATAACATTTCTTCGGAAATTATTACCGCAAGCGTAAGAACGACGACGCATGTAATTGATGCGGCTTTGCTTGGCGCGCACATCGCGACGGTTCCTTACAAAGTTATTCAGCAGATGGTTCGTCATCCGCTGACAGACAGCGGCATCGAGCGTTTCCTGAAAGACTGGGAAGGCGCGTCGCAATCGGTATTCTAAATTAATCCTTCAACAGTCATTGTCAGCCGCATCGGTTCCCGCCGTTGCGGCTTTTTGTTCTGAGGAGGCGGGAACTTGCAAGAAGCAGTTTGCCGGGCGTGTAAGCTTGACACTTTTTGCAGAAAAAGCGCTTTCCCTCTTTCTCTTCCATCTAAACAGTGTTATGATAAAGGATAGTGTACACCGGAATAGATATGGAACTTCGTATGGGAGGGAATGTGTTGCTACAGCGAACCTTAATCGGTCTGATCCGCAGCCATGAAACGACGGGAGATAAAGCCAAGGATCCGCTGCTGAAAACCCGTTATTATAAATTGTCCAAGGATGAGGCTTGGGATGAAGTAATCAACATGTTTAAGAAGCTGAACGGGTACAAGCTGCTGCACGAGGTTCGCAGTGTTGGAGAAATTGTACTGGAGAAACGGACCATTACAGGCCGTACGCAAGATATTACGGTCACGCTTTTCGGAATCAATCCGTTGAAAACGGCGATTGACGCCTACTCAGCCTCCAGAGGATCGCTGGGTGATCTGGGTTCCAATTACCGGACGATTCTCGACATATTCAAGCATATTGATCGAAAACTGGCTGCCTACAAAATCAATGAATGAGAATGCTCCGTCAGGCTGCGCTTACAGATACGCAAATAAAAACAGCGTGGGCTCCACGCTGTTTTTATATTTGTGTCTGATCCGGGATTAAACGAGCTTTTTCACAGCTTCAACAGCTGCTTCGAAGTTCGGGGAATCCGTCATTTCGCCGAGGTATTCCACGTATTGAATGTTGTCGTTGGCGTCGATGACAAAAATGGAGCGCATCAGCAGGTGAATTTCTTGAATCAGCACGCCATAGTTTTTGCCGAACGAGTGGTTTTTGTAGTCAGACAACGTGATTACTTTGTCGATGCCTGCAGCGCCACACCAGCGGGATTGCGCGAACGGAAGGTCGTTGCTGATGGTCAGGATGACCACGTTATCGCCGAGCTTGGCTGCTTCTTCATTGAAACGACGGGTTTGCGCATCGCAAACGCCAGTGTCCAGGGAAGGCACTACGCTGATCAGCTTCACTTTACCGGCATAATCGGAAAGAGATGCAGTTTCAAGCAGGTTTTTGTTCACTGTGAAGTCAGGTGCTTTGTCGCCGACTTGCAGCGTCGGGCCGACCAGTGTGATAGGGTTGCCTTTCAGGGTAGCTTGTGCCATGTGTACATGGGCCTCCTTAGCGTTTGAGCAAAATTTGGTAGTTCACCGAGTATTATTATAAGCTTTTAAGGGAGACCTTGTCCAATACGAGAGCTTGAGTGATGGAAGCACAGGAGGCAGGATGCGCCGTGGAACTTAGACAACTGCATTATTTTATCAAGGTAGCGCGCAAGCAGCATGTGACCCAGGCGGCGGAAGAACTGCATGTTGCGCAGTCCGCCGTCAGCCGGCAAATTCATCAGCTGGAGGAAGAGCTGGGCGTTCAGCTGTTCGTACAGAAGGGGAGAAACCTGCAGCTGACATCGGTAGGGAAGCTGTTTTTATGCCGCGCAGAAAGCATACTGATCGATCTGGAGCGGGCTGTGAGCGAGGTGCATGAATTCATGGACCCGGAGCAGGGGGAAATCCGGATCGGCTTTCCGCATAGTCTCGGCATTTATTTGCTGCCCACCGTCGTGGCCCGGTTTCGCGAATCGTACCCCAAGGTGAAATTCCGGCTGCGTCAAGGGACATACAACAGCCTGATTCGCGACGTCATGAAAGGTGAAATTGACTTGTCGTTCATTTCGCCTTTTCCCGAGAAGCACGGCCAGGTCAGCGGCGACCTGCTGCTTCAGGAGGAGCTGTATGCGATCGTGCCGCAAAATCATGTGCTGGCGAGCCAGGAAGCAATCCGGCTGGAGCAGCTGCGGGATGAATCGTTTGTGATGTTCAGCGAGGAATACTCGCTTCGCAACATTGTGCTGGAGGCATGTGCCAAGGCCGGATTCAGCCCGCAGATCGGGTTCGAGGGCGAGGAGACGGATACGATCCGGGGACTTGTCGCGGCGGGAATGGGAGTTAGCTTGCTGCCTGAGATGGCGCTTACGGAGATTAGCCAGCTGCAGCCGGCGAAAGTGAAGGTGACCGAGCCGCGCGTCATCCGCAGCGTCGGTCTGATTCAGCGGTCCGGCGACAAGCTTCCGCTTGTGGCCGAAGGCTTCCGCAAGTTTTTGCTTGATTTTATCCGGGTACAGCAGGGGAATAACACATAGCGAGCCGGTACGGAGCGGGATCAGACCGTACAGGATCAGACCGTACAGGATCGGACCGTACAGGATCAGATCATACAGCCCAGCAGCACCGCTCCGAGCAGCAAATCGACCAGCGGGATGCCGCTGCGGAGAAAGCCGGCTGCCGGCCGCCCTCTCAGCTCGCTTTGCTCTTGCATGCGCAGTTCCAGTTCAAACAGGTTCATCATCATGTTCACACTCCGAATCAGGTGGGGTGATTGCTCTAATCTCTAATCCTGATTATAGCTTGATAAAGGTGATTAAAAAGTGTAGCATGTATTTTATTTCCTTCACCTTTTTGCAGGGAGGCCGGGACTGTGAACGATTATTATTACTTGAGCCTGTGCAATCGCTATCCGCAGGCGGTAGAGCAGCAGGAGCTGGAGATCGGGCTGGAGGAGCTGAGCCAGTTATTTAATTGCTCGACCCGCAATGTGAATCTTGTGCTGAAGAAGATGGAGGAAGCCGGCTGGATTCGCTGGACGCCCGGACGGGGTCGCGGTCATCGGTCAAGGCTGACCTTGCTTGCCAGAAGCGAGCAGATTGTGCTGGAGGCGGCGCAGGCTTATGTCCGCAGAGGAAATATTCAAGAGGCTTATGCGTATCTGGAGGCATATAAGCATGTGGGGAATGCAAAGGAGCAGTTTGTCGAATGGCTGGATAGCCAGTTCGGGTTTCACCCGGAAACCAAGGATGATCGGACCGTGGATACGCTGCGGCTGCCTTACGGCAAGCGGATCGAATGTCTGGACCCGTCACGGCTGACCTTTGTTGCCGAATGCCATATGGTGCAGCAGCTGTTTGATGTGCTGGTCAAGTATAATGAGCAGACGTCTGCTTTTGACGGCCAGCTTGCCCACTATTGGACGAGTGACAGCACGTCGACGGAGTGGACGTTTTATTTGCGCAAAAGCGTCTATTTCCATCATGGGCGGGAGCTCGTGTCCGACGATGTGAAGTTTACGCTGGAGCGGCTGCAAAATGTGAAATTAAAATCTCCTTACGGCTGGCTGTTCAAGGATGTGGAGCAGATCGAAACGATTGGTCCGCATGCTGTTCGTATTCGGCTGCGCCGGGCTAATCCGTTGTTCCTGAATCATCTGAGTCTGGACCGCGCTTCGATTGTTCCCCGGGATGCGGTTACGGAGCTGGGAGAGCAATTTCAGCGCAAGCCGGTCGGTACAGGGCCGTTTAAATTAGCCCGGAATGACGAGCATATGCTGGTGCTGGAGGCGTTCCCGCGATATTTCGACAAGCGGGCGCATCTGGACCGGATTGAAGTCTGGTACGCGCAAAATTATTTGCGGACCACGATTTCATCGGAGTCGTGCGCCTACCAGATGCAGTATCAGAACCGGACCGATGTGGAGCTGCCGGATCACTGGGGAGTGGTGAAGCGGCGGGGCCGCAATTGCAGCTTTCTGACGTTTAATCTTCAAGTGCCCGGCGTTCAGCGGCAGCTGTTGTTTCGGCAGGCGCTGGCGTGCGGGATAGACCGCCGGGCGATGATCGGAAGCGGATCAGTCGTGGACACGCGTTTTGCAACATGGTTTTATGAGCAGACATGGGAATCCAGTGATACGGACCCGCGGTATGATCCGGTGCTGGCGGCCAGCCTGCTGCGGGCGAGCGGTTATGCGGGCGAGCGGTTGACCTTGTCGGTCAATGACAAGTTTTCCGAGGAAGGAGAAGGACTGTGCGCTCAACTGGATCAGCTTGGAATTGCTTACGAAGTGCTGCTGCGGCCGTATGATCTGGAAGGCTACAGGCAGCAGATGACGGAAACACAGCTGGCCTTTACCTGCAATGTGCTGGAGCATGACCCGGAGCTGTCCATCGTTGAGCTGTTTTTGGCGGATAACAGCGCGATTCATATGCATCTGAGCGATGAGCTGAGGGCGCAGGCGAATTGGCTGCTGGAACGGCTTTACCAGGAGCATTCGAGTCAGACGAGGAGCGTTTATCTGAAAAGGCTGCAGCAGCTGATCGAGGAGCAGTGCAATATTATATTTCTGCTGCATTATACGCAGAGCACGGTGTTCCACTCCTCGTTGAAAAATGTATCGCTGAATGCGCTCGGGTGGGTACAGTTTCGCGAGTTATGGTTCGAGCCGACGCAACAGCAGCCTGCTGATGCCGAATAGCTGCAAAAAAGCCGTCAGACAGGCTCTGTGAAGAGCTGCTGACGGCTTTTGATTCACAATTTGATGCTTTCCCTCTTGCCCCTGCTATCGGGCTGGAGCGGCTGGTTCTGTGTCTTAATCGTTGCTGCGGCTGTTGAAAATCATCAGGTACTTGATCAGCTCCAGCAGGGAAATCAGCGCAGCGGCTACGTAAGTCAGGGCGGCGGCGTTAAGCACCTTCGCTACTCCGCGTTCTTCTTCGTTGGTAATGTAGCCTTCGGCGACCATCAGGTCGCGGGCGCGGTTGCTGGCGTTAAATTCGACAGGCAGCGTAACCAGTTGGAAGGCAACAGCCGCCGAGAAGAAAATAATACCAAGACCAAGCAGGAAATTAAACTGCTGGAAAAACAGACCGGCCAAAATCATAAAAGGCGCAACGCCGGAGGTAATGTTGACGACCGGGAACATCCGGTGACGCATAACCAGCATCGGATAATGGACTTTGTGCTGAATGGCGTGGCCAACCTCATGGCAGGCGACCGATACGGCTGAAATGGTGCTCTCATAATAAACGGGCTCTGACAAGCGGACGGCGCGGGCCATCGGGTCGTAATGGTCAGTCAGCGCGCCTGGCACCGGCTCAACCGGCACATCATGCAAGCCGTTGGCATCGAGCATCCGCCGGGCTGCTTCGTAGCCGGTCATGCCGGACTGAACCGGCACCTCGGACCATTTGTTAAAGGTGCCTTTAACCCGGAATTGAGCCCATAAGGAGAGACCAAATGCAATAATGATCAGAAAATCCATAGGGTGAAAAAACATAGATTTTATTCCCTCCGTATGTGTAATAAGTGAAAAGGTATAGTTAGGAAAGTGGACCTTTGCCCACCAGCAGCAGCAGCGCTTCGATGCATGCGGCCGCGGAAGGCGTCAGCTTCTGGTGCAGGTTTTTGAGCTGTGTCGGCTTGAGCTTCTCAACGAGCGGCCCAACCTCGCGCACTTCCTTTTCCAGTTGCGCCAGCTTGAGCTGCAGCGATGTAAGTTTATCTGTCACCAGCTCATCCTTGCTAACCTTGTTCCATAAGGTCAAATCAGCCTTGATTTCCTCCAGGCTATACTTTTCACGCTTCATCGTTTCAATACGTTTCAGCCTCAATAAGGTTTCATCGCTGTAAAGACGATAATTGGTGTCGGATCTCGACTCAGGCTCGATGAGTCCGAGCTTCGTATAGTAGTCGATCGTCCTAAGGCTTACTTCGGATAAGCGCGCCAGCTCACCGATTCTGTACAGCTTCATATCCCCATGTTCGCTCACCTCTTTATTATCATGATACTCATTCCAAACCATACAGTCAAACGTTATGCTTTTACGTTCTTTTTTATTACTCTGTGTTCTGAGCGTGTTCAGTAAATCATACTATGAAAGGAGAGAATCTCCGAAAATTCAATAGTTTTGTGCCAAGAACACGAATGTTTAAGGTTGAATGTCAGCTAATTTTTCGTATATGCTGGGAATAAACGAAAAAATGCATTGCATAATGTGCGGAAGCTGCATATAATGATATTAATATTACCATGAGATGTCATTAAAAGTTACGCAAATTAGAGGAGTGGTCCATGTGGTAAAAAAACTCATCTATTCGTTAGCTGTTTGTACGGGATTGGCGCCTGCTGCTTTGGCGTTTGCGGCGGATGAGAAGACGCCAGCCCAGCTGGCCGCCGCCATTGATTCCGTCTGGGTTATGGTGGCCGCTATCCTCGTTATTTTCATGCAAGCGGGCTTTGCTTTGCTGGAAGCAGGATCAACGCGGATGAAAAATGCCGGGCACGTAGCCGGTAAAACGATTTTAACGTTCGGCTTATGCGCGATTGCGTTTTGGGCGGTAGGGTTCGGGTTGGCCTTTGGCGATGGCAACAGCTTTATTGGCACGAGCGGATTTTTTCTGGACGGCACGGTGGAGCAGGTGAAGGCGAGCTTCGGGCTGTTCGCAGAGTCGCCGATTCCGATCGGAATTTTGTTTCTGTTCCAGCTGGCCTTTGCCGGTGTATCGCTGGCCATTGCGTGGGGCGGATTTGCGGAACGCGGCAAGCTGTCCGTGTATTTCATCTTCGGAATTTTGTATACAATTGTTATATATCCGATCGTTGCGCACTGGGTTTGGGGCGGCGGCTGGCTGGGCGTGATCGGCATGCAGGACTTTGCCGGCTCGACGGTTGTCCATTTGCAGGGGGCGACGGCGGCGCTGGTAGCTACTGTGCTCTTGAAGCCGCGGATCGGCAAATACAACAAGGACCGGACGCCTAATCTGATTCCGGGTCATAACCAGGTGTTGTCTGTGCTCGGCGTCATTATTTTATGGATCGGCTGGTTCGGATTTAATGCCGGCTCGACGCTCAGCGCTACGGGCGACGGATTTTTCGGTCATGTGGCGTTGACGACCAACCTGGCTGCTGCTGCTGGAGCGGTGGCGGCGATGGTCGTCTCGTGGATTTATTTCGGCAAAGCGGACATTCCGAGTATGCTGAACGGCGTGCTGGCTGCGTTGGTGGCGATTACCGCAGCTTGTGCTTTCGTAACGCCGCGCGATGCTGTTATTATCGGCTCGATTGCAGGCATCATTACGTTTTTCACGGCTCAATGGTTTGAACGCGCAGGCATCGACGACCCGGTGTACGCATTTTCCGTGCATGGCATCGCCGGCGTATGGGGAACGTTGTCTACCGGCTTGTTCGCGACGCCCGAGCTTGCCGAGAAGGTCGGGGTGGGCAAGGCCGGCTTATTTTACGGCGGAGGCTTCGAGCAGCTTGGTGTGCAGGCGTTGGGCGTGGTCGGAGCGTTTTTGTTTGTGCTGGTGTTGTCTTCGGTGATTTTGTATGCGATGAAGGCGACGATCGGCTTGCGAGTTACGGAGGAGGAAGAAATTATCGGGCTGGACTTGTCGGAGCATGGCACGTACGGATACCCGGAGCAAATCAAGAAAGCTGCGCACGAGCTGTAAAGTGACAGCAGCCTACGTGGTGTGACCAGATCCGGCGGCTGGCGAGGGGAGATCAGATATGGAGCGTCAAGTATGGGTCAACATGATCCGAGAGGCAACAGAGGCCCGGGATTTTCATGAGATGCGGTTGCTGCGCGACCGGGCCCATGAGCTGCTGCTGCAGCATCTTCCTTCGGACCCGTCCTTTGAGTGGAACAACGGGGTCAATCGGCTTCACGATGCAGTGATCAGACGTGTGATCGAGCTGACCGAAAGCAGCGTATGCGGGGAACGGAAGGAGACGGCTCCGGTCCCTTATGCCTTCTTGCTGTTCGGCAGCGGCGGCCGGTTTGAGCAAACGTTATGGAGCGACCAGGACAACGGGCTTGTTTACAGCGATCCTGACGATGAAGAGCTGCGCGACCGGGCCGGGCTGTTTTTTAAGGAGCTGGCGGCGGCGGTGTCGGCTAATCTGGAAACGGTCGGGTATCCGCTGTGCAGCGGCGGCGTTTTGTCTACGACAGACAGGTGGAGGCAGCCGCTTTCCGGTTACCGAACGATGGTGGATGGGTGGCTGCAGGAGCCGAATTGGGAAAATGTGCGTTACTTGCTCATCTTGGCCGATATGCGGGTCATTTATGGGGAGGAGCGGCTGGCGGATGAGCTGATGGAGGGGCTGCTCCGTTATGTGCAGAAGCATCCGGCCATGTACGGCCACATGCAGCGCAATACGCTGCATCACAAGGCGTCGATCGGCATTTTCGGCCAGCTGATCAAGGAGCGCTACGGTGTTGACGCGGGCGGTGTCGATGTGAAATACGGCGCCTACATTCCGATTGTAAACGGAGTGCGCTTGCTGGCGCTGGAGGCGGGCATTCGCGTGACGTCAACGGAAGGGCGCATTCGGCAGCTGATCGAACGGGGCGACGTGCCGGACGATATGGGACATGATTGGCTCGATGCGCTGGCGATCGCGCTCAAGCTGCGCTCGACGACGCCGTATCAGCTCGATGACGGGTTATATTCATCCAGAGGCATGCTGACGCCCGAGCTGTTGACGAGAAGCCGGACGACTGAATTAAAGCTTTGTCTGCGCATTGCGGGCGAGCTGCAGAAGTTTGTGAAAAAATCGGTCAATACGGAAATTGAAAACAGCAAGAGGCCAGAAGGGTAAGGTGAACGGATATGAAGGATATGAGGCCGTCGGGAAGAATGTGGAGTCTGTACAAGATGGGCGGATTGACGCCTGCCATCACCTCCATGTTTGATATGCAGAGCGCGCAGCAGATGGCGTTTATCCGTTCGATGATGAAGGAGCAGCGCAAAAATTCCTTGTATGAAATTCCACTGGAAACCGTTGAGCTGGTTGTGTTCGATCTGGAAACGACCGGCTTCTCTCCTTATAACGGGGATGAAATTATTTCGTTCGGCGCGGTTGCAGTTAACGGCTCTGAGGTCGTTGCGGATGATACGTATTACAGTCTGGTTAATCCCAAACGGACGATCCCTTCGGAAATCGAGGAACTGACGGGCATCAGCAATTCGGAGGTGTCGGAAGCTCCTGAGCTGCTGTCGGCGCTGCGCGGCTTTCTGGAATTTGTCCAGCAGAAGGTGCTGGTCGCCCATGGCACAGGGCATGACAAGCATTTTCTGAATGCGGCGTTGTGGCGCACCTCCAAGGTAAATTTAACGCATCGCCTGCTTGATACGATGATGGTCGCCAAGTGGCTTAATCCTCGGCTGAAATCGTATGATCTGGACACGCTGCTGGATGTGTACGGCGTCGAAGTCACCCAGCGGCATCATGCGCTGGAGGATGCGCGGATGACGGCTACCTTGTGGTCCAGATTGCTTGGCGAAGCGAAGGACCGGGATGTTCAAACCTTAGGCGATCTGTATGCGCAGCTCAGCCGGCATTAATCACTTCGGACCGCTGCAGGCGTCCGAAGATTTTTTGCTTGCTTCAAGCCTAAGGCGCGGGCGGCGGAATCATCCCATCCTGAACGCAAGGGGAACGGCGCGTCTGTCGGTGCGGCTGGCTCCGACGTATCGGTAAGCCTTGACCAGCGGCTCCCCTCCATTACTCAGCGATACGATCCAGTGGCTCGGCGTCGTATGCCAGAGGGAACCGAGGTCGGCCGCCGAAGGAGGGAGCGAACCGCCGGGATGGGAATGGAGCAGGCCAAGCAGCTCCAGCGGCCCGCTGTCTGTGGTGGTGCGCGCAGCGGCGTACAGCGCTTCAATAAGCTGCTTGGGATGCATGTCGAAGCTCCGTTCCGGATTAGCCGCCACGTTGGCGATCGGCATAAACCGGACAACCCGCGGCGCGGAGTCCGGAGCTCCGTCGGCGCTTGCTGCGCTGCCGAATAAAAGTCCGCAGCCCTCCTGCGGAAATAAGCTTCTGGAATGATTCACCGCGGCCTGGAAGGCATCGCGGGTAATGGTTATGTCCACACTGCTGATCATCTCGCGCCTCGTCCTTTGCTTTGCAGCTAAATGCCTTGTCTCCTCATTATAGCCCCCGTCCCCGTTTCTGTCATTTGCCTGCATCTCCAAGCGTTCCATGCGGTTTGACCAGCCCCCCTACAAGCGCCAATGTCAAGGCCGTTAAGAGGGCAACACTGATAAATACAAGCTGATGGGACCGCTCCATCATCCAGCCGAACAGCGGGGGACCGGCAGCTACGCCGAGAAAGCGCAGACTGCTGTAGATCGAGGTAATCATACCCCGCTGATCCCGTTCGACCGAGCCGGTAATCATCGTATTCAGGCAGGGCAGCAGCAGGCCTGTTCCAATACTGCTTAATGTGAGCAGCCCGATAAACACAACCAGATGGCTTTGAAGCAAAAAAATACAAGCTCCGAGCGCTGCCGTCATCAGCCCGAGTCCGATCATCATAAGCCAGCGCATCAAGGTGCCGTTTTTTTTAATCGTGGCCCCGGTCGTGTAGGAGGTGATGACCAGTCCAAGCAGCGGGATTGCCAGCACCAAGCCTTTTTTTACGCCCTGGATACTGTACGGAGGCTCCTCCAGTATGTTGGATAAATAAAACAGAACACCAAACAGCACAAACAAAGCCGCAGCTCCGGCGAAAAAGGACGTGATCAGCCAGCGGCCCTTCTGCTTCATGACGCTGCCGATTTGTCCGACATACGCGCCCAGCTTGGGCGGCTCGGTTGTCCGCTTCGGCTCCTTCAGCAAAAAAAGGACCGCCAGCAGCGCGAGCAGGCAGAAGACGGGAAAGGCAAAAAAAGCGGCATACCAGACGATCAGCGCAAGCAGCGAGCCGAAAATAGGACTGAGCACTTTGCCAAAGCCATTGGAAGCTTCGGTCAGACCAAGCGCTTTGCTTTCCGTGCCGTCATTGTATAAATCTCCGGCCAACGCCATTGCAATTGGCGCTGTTCCGGCTGCTCCGAGCCCTTGAAGCACCCGCCCGATCATCATCATGGTATAGGAGTTCCATACGGCGCCGAGGCCGGCCAGCACGCCTGCGCTGCCGTAAATAATCAAAGAAGGGATCATCACCGCTTTTCGCGACAGCCGGTCGGATAAATAACCCGATACCGGAATGACGAGTCCGGCTGTTACCGAAAACAAGGTGATCACGAGGCTGCTTTGCAGCTGGCTGATGCCAAGCCGCGTCTGCAGGTCCGGCAAAATCGGCACCAGCATGGAGTTGCCGAGTACCAGCACAAGCGGGACTGTCGCGAGGGCGATAAATTCCCAGATGAGCCCGCGCGAGCCGGAGGCTGCTGACGCCTGCTTGCCCGAGGCGGCCGATTGCTTGTGCGGCTGGACCTGCTCATCAGCGATGATGTCGTTTTCGAAGGTGATCGTAAGCCGCTTCCGTTTTGTTTTTTCCATAGCTGTGCTTGTACCTCCAGGGAAGCCAATTTTAGGAGTTACTATGCCCTGAAGCAGCGTATCCCATGCGAGTCCGACCTGCAACGGGCCGTACCGACGCCGGGAATGAATGGAACAAACGTGGGCATACTGTCAGGTACATCAAGCCGTAGAGGAGCCGAGCCTTTCATGAAAAAAACAAATGTACTGATCGGGCTGGCAGCGCTCGCACTGACAGCAACGGGACTGTGGCAGCAAGCCAGAAACGAGCCGCTAGCGCAGGCCGCCGCCGCCCCTGCGAAGCCGGTCATTGCCGTCAGCCAGCCTGTACCGACACAATCGCTTCAGGGGCTGGACGGCAAGGCGTATACGATCGGCGGCAAACGGGACAAGCCGATGCTGCTTAATTTCTGGGCGTCGTGGTGCGATCCGTGCCATGAGGAGGTGCCCGCTTTGAAGCAGGTTTATGAGCGGCACCGGGACAAGCTTGATTTGTACGCCGTCAATGTGACCAAAGGGGACCGGATGCAGGATGTTAAAGGCTTTGTCAGCCGTTATCGCCTGAATTTCCCTGTGCTGCTTGATACATCGGGCGGTGCGGCGCAAGATTACCGGATTTTATTTGTGCCAACCAGTTTCCTGATCGACAAGGAGGGGCGGCTGGCGGAAATCATCCATGTGCTGACGCCAGAGGAGCTGGAGCAGAAAATCCG
Source organism: Paenibacillus sp. sg306046 (assembly GCF_059821225.1). Taxonomy (NCBI): domain Bacteria; kingdom Bacillati; phylum Bacillota; class Bacilli; order Caryophanales; family Paenibacillaceae; genus Paenibacillus; species Paenibacillus sp. sg306046. The sequence goes on from NZ_JCAMRT010000016.1 coordinate 99,606, forward strand.
CAAGCTTATCGGTGAATCGTCGACGGACGCTAACGGATAATCGCCAAAAAGCTGCAGAGCAGGTCCTGGACGGGGACCGCTCTGCAGCCGGGGCTGGTTACTGAAATTCAGGTTACTTTGTTTACAAGATAACCAGCGGTACGGGATTTCTTTACACGATGCACCGGATGATTCGCAAGCCGAGCCGTTCGAGCTGAACGGTTAATGGTTCACAAGGCCAAGCCGTTCCTGCTGCTCCTCCGGCTGCTTGCTGTCGGCACGCGTCTGATTCAGCAGCGCGTACCGAATGCTGTCCGCCAGCGCCTGCCAGCTTGCTTCAATAATATTTTCGGATACGCCAACGGTGCTCCAGGTGTTCTGGAAGTCGGACGACTCGATCAGCACGCGAACCTTGCCCGCCGTCGCATCCTTTTCATCAAGCACACGCACTTTATAGTCTGACAGGTGGATATTCTGGATGCCCGGATAATACTTCATTAAAGATTTGCGCAGCGCATTGTCGAGCGCATTCACCGGACCGTTGCCCTCGGCTGCGTTATAACAGGTTTGGCCATGAACCTTCAGCTTGACGATAGCCTCGGACACGACCGGCTGGTTCAGATTTTTGGCAACCATGATTTTGAAGGACTCCAGCGAAAACACTTCCTCCAGCTTGCCGTAGGCGTTGCGGATCAGCAGCTCAAGCGTCGCGTCGGCCCCCTCGAACTGGTAGCCTTGATGCTCCATCTCCTTGATCTGATCAATCAACTGCTTGGTTTGGACGTTATTGATGTCAAAGTCCAGTCCCAACTCCTGCGCCTTAAACACCAGATTGCTTTGTCCGGCCAGCTCGGATACGAGCACCCGCTGCTTGTTGCCGACCAGCTCCGGCTTCAGATGCTCGTACGTGCTGGAGTCACGGAGGATGGCCGAGACGTGGATGCCGCCCTTATGGGCGAATGCCGCCGCTCCTACATAAGGCTGGTTGATCGGCATATGCATATTCGCAATTTCACTTACATAACGCGCCACGCTTGTTAAGGCTGCCATTTGCTCGTCGCTGATCACGTTATATCCGAGCTTGAGCTGCAGAGTGGGCATGATGGATACAAGGTTGGCATTGCCACAGCGCTCGCCGTAGCCGTTGATGGTGCCCTGCACCTGGGTTGCTCCGGCCATCACGGCCGCCAAACTGTTGGCTACGCCCAGCTCGCAATCGTTATGGGCATGAATGCCGATAGGAACTTGCAGCTGCTGGCGCACTGCCGTGACAATTTCGCTGATCTCATGCGGCAGCGTCCCGCCGTTCGTATCGCACAGCACAACCCAGTCGGCCCCGGCCGCTTCCGCTTGGCGGATCGTCGACAGCGCGTAGTCCGGGTTATTTTTGTAACCGTCAAAGAAATGCTCGGCGTCATAGATGACTTCCAGTCCGTTTTGCTTCAGGTAATGGACGGAGTCGTAAATCATGGCCAAATTTTCTTCCAGCGTCGTCTGAATAGCGGTGTGTACGTGAAAATCCCAGGACTTTCCGAAAATTGTTGCGACGGAAACGCCGACTTCCAGAATCCGGTTCAGGTTGGCGTCCTGCGCAGCAAGCGTGTCTTTACGGCGCGTGCTGCCGAATGCGGTAATTTTGGCATGGCTCAGCTCAAGCTCCTTGACGCGGATAAAAAAGTCAATATCCTTGTTGTTGCTGCCCGGCCAGCCGCCTTCTATATAAGTAACCCCCAGGGCGTCGAGCTTCTGCGCAATTTTGAGCTTGTCCTCAACGGAGAGGCTGACGCCTTCTCCTTGCGTGCCGTCGCGAAGCGTCGTATCGAATATTTTTACCGTGCCAGTCATGGGAATCCTCCTGTTTCGTAATGGCTTGTCAAATGTAAATTCTAATTGTTGATTATAACACAATGTGGACGGGAGCGGGGGATGTTCGCCGAAAAAACATGGAGCAAGCGGCTGGCTGGCTGCCCTTTACGTGGCATTTATCAGATTTAGCGGGAATACGCCGACCTCTCGGGTCAGGGGGAAATTGCGTGATGTTTTTTGCGAACGTATGTGCTAAGATGAGTATGTGGTAAGGTAAAAGGAGGCTGGCGATGACTGGACGAATCCCTTCGCAGTCGGCAACACATGCGTATCCGGTGAACGGCCGGGTCATTTTGCATATCGACATGAACGCGTTCTATTGCTCTGTGCATGAGGCGGTTGAGCCTGAGCTGTACAGGGGCAAGGAGGTGGCTGTAGCCGGCAGCGTCGAGCTGCGCAAGGGGATTATTGTCACCTGCTCTTATCCGGCCCGCGCTCGCGGCGTCAAGACAGGGATGCTGGTCAGCCAGGCGCTCAAGCATTGTCCCGAGCTTCTGCTGATCCGGCCGGATTTTGACTTGTACCGGGATTTTTCCCGGCGATTTATGCGAATTGCCTATGAATATTCCCCCTTGGTCGAAACGATGTCCATCGACGAATGTTATGTCGATATTACCGGCTCCAAGTCTATGGGGACGCCGCTGGAAATTGCCGGGACGCTGCAGCGACGCATTCGCGAGGAGCTGGGGCTTCCTTGTTCGATCGGCATAGCGCCCAACAAGCTGCTAGCGAAGATGGCCTCCGATATGCGCAAGCCAAACGGTATTTCGGTGCTGCGCAAGCGCGATGTGCCGAATGTGCTCTGGCCCAGTCCCTGCGCGACCTTGTTCGGCATCGGCCAGAGAACGGCTGAAAAGCTGGTCCGTCTCAATATTCGCACGCTTGGCGAGCTGGCAAAAGCCGACGAGAAGCTGCTCATCCAGCAATTCGGGGTGCTGGGAAGCTGGCTGAAGCGAGCCGCTTGCGGAGAGGATGATTCACCGGTTAATCCGGAGCGGGAGCAAAGCAAGTCGATCGGGCATACGACAACTTTGCCGGTTAATATGACCAGACGCGCCGACCTGCACCGCGTGCTGCTGAATATCGCCGATCAGGTCGGACGCAGGCTGCGGCGCCAGGAGCTGCTGGCCCATACGGTGTCGATTACGGTGCGCGATCCCGATATGAAGACGATCACGCGCGCGGCGAAGCTGGCGGAGCCTACGGAGCATGCCGATGTATGTTATCGGACGGCCTGTCGGCTATTCGACGATTATTGGCAGGAAGGCGAGCCGGTCAGGCTGCTCGGCATCACCCTGCAAAGCTTGACTCCGCGCAGCGAGGCGGCTGTTCAGCTCGACTTGTTCAGCTACCAGCAGCAGCCGGTCAAGGAAAAGCTGAACCGGACGCTGGACGCGCTGCGCGACAAATTCGGCGAAAGCGCCGTGCTGACGGCGGGTATGCTAAGCGATGATCCGTCGGCTTTGATTCGCAACGGCAAGCTGCGCGGCACCTCGTTGCAGATGGACCATTTGCGGCTGAAGGGGCTGCACGAGGAGGACGGAGAACGGTGAAGCAAGCCCGCTCTCCGATGGGAATGAGAGGGATATTCAATTGTTTTCTATTTGAACTTTCCGTTTTTTTATAATATTATATGGTAGGATAAGAACCATTAAGTTGTACACCTATGTACACCTAAATTAGAGGAGGAAGATTGAATATGTCTAAATACACTTGGGTTGAGAAAGATACCTGTATCGCCTGTGGCGCCTGTGGCGCCACAGCTCCTGACATCTACGACTACGACGATGAGGGTCTTGCTGAGGTTATTTTTGACGGCGACGGCAACAAAGGCGTAACGGCAATTCCTGACGATCTGTACGACGATCTGCAGGATGCGCAAGACGGCTGCCCTACCGATTCGATCAAGGTTGCAGACACTCCTTTCAACTAAGCGGAACAAGCGGGCCGCTCCATCCAAAGACCTACCCTGACCAGTGCGGGGTAGGTCTTTTTTTAGCTTTTTTTGACGATTTATTTACGCCATCCTTCCGCTTTATATGGTAAGATGTAGGGGCTAGATTAATCCGCTGGGGGCTAGTTATGAAGAAGGAATTGAATAAATCGAACGTTATTTTGCTCGGCAATGGGCTGATCTTGCTGCTCTGTATTCTGCTTTTGTCATACGGAACGCTGCAGGTGCTTTCGAACCAGGTGACGTCCTGGAACTTGCAGGGAACGATGTCCCAGCAGCCGCATGAGGACATTGTCGTGGTCGGCATTGACGAGCAATCCATCAAGGAGGTAGGCCCTTATCCTTGGGACCGCAAGGAGTATGCTAAGCTGATCGCCAAGCTGGAGGAGGGCGGAGCAAAGGTCATTGCCTTCGATATCGAGTTATATACGTCGAGCAACAAGCCGGAGAGCGACCAGGCGCTCGCGGCTGAGCTGGCCAAGCATAAAAACATTATTTTGCCGTCCCATGCGCTGCTTGAAGGCGAATTTGACCGGAGCACAACGGTAAAGGCCGGCGAGCTGATCAAGGCGCGGAGCGTGCAGGAGCCGATTGAGCTGTTCAAGCCTTATGCCAACCGGGCGCACATTAATGCGGCGTTTGACCCGACGGACGGCGTTGTGCGGTTCAACTGGCTGCAGATTGATACGCCAGACGGGGTGTTCCCGTCGCTGGGTCTGGCGATGGCGCAGATGGCGGGCGTCAATGTGGACCGCTACCTGAATTTGCCCTTGATCAAGGACCGTCCGAAGTCCGAGATGATGATTCGCTGGGATGCGAAGGAATTTGATTTCGAGACGGTATCGTTTAATCAGGTGCTGCAGGGCAAGGTGCCTTCGTCCGTGTTCAAGGACCGTCTGGTGCTGGTCGGCTATGTTGCGCCAGGCTCTGATGAAGGGATCACGCCGATTGAAAATCATATGCATCTGGTCTACGCGCACGCGAATATTTTGAACCAAATCTTGAAGGATCAGGTCATTACACGGGCCAATCCGCTGCTGGAGCTTGCGTTGGCCGTCGTGACGGCGCTGATCTGCGGGCTTGTTACATGGCGTCTTCGCGCCACATCGGGCGCGCTGCTGATGCTGGGCATTACCGTCGTGCTGCTGGGCGGGCAATATGTGCTGTTTGCGTCCATGCTGATGAGCGTGGAGGTCATTAACCCGGTAGCCTGCGGCTTGCTGGCGTATCTTGGCAATATTTCAATGAAGACGTATTTCGAAACGAAGCAAAAAAACTATATTACGAAGCAGTTCGGACGTTACATTTCTCCCGATCTGGTTAAGGAAATCGCCACAAGCGAGCAGGAGATTCAATTGGGCGGCATCAGCAAGGAGCTGACGATTTTGTTCCTTGATGTGCGCGGCTTCACGCCGTTGTCCGAGCGGCTCAAGCCGGAGGAAGTGGTCGACTTTCTGAACCTGATGTTTAACTTGATTACCGAGCGCGCGCTGGACAACCACGGGACGATTGACAAATTTATCGGCGACGCCGCCATGATTTTGTATAACGCGCCGCTCGACGTGCCGGACCATCCTTATTACGCGGTAAAAACCGCTTTCGAAATTCAGAAAGGGATGGAGAAGGTGCGCGCCGACGTTCTGGAGAAATACGGAGTCACCATTGCTGTCGGCATCGGGATTAATACAGGCGATGTGGTCGTCGGCAACATCGGGTCGTACTTGCGCGTCGACTATACGGCCATCGGCGACAATGTCAACACGGCCGCCCGGATCGAATCGAATACGCAGCCGAATCAGGTGCTCGTGTCCGAGGTGACGTATGAATTGACGAAGGATTATTTCCATTATAATTATGCAGGCGAGAAGCTTATGAAAGGCAAAAGCGTACCTCTAAAGCTGTACGAGGTAACCGGTATTCACGCTGCGCCGCCGTCTGTGAAGCGGTAAATTGCGAGTATTTCCGGGGAAATAATGTGAATGTTCATACCGTTTCGACTTTTTTCGCAGTCAGCCCGTTGCGTATTGAAAACCTCCACCTTACAATGAGAAAAGGGAAGCAGACAGAGGTTGTCAGAAGGGCTCCAACAAATCAGTGCTTGAAGCTGAAGGATTCTATAATCGCAAGAGAAGCTACCGCTAAAACACGGATGTATCGTCATCGAAAGTGCTACGATGCGAAGCTTTTCTTATTTTAATTATGATGGAGGAGTGGAAACACCCAGTGAAACACGAAGTACGTATACATAGGTTGGAGGGCAGGGCGTTTTGGTTATGGTGTCTGGTCGCTGCGTTGGTCCTGAGTTTGATTTCGTCAGGTCTGGCTTCACCTGCGGCCGCCAAATCGGCTCGTTCGGCCATTGTTGTGTCAGTGACTGGTGATGTCACTTACACGAAAGCAGGCGGATCACGTTCGATTTCCGTTTATCCGGATCTGGCGCTGAATCAGGGAGACCTGATCGCCACAGGCTCCGGAGCCTCGGTTGTGCTGAATATTGCAGACCGTAATGATGAAGTGACCATCAGTGAAAATGCGGAAATTTATATTTCGGAGCTGGTTGATGACGGCGGCAAAAAGTCGAAGGTCAAGTCATGGGCCGGCGCTGTGTGGAGCAAGGTCAAGTCTCTCGTTAGCTCGGAGGATGAGTTTGAGGTCGAAACGCCGACGGCGGTGATGGGCGTGCGGGGGACCCACTGGCTCATTCGCGTCGATCCGACGACGGGCAACACGTATGCGACCGTAGCTTCCGGCGTCATCCATGCCGAGACGACGACGACCGAAATTGTGGACGATACGCCGCAGCAGCAAACGAATCAGACGACGATCTACCCGGCGCAGCAGATTGAGCTGAATTCGCGCGGCGAGAGCAACGATCTGCGGTTTATGGTCGATACGCTCGACCCGGAGCAGCTATTGAAGGACGCTCCTCCGGAGCTGATCAAGCAAATTTTGGAGAGCCGGACCGAGATTGACAAGGAAAACGAGCAGTTAAAAACGAAGCTGCAGCAGGAGCAGGAGCAAGGCGCGAAAAAGCCTGATCCGGAATCCACGCTGCTGTACGAGGATAAGCCGAGCCTGGACAAGGTGCTGGACAACTTCGATAATGCGCTTTCTAATCTGGCCAAGCAGGCTGTCGAGGATCAGAAAATGACAGAGCAAGAAATCCTGTCGATCAATCAGGGGCTGGGCACGGAGCACCAGTATGATCTGTCAAACGTTACTCCGCTAGACAAGAAGGCCGGCGCGGACCCCGCATTGGCTGACGGAAAGCCGGCGTCTAATGCCGGGGACAAGCGTAAATCCGAGATCACGAATAATCAGAATAAAGTCGAAAAATCAAAGGAAGCCGCAGCGCTCCTGTTGAGCAAGGTCGACAAGCAAAATCAAGACAAGCTGGCTAAGGATACTCAAGCAGCCCTCGACAAGCTGAAATCCCAGCTGACGGAGGAACAAAAGAAGCGGTTTGAGTCAGACCAGCAGAAAAACAACGATACGAAATCAGCGACCACGCCATCGACTAACACCGGCAGTGGCGGCAGCAGCGTGCAGGCGCCAGGCAAGCCGGTGCTGGTCAGTCCAACGGCCGTCACACGCGTACAGCTGAACGACCAGGTGGGCGTATCTCTGACGGCTGATTCCGGCAGCTCAATCGTGCTGAGAACGAAGGCTGGAGCGGTAGTTGCCACGGGCCGAGGCAGCGGCTCCGCCGTGCCTGTCTTGCTGTCGTTTACGGCTGCGCAGATCGGGATGGTTGAGCTGGAGGCGGTAGCGACAAATGAAGGCGGAACAAGTCCGGTATTGTCCATTCCAGCGATTGAGGTCGTGCCTCCGGGTCCGCAGATCACGGTGAAGCAGATCGGCCAGGCAGCCAATGGACAGGTCGAGCTGCAGCTGGATATGAAAAACTTCAGCGGCAAGCCTTTTTACGGCGTGCAAGCGAATCTGGTGTACGATGCAGACGTGCTGAGCTATACAGGACCTGCCTCCTTGCCGGACAACGGCCAGACGATATTCAGCGGCACGTATGCGGCGGAAACATTGACCGAAAAGCCGCCCGCTGCCGGCAAGAAGGAATTGATCTATGCCGGTGTCCGGTTCCAGACGGCAACATCCGGCAATGTGCCTGAGGTGGTGCTCAGCAGCAATGAAAGCCAGTTGATTAAGTTCCCGTTGCAGGTCAAAACAGGTGCGACGGGCCAAACCTCCGTCAGGCTAGCTGTTGTCAAGGTTGTAGACAAGCAAGGCAATACAGTCTATGAGATGTCGCCAAACGACCAGTCGGTCACGACGGTCAAGCTGACGAATTAACGCCCCTGATCGGCAGGGAAGGAGAACGGTATGAAGCAAGCAATCAAGATCATCGCGGGCGCTCTGGCAGCGTCTGTGTGGGCGGGAAGCATCGGAGCTTCGGCAGCGGACTGGAAGGCAGACGGGCTGCGCGGGGCCAATGAGCAGCAGCTGCTGCAGGTGACTACAGAAGCGGGCAGCGGAGATATGGGCAGTCAGGACGGGGCGCTGACGTTTGCGGATTTCCGCATCCCGGTCAGTGTTGTGGTCAAGCCTGATCAGACGATTCTGGCAGCGGATTCCCGGAATCATCTGCTGCGCAAGCTGGAGCAGGGCAAGGTTTCGACGTATGCGGGTCTTCTGTTCGAGAAGGACGCGAAGGGCATGCCGATCGGGACACTGCTGGATGGCGCATTGGACGACGCGCTGTTCAACAATCCCCACGGCCTGGCCGCCGACGCTGCGGGCAATCTGTTTGTAGCGGATACAGGCAATCATGCGATTCGTAAAATAGACACGGCCGGCCGCGTAACGACGCTGGCCGGAAGCGGGCTGCTCGGGGACACGGATGGTCCGGGAGCGGCAGCCCGGTTTTACAGCCCGCTGGATGTAGCCGTAGCGGCCGATGGCACCGTGTATGTCGCCGATACGTTGAATCATGTCATCCGCAGCATTTCGCCGTCGGGTCAGGTGACCACGTTGAATGACAAGTCTGACCGGGCTGTGGAAGTGACCCCGGGTCAGGCTGCGCCTGCAGGCGACTTCGTTGACGGTCCGTTGGCCAAGGCCAGGTTCAACGAGCCAAGCGGTCTGGCGCTTGACGCGCAGGGCAATCTGTACGTGAGCGATACGGGCAACCAGCGTATCCGGTACATCGACCTGACAGCGAAAACGGTAACTACGGTGGCGGGAAGCGGCAAGGCCGAGCCGCTGAAGGAGTTGTACGTGCCAGGCGGCTATGCGGATGGTGCAGCAGCGTCCGCGGCGTTTAATTTCCCGCTTGGATTGACGGTGACGGCTGGGGGCGGCGTTCTCGTCGCCGACAGTCAAAATCATGTGATCCGTTATGTAGCTGACGGCCAGGTGACGACGCTGACCGGCTCGATTGCCGGTACGCCGGGCGAAAGCGACGGCATTGAAGGATTTGCCCGGTTTCAGCGACCGAGCGATGTGGCGGTGCTGCCGGACGGCGGCTTGCTTGTCGCCGATTCGTACAACAACAAGCTTCGTCGTATTGAGCCATACCGGCTGCCGGCCGGGATTACGGCTGACGATACGGTCAAGGTGGCGCTGAATGCGAAGCAGCTTGTATTCGAAGCCGCGCCGGAGATCAGCAACGGACGAACGATGGTGCCGGTGCGCGCCGTCACGGAAGCGCTTGGCTACGCGGTGTCGTTTGAAGAAGCGACCCGCACGGTACGGCTGACGAAGGGCGGTACGGCGATTGAGCTGGTCATTGATCAGACCGGCGTGAAGCGCAGCGAGCCTGGCAAAGCCGACGTGCTGGAGCCTACGGATGCGGCGCCTTATATCAAGCAAAATTTGACTTATGTGCCGGTGCGCTTTTTTGCGGAGCAGACCGGGCTTGATGTGCAGTGGGACGCCGTTACACGGACGGCCATTTTGCGCACAAAGACGGCGTCAGCCGGTCAAACGGGCAAATAACCGAGAGTTGGAGACTTATTCTGGGAAGGGACGTGTTTCTCTTCACAGAATAAGTCTTTTCGTTTAAGATGAAGGAAAATTGTCGGACAAGGGGAGGGAGCATCGTGTCGGAGGAGAGCAAGTCATATCAGCAGCGGATTGAGCAACTGGAGAAACGGATTACAGAGCTGGAGTTTTTGCTTGAGGCGGCGACGGAAATGAAGCATGCGGACCGCGGCTCCGATCATCCTTTTGCGATCAGCCTTATTCATTCCCTGGTGCTGGCGCTGGACTCGCGAGATCCGTATACGGCCGGCCATTCGTCGAGAGTGGCGTTGTATTCGCTTTGGATTGCCCGCAAGCTGGGCATGCCGGAGGAAGCCTGCCTTTCCTTTCACCGGGCCGCTCTTATGCATGATATCGGGAAAATCGGCGTCCCTGACCGGGTGCTGCTGAAAGCGGAGCGGCTGAATGACGAGGAATTCAAGCTGATGATTGCCCATACGACAATCGGCGCCCGGATTTTGTCCAAGCTGGAGCCGAAATCAAGCATGCGGGATGCGACCTTGATCGCCTTGTATCATCATGAGCATATGGATGGCTCGGGCTATCCGGAAGGGCGGCGCGGCGAGGAAATTCCGTTACTGGTTCGGATCGTGGCAGTCGCCGACGCATTTGACGCGATGACTACGGACCGGCCGTATGCGAAAGGCCGCAGCCCGCAGGAAGGACTCCGCGAGCTGATCCGCTGCAAAGGGACGCAATTTGACCCGCTGGTGGTGGAGGCGTTCGAAGCGGTCATCATGGAACGGCTGGATGCGGGGGGCGCTTGGCCGGGCGCAGCGGAGCTTTCCCCTTGATGCAGCTCGGCCCTCTGCTTCAAAGCTTCAAAAAAAGCTTGATTCATCCGATATTAACAGGGAGATGATGGAAAGCGAGGGTTGCATCGTGACTAAAAAAGAGAACGACGAGCAACTGCAGCTCTTTTTCAAGCAGGACCCGCAATACTTGAAAAAATATGTCAGGGAGCATCCTGAAAATAAAATGGCCTGGTATTTGCTGGGCCGTGAATATGAAGCGCAAGGCAAGCAGGGGAAAGCGAATTATTGCTATGGCCAGGCCGGAGCGGTGTATGAGGCTTATGAGGAGCAGAAGATTGACATCGAGCTGCCGCCCTTTCCGGACAGTGCGCTGTCGCCCGCCGAGCGGGCGGAAGCTGCGGCTGGGGCTGCGGCACGAGCGGATAAGCTCGGCAAGCGGAGTGAGCGGGGGGAGCGCGCCAAACGGGTCAAGCGCTGGCTGCCCTCCTGGTCCCGCACAGCGGTCTTGACCCTGCTCGGCTTGCTGCTGCTGCTCGTGCCGGGCTTGCCTCATTCGGAAGGCTATGAGCCGGAGCGGGCGGCCGTGACGGCCGAAGTGCCGCCGGACATGACGGCCGCCAAGCTGCAGGCCGGGCATGTGTATTATGGCGTCGGTCCGAAGACGGCGGACACGATCTCGCAGGCGCTGCAGCATATGCTGCTCAGGGAGCGTCTGCTGAGCTTCGGTATTCTCGTGCGGGGGATGCCGCTGGCCGATTCCGCATGGATCGACTGGCTCAAGAAGCCGGAGCCGCTTGTGTCCGTGGAGGCGCAGGAGGATGCGTCCAGGCAGCAGGTCAACTACCACGATGCCCAGACGTGCAGCTGCGAGCCGACAGACGCGCAGCGGGCGGAAGGGCTTGTAGCGGGCTGGATGTCGCAGCAGGAGCAGCGGGCCGTGCTGCATTCGGCCATTGCCGCCTATATGCGCAAGCACGGGCAGCCGCCGACTGCAGCCGCGCAGCTGACCGCCGACTATCCGGATAATGTATTGCCGGGGCTGACGCCGTACATGCAGGAGCTGTTCGAGCGCAACCGCACCGCAATTGCGGCTGAGATGGGCGCGTGGAATAACGCGCTTGCTGCCGGAGCCGATCCTGCCAGCGCGGCGGAATCGGTGCGCAAGGAGACGAAGCCGGGTCAGCCGCCGCTGCCGACCGGACTTGTCCAGCCGCTGGAGCAGCCTCTGGAAATCATCGTGGACAAGTCGGCGCACCGGCTGGCGCTCGTCAGCGGCAGCATCGTGCTGCGCAGCTACCCGGTTGGATTGGGAGGCGAACGGACGCCGGAGGGCGTGTTCGACATTTCGGAGAAGGTGCGCAACCCGAACGGCAAATCGGACGGCGACTTCGGAAGCCGCGGAATGACGCTGTCCGATACGTTGTACGCCATCCACGGCACAAACCAGCCGAGAAGCATCGGCAAGGATCAGTCGCTTGGTTGCGTGCGGATGCGTCAGGCCGACGTCGAGGAGCTGTTTGACATGGTGCCGATCGGAACGAAGGTGACGATCGGACGTGGGCTGCTGCCGTCGGCGGTGACCGTTAGCGCAGCTCCGTTTAAAGTGCCTGTGCAGGGCCAGGATACGAACCCGAACAAGGTGTACCGCTGGCTTGATTAGTCATCAGTTGCCGAGAATCAGCAGCGCGGCCATGCCGACGATGACGACGCCCAGGATGGAGCCGACCCAGATGATCAGTTTTTTATTTGGCGCGTCCGGTTGCTTTACCTTGCGTTGTGCAAACGGGGTAACTTTTTTTCTGGACATTGGACATCAGCCCTGCCTTTTCAAGGGTTTTATCATATTTTAACATATTGCCAGCGGTTTAGCGGCAGTAACTTCATGGTTTGTCCCCTTTATTTTTCCTTCATAAAACGATAAACTGTCAACGAGAGAGTTACACGAGCCAGACATGGACGGGGAGAGGGCGACAAGACGATGTTGTACAAACGTTTAGCAAAACCGATGCTGTTTCGGATGGACCCGGAGAAGGCGCATCATCTGACGATTGACGGGCTGCATACGGCGGGCCGTGTGCCGGGAGGACGCGCGCTGCTGCGCGCAATGTGGGGAACGGGCGACCACCCGGAGCTGCAGACGGAGCTGTGGGGCATCCGGTTCAGCAACCCGGTCGGGCTTGCGGCTGGACTTGATAAAAACGGCAAAGCCGTTCCGGGCTTCTCCAATATCGGCTTTGGCTTCATGGAGGTTGGGACGGTGACGCCGCTGCCGCAGGAGGGCAATCCGCTGCCGCGTCTGTTCCGCTTGCCGCCGGACCAGGCGCTGATCAACCGGATGGGCTTCAATAACGTCGGGATCGAAGGCATGAAGCGGAATTTGCGCAATCAGGGGAGCCGGACGATTCCGCTTGCGATCAATATAGGCAAAAACAAAGCGACGCCAAATGAGCAGGCAGAGGACGATTACCGGGCCTGCATTCGTTCCCTGTATGGCTACGGGGATTTTTTCGTGGTCAATATCAGCTCGCCGAATACGCCGGACCTGCGCAATCTTCAGCACGGCGACGACTTGTCCCGGCTGCTCGCCGCGGTCAAGGAAGAAATCCGCAGCCAGCACGGCAAGTTCGGCGGACGGGAGAAGCCGGTGCTTGTGAAGATCGCCCCCGACCTGACGGAGGAGGAAACGGCGTATACGGTGGCGACGATTTTGAGCAGCAACGTGTCAGGCATTATCGTCTCGAATACGACGATTACCCGGGACGGGCTGACGCATGCAAACCGGGGCGAAACCGGCGGATTGAGCGGACGTCCGCTTACGTCGAAGTCCACCGAGCTGATCCGTACCGTGTATCGGCTGACGGAGGGCAAGCTGCCGATTATCGGCTCCGGCGGTATTTTTACGGCTGAGGACGCTTATGACAAAATTCGGGCCGGAGCCAGTATGGTGGAAATTTACACGGCGTTGATCTATGAAGGGCCGGGTTTGGTCAAGCAATTAAATGACGGGATCAGGAAGCTGCTGAAAAAAGACGGCTTCCGGCATATTTCGGAGGCGGTCGGTTCTGCGCATCAAGGCTAGTCTAGGAGGGTTACCGGTATGGATGGTCGCGATTGGAAAAAGTTTCTGCTCCCTTATGAGCAAACGGTTGAAGAATTAAAGGTCAAGTTCAAAACGCTCCGGGGCGAGTTGAAAAGCCGCGATGAATATTCACCGATTGAGTTCGTAACCGGCAGGGTGAAACGGATTTCGAGCATCTTCGACAAAGCGAAGCGGCTGAATGTGCCAATGGAAAAAATCGAAACCGGCATTGAAGATATCGCAGGCATTCGGATTATGTGCCAGTTTGTCGAGGATATCGGCAGGCTCGCCGAGCTGATCCGCGCCCGTGAGGATATGACGCTTGTTTACGAGAAGGACTATATTGTCAACAAAAAGCCGAGCGGCTACCGGAGCTATCATATGATTGTCGAATATCCGGTACAGACGGCGCTTGGTATGAAGCGGGTGCTGGCGGAAATTCAGCTGCGTACGCTGGCGATGAATTTCTGGGCGACGATCGAGCATTCGCTTAATTATAAATACCGCGAGGAGCTGCCTGAGGAAGTGGTGAACCGGCTTAGCAAGGCGGCCGAAGCCGCCTACCTGCTGGATCAGGAGATGAGCAGCATCCGGGTCGAAATTATGGAGGCCCAGCAGCTGTTCGAGGACAACTCGAATATCGTCAACCGGGTGCTCAACGGCATCCAGGAGCTGTACTTTTTCCATCGGGTGCGCGAGGCGGCCCAGTTCCAGATGCGCTTCAACGAGCTGTGGGATACCAATGATGCGTGGCTGCTGAGGGAGCTGTCGGAGCAAATTTCGGATGCGATCAGCCGGGCGAAAAAAAACGCGTAGCTTGCCGTCGCGAACCGGGGAGGATCGGGCTTGATGGGAAACTATGACCGGCTGTACGTGCTGTTTGTTTACTACTTCAACGTGGAGCGCGATTACTTCGAATGTCATGAAGTGATGGAGGAGCTTTGGCTGGAGGAAGGACGGAATACGTTGTACCAGGGCCTGCTGCAAGTCGCAGTGGGCCTGTACCATCATCACAACGGCAATCCGGGGGGCGCGGTCAAGCTGCTGTCGGCGGCGCTGGACAAGCTGGAGCGGGAGCCCGAGGACGTGCTTGGCATCGAGCTGGGCACGCTGCGGCAGGAGGCTCGCGTGTATCTGAACAAGCTGCTGCGGCTGACCGAGGAGCCGTTTGCCAGCTACGATCTGACAATACGGGTCACGGATCCCGCCCTCCAGAAGCTGGTGGAGCAGCTCAAGCTTCAGCCGCCTGCGGCCCATGAGGACTAGCGGACGTCTGCTTTCGGTTTGAATCTCATACAGGTTAGAAAGGTGCTGCCTTCGCTTCGCAGGGCGCGCCTTTTTTTCGCTGACGAGCAAAAAAACAGCTCCGGCCGACTGGCGGCAGAGCTGTTGAGGGCGGATCAGGATTTATATTTGGACAGGAACGTTTTGAGCGTCGCTTCGTTTTGCTCGCCAACGATCCGCTCGACTTCCTTGCCTTCCTTGTAGTAAATCAGCGTTGGCGTCGCTTCGATTTTATAGCTGTTCCAGCCGTTTTTGAATTCTTCCAGGTTAAATTGCTTCACGTCAACGCCCAGGTTTTTGGCCGCCGGCATCAAAATCGGTGTCGTTGCTTTACAGTGAATGCAGGTCGAAGCGAAATAATACAGGTAAAACGACTCTTTTTTCTGCAGCTTCTCGTCCAGCGCAGCCGGTAAAATAATGTTTTGATAGTTCGGATCGTCAAGCTGCTTGAGTGTTTCCGGGTTCAGCTTGTCCGGCGCGATGCCGTACACGTTATTTTCGTACTTGCTGTACTTGGCGCTGTTGGACTGCTGGTTAATGACGTACAAGCCTCCGAACAGCACAACAATGATAGATAAATAAATGACGAGCTTTTTCATAAGGGTTTAGCTTCTTCCTTCCTGGCCTAAGAATAACGTACTCTAGAAATATTCGTTACTTCCCGAAAGTTTCCTGCTAGAAGCTATCAAGAAAGTTGAACGAATTTTGAACACGACCCGCTTGCTTGCGCCGAGCTGTTCACAGTACAATGAACATCATGCGTGACGGCATGCAGACCTAGATGGAAATGAGTTGAAGTTTTATGACCGGGCGAACGTTGCCTGTTGCTTTTACAACGCATATGGAGCGGCTGCTGGAGCAGGACTATCCCGCTTTTCTGGCCTCCTACGACGAACCGAGGCTTTACGGGCTGCGGGTGAATACGCTCAAGCTGTCCGTCGAGGCGTATCAGCAGCTCGCGGATTGGCCGCTTATGCCTGTACCGTGGACGCCAACCGGGTTTTATGTACCTGAAACGGCGCGGCCGGGCAAGCATCCGCATTACCATGCGGGCTTGTATTACATCCAGGAGCCGAGCGCCATGGCCCCGGTGGAGCTGCTGCAGCCTGAGCCGGGCGACCGTGTGCTGGATTTGTGCGCAGCGCCGGGCGGCAAGACGACGCAAATCGCAGCCAAGCTGCAAGGCCAAGGGCTTGTTGTGGCCAATGATGTGCACCCTGACCGGGTGAAGGCGCTGGTGAAAAATATCGAGCTGAACGGCGTTCGCAACGCTGTCGTACTCAATGAGGACCCTGCAAAGCTGGAGCAAGCGTTTGCTGCGTATTTCGATAAAATCTTGGTGGATGCGCCCTGCTCCGGCGAGGGGATGTTTCGCAAGGAAGAGGAGATGGCGAAGGCTTGGGAGCCGTCCTGGACGGCCAAATACGCGGCGATGCAAACGACGCTGCTCGCTCAGGCCGGACGGATGCTGCGGCCGGGCGGACGGCTTGTGTATTCGACCTGTACGTTTTCGCCGGAGGAAAACGAGGACATTATCGCGGCGTTTCTCGCTGAACACGCCGAGTTCGAGGTGGAGCCGGCGCCGCGTACCGGCGGACGCGGCGGCTGGGAGCCGGGCCGACCGGATTGGGTCGGCCCCGCAGGCAGCCCCCGCGCGGAGGAAGTCGCGGGGACAGCCCGGCTCTGGCCGCATCGCGTCTGCGGCGAAGGGCACTACGCCGCCGTGCTGCGGCGGCGCGAAGCTGCACAGCCGCCGGACCGGACGGCTGGAATTGCCTGTGCGCCGCCGGCTGATGCGGCGCCTGCGTCTGCGCCGCGGCCAGGCCGGGCGCCTCGTCGCGCGACTGGCGCCGCGCCGCAGCCGTCGGGCCGCCGCGCTGCCGGCCCGGCTGCGGGCGCGGACCCGCGCGAGGCGCTCGCCCGCTTCGCGGCGGAGCAGCTGACGGCGCCGCCATGGGCCGGCGCCGAGCTGGTGTGGCGCAGCGAGCATGCGTACGCTGCGCCGCCGGGCTTGCCGCCGCTGGACGGCATCCGGGTCATTCGGCCCGGATGGTATCTCGGCGGCGCAGCCAAGCAGCGCTTTGCGCCTGCGCAAGCGCTCGCTCTCGCGCTGCGCCCGGAGGACGCGCAGCGCAGCGTGAGCTTCCGCGCGAACGACCCGCGCGCGGTGCGTTATTTGAAGGGCGAGACGATTGAGCTCGCCGCCGGGGAGCTGCGCACGGCCGGACCGGACGTGTCGGCCAAGGGCTACTGCCTGATCGCCGTCGATGGCTATACGGTCGGCTGGGCCAAGTGGCAGGACGGCATGCTCAAAAACGAATACCCTGCCGGATGGAGGTGGACCTGAGATGAAAACGACAATGCGGCTGGACAAGCTGCTGGCGCACGCCGGGCTTGGAACGCGCAGCGAAATCAAGCTGCTGGTGAAGCGCGGAGCGGTTGCCGTCAACGGTAAGCGAATCAAGGACAGCGGGCGGCAGGTCAATGCCGGGGTGGATCACATTCAAGTTGATGGCGAGGCGGTGCATTATCGGGAATTTGTGTACCTGATGATGAACAAGCCGCCGGGCGTTGTGTCCGCGACTGAAGATCGCCGAGATCGCACAGTGCTTGATTTGCTGGACGGGACGTACGCCCATATGGACTTGTTTCCAGTCGGGCGGCTGGATAAAGACACGGAAGGACTGCTGCTGCTCACGAACGACGGCAAGCTGGCCCACAACCTGCTGTCGCCGCGCAAGCATGTGCCGAAAACGTATTTCGCCCGGGTGGAGGGCGCAGTCGGCCCGGACGATATCGCGAGCTTTCAGGAGGGCGTCGAGCTGGATGACGGCTACCGGACGCTGCCTGCGGAGCTGCGGGTATTGGAGACGGGCGATCCGGCGCTGGAGCGGCTGTCCGAAATTGAATTAACGATCCATGAGGGAAAGTTCCATCAGGTGAAACGGATGTTTCAGGCGGTAGGCAAACGTGTCGTGTTCCTCAAGCGGCTGTCGATGGGAACGCTCCGGCTGGACGAACAGCTGGCCTCTGGAAGCTGCCGCGAGCTGACGGCGGAGGAAACCGCCGGTTTATTCGGGCAGACGAACGAGAAGGCAGACGGACGGGAGAACGGCGAGTAGGGGAGTTGGGATTGGAGCATGCAGGGCGGGCATCGTGCGCTATTTTTGGCATAGGCAAGTCAGTTGAAGCTGTACATGCACGCTCCTGCCCCTTGGATCCGCCGCCGGGCAGGACGAGCCGGAAGCACAATATACAGATAACGGGAGTGGAGCGCTGATGAATTACCGCTTGGTTGCCCTGGATGTTGACGGTACGTTGCTGGATGATCATCATCGACTTAGCAAGCAAACGATTCAAGCCTTACGTGAGGTGCATCAGGCAGGTCTGGGGGTTGTTCTGTGTACCGGACGCGGGCCAGGCAGTGCGATTCCGGTGATGGAGGAGCTTGGCTTCGAAGGCGTGCTCATTGCCCACAACGGCGCTTCTACGGTGCAGACACCCGGACCGGAGCTGCTGCACAGTGTCAGCTTTCCGATGGAGCAATTGGAGCCTTTGATTCGCTATTGCCGCGAGCAAGGCGTTCATTATGATGTGAACACGGCGCTGAGCCTGTACGTAGAGCGGGCGGCAGCGGAGGTCATGGCGATGTATGAGCGGTTTTTCATTACGCCGCTTGTGACGCCGGATGTGCTGCGGCTGGAGCATACGGTCAAATTTACCATGTTCGGCAGCGGCGAGCAGCTGGACCGGGTGCAGCTTGCGCTGGACCAAGAGCTGGCTTTGCCTGAGTCATTGTACAGTATCCGCAGCGGAGTTGAATTTATTGATGTGATGCCGGCCGCTGCCTCCAAGGGACTTGCGCTGCGGCAGTATGCCGCCGGTCAGGGCATTGCGTCACGCGATATTATCGCGATGGGCAACTATTTCAACGACCTTGATATGCTTCGTTTCGCCGGACTGGGGATCGCGATGGACAACTCGCCGCAGGAGGTCAAGGAAGCCGCCGACGAGACAACCCTGTCGAACAACGAGAACGGGGTGCATGCGGCGCTTGTGAAGCATGTGCTTGGTCCGCTTGCCGCTGCGCGCAGCGTGTAGACAGCGGTTAAACGTATTTCGTGCTGCTGTTCAGGCCGTAGTTCAGGCCATCCGCTGAGTTTTCATACTGCCGCACGACTGGAGGCAAACGGGCGGCTGAATCCGCAGTACGTATGCTTGTATTTTGGGACAACCTCCCCGTGATGTAGAGTGCTGCGAGAAGTGATGTGAAGGGCGAGCTTGCCATTACGCATAGGGCGGGCCGCAGGAAGGACATGCTAAGCAAGTAACCTGCAGCCAATGACTTAAAAACCTTCAGGGAGGGACCCGAATGAGCAGCGTAATAATCAGACCGGAGTTGAAGACGGCAGGCGGAGAGGTTTGTGAAATTGTGTACAAAAATCGGTTTGCGGGCACATTGACGTTGGTCTACCGGGAGTCGGTACGCGTGGCAGGCGCCCTGCAGCTTGAGCGGGAAATGCTGCCCGGGACAGACCGGGAGGACGTATTTCGGGCTGTGCATACGTACGTGCAAGCATTTAGCGATGCGGTAGGGGCGCAAGCCTGTGAAATTACCGCCACCTGCAGCAGCTTTGATCACGTGATGACAGCGTACCCCTCGCGGGAGCGGCTGAACAGCCGTCTGTATGAGCAAACCGCCGGGGAGGACTTTGACTACGATACCGATGGAGTCGATCATGACTTTAATCTGGAGGATGAGGACGCGGCTCTGCGGGATGACTATACGATGGGCGAGCTGGAGCTTGTGCTGGTAGATGAAGATACAGATGAGGATGTGCTGGAATATCATTTGCACGATCAGGACGGGAGATGGGTGGCGGAGGTGTTTCTGCAGGTCGAGGCTGCCGAGGTTTCCGGGTCTGTACACTGGCTTGTGGAGCCCGGCGAACAGGAGCTGGATGCTGCGGCCGAGCTGATTGTGCTGGACTTTGATGAGGACGAAGTCGATGCATTCACGCTGCAAATGGTATTTCAGTCCGAGGTGCTGGAAACGGTTGAACTGACGCATGCCGACCTGCTGGAGGATGATCCGCAAGCGCTGGAGTTTGACAGGGAGCCGGGGCACGAAGCGGACAGCGACTATTCGATCGTGCTGGCGCGTGACGACGGGGATGTGCTCACCTATGAAATTTATCAGCAATCGCGCGGCGGGCTGCCCATCGGCACGGCTACGGTTGACTTGAGCCAGCGGCAATTGACCGGATTTATTGATTTCCGCGAGCCGGGCAGCGAAGGGGATCGGGAGCTGATCGCCATGCTGCTGATGGAGGAGCTGGACAAGGAGAAGGAGTACGAGGCGATCAATTTGTCGATGATGCACCGGAACCGGGTCATTGAGGAAGTATTGTTTGAGACGGAGCAGGTGCATTAGCGAATGGGCATGGATTGGAGCAGAGTGGCTGGCATAACCTGGGATGAAATCGAATTGAACATGCTCGGATGGTTGGAGCCTCTCGGATTGAAGTTAGATAGATAAGCGGAGCCAGAAATAGAGTGGAACAATGTCGAACAGAAATGTAAAAGGACTGCAAATCGCTGCAGTCCTTTTCAGCATTGGCTTTGCTTGCTGTGTTTGCTTTGTTGACTGCTACACCCGGCGCAGCCCTTTCGGGTAATGGTTTTTCAGCTGCCCGCCGCTTGCTTTGCCCCAGCCGAGCGGCAAGCCTTCGCAGGTGACAAGCGTCCAGCCGCTGGCTGCTCCGGCAGCTTCGAGCGCTTCGCCGCGCAAGTAGCGCTCGGCCTGCCCGGCATCCAGCTCCAGCCGCGGCAGCGCATGGGCGAGCGGGCCGCTCAAGGCCAGCGCCAGCGCATGGGCCGGCTCCGCGCGATCCTTCTTGAGCCCGGCCAGATGCAGGCCCGGCCGCAGCGTTTTCAGCCCATGCAGCAGCTCCGGCCGCATGCTGCCTTCCGGGCCGGACGGCAGCCAGTAGAGCTGGTCGCCGAACAGCAGCGGTTCGCCGCTGCCGAGCGAGGCCAGCAGCGCTGCGGTTAACGAAGAGCCGCCGACGCTGTCGGTCAGCGCGGTGAACAGGCGCATGGCTGCTTCCTCCGCCCTGGCCGTTCGTTTGCCCGCCCCTGCGGAGCCGGTCCGCCGCTTGGTTCGGGCTGAGGCGGATGCGGGTGCCTCAGCCGCTTCGCCTGCTTCCAGCTTCGTTTGGGGGCCGTCCAGCTCCAGCAGCGCAACGAAATGGCCTTCGCCGCGCTGACGATGCGGCCAGATGCGTTCCGTTCGCAGCAGCCGCAGCTCCGGGTGCCCGGCCAGCAGCGCGGCAACGGTCTGCTCATTTTCCTGCTCGTTGAAGGTGCAGGTGGAATAGGCGAGCCGGCCTCCGGGCTTCAGCAGCTTTACAGCCGCTTGCAAAATATCAAGCTGCCTGGCCGCACAGCCTTCAACATGAGCAGGCGACCATTCGCTGATTGCGTCAGGGTCTTTGCGGAACATCCCTTCCCCGGAGCATGGGGCATCGACCATCAGCTTGTCAAAGAAACGCGGGAGCCGGTCTGCGAGCTGCTGAGGCGTCGCACTGACGACAACAGCATGGCCGATACCCAGCCGTTCGATGTTTTCGGCCAAAATTTTAGCCCGGGCGGGATGAATTTCGTTGGTGACGAGCAGCCCTTGTCCTTGCAGCCGATCGGCAATTTGGGTGGACTTGCCTCCGGGAGCGGCGGCCAGATCAAGCACAACCTCGCCCGGCTGCGGAGCCAGCAGCTCGACGGCCGACATGGCCGAGGGCTCCTGAATATAATAAGCGCCCGCCGCATGCAGCGGATGCTTGCCCGGCCGCATGTTGTCCGGGTAATAGTACCCGGTACGGCACCACGGGACGGGAGTCAGCCGAAATTCGGCTATCAGCCGGTCCTGCAGGTCGGGGGCGGCAGAGGAGAGCTTACAGGTATGAAAACGAAGCCCTTGCGTGCGCGGCTCGTCGTAGGAGCGGAAAAAAACATCGGCCTCCTCCAGCAGCAGCTTGCTCATTTGCTGCCTGTAGGGCTCTGGTAAACGGATAGACATGTGAACGAACCCCCTTTCTGTCGTTGCCAAGCTGCTCGAACACTTATTATACAGCATGGCAAAAGACGCTTCCATCCCCACCCGGCTCGTGGATTTGGAAGCGTCTGCATATCGGGTAGAACCAGGCGCGCTGTCGCTGAACGCGGGCAATCGGCGCGATGGCTTCGGTCCCGATCTGTCTGCCGCAGACGGCCGTTCGGAATAGGTCCCGTCAGCTGCCGGATCGCGCTTGATGGACAGCTGGCGAACCGGCTACTGCCGGTCGGCTTCCGTGGCGTTAGCGCCAGCGTCGTAGGAGCTTTGCACGGCATAGTTGTCCTGACGGTTTTGGCCGGCGAGCGATTTCATGGTTGTTTTCTTGGTTGACTTGCGTGTCGGCGCGCTGTTCTCCGCTTGCTTGCCAGATGCTGCTTGCGAAGCGGGGCCGGCGTGCTCACCGCCTGGGCCGGAACGGCCGGAGTCTGGCTCTCCGGACTGAAGCAGCTGCTTGTCCCGCCAAAACATAGCGGTCAGCACCCGTTCAATCCATTCCTTATCCCGCTCGGTCAGCTCGATGCCGTCGAATATAAATTCATTTTCTTGCAGAAAGCGGCGCAAATTGATTCTTGCCTTGGTTTTGTTGTCCTGTCCGCCGGTTGGCTTGTCGAGATAACCCGCGAGCTCCATCAGCTCCGTATACGGTGTATTCAGCCCTTCGGACAGCTTCATCAGCACATCGGGCGACGGGACGCCCCGATTGCCGTTTTCCAGCTGGGAAATGTAAGCTGCTGAGACGCCGGAACGATCAGCCAGCTCCCGGATCGTAAATCCTTTCGTGCGGCGCATGCCTTTTAATTGCTCATAAAAATGCATCGTTGACACCCTTATCATCCATTGGATTGAAAAATGGCCTCTCTTGCTGAACAAGAGAGAGTAAAGAGAGGTAAATGTTGGTTAATATTTTCATATTAACAGTAAACGTTAGGAAGCACAATGAACAATCGGCTGAGGAAAAACGGAGCCTTGGATTGGAGGAGGCGAGGGCGGCCGAAAATGAGGCGGAACCATTTGATCAACACACAAAAGCTGCAAGCCGTCCGTCGTTCCGCTGGCCGGAGACGGGTCGCTTGCAGCTTTTGTATGAACAGATCAGACATGTTTATAGCTAGATGAGATAGACGAACTCGTCGGCAAAGCGGATCGCCTTCACGCCGAAATCCAGCGGGCCTGCCTGTCGACCTCGGCTTCTACGTTTTTTCTTCGTTCGCCAGTTTCGCTTGAGCAAGTCGGATCATCTCCCGAACCATCGAACCTCCGATTTTGCCGCCAATATGTCCTGCTGATTCCGTTGTCAGATCACCGTTATTAGCCGACTGTAGAGGTACGCCAAGCTCCTTGGCCACTTCATATTTCACGTCATCCGGCCGGTTTGGATCAACGGCATAGCCTTCGCGCCTCATCACATCCGCTTTGAAGGTTCGCATCTCCCGCTCGACCCCTGGCACCTCATACCGCCGTTTTCTTGTCATTACGATACACTCCCTTGATGTTTCCATCTAAGATGCGCTAAAGCTCACGCTTTCATCCCTACATCGTTGACGATTCTATGTTTTCCCACTCTGAACAGGACGAGCGAATACAGTCAATCCGAACCCGATGGCAAATGCCGCCAGCCAATTAAGAAATGCAAATCCCAAATAGAGTGCGCCAGCCGGGCAAGAAACTGCAAGCCGGACAAAAAAGTACAACGCCCAACGGCGTTATCCGCAATAATGTTGGCTTGCGGGGAAAGCTGCTGGCAGGTATAGTTTCCAGTAACCTGGCTGCTGCAAATCGCCGTGAAGGCGTCGTTTGCTTGGCCTACTCGTTCAACAAGGAGGCAGCTTAACATGGATACCAAACGAATCGCAAACCTGAAGTGGCTGCAGGAGCCGGCTGCTGCTGCCCATGGCGCAGGCGTCACCTGGGGCGTGCCGTGGGCGGAAGGCGTGCTGCAGCGCGCGGAGCCGCTGTCGCTGCGCTTGCTGCACAAGCAGGCCGCGCAGCAGGAAGCAGGCGCAGGCGAGGCGGCGGGGGAGCCGCTTGCCATGCAAAGCTGGCCGACGGCGTTCTGGCCGGACGGCAGCGTCAAGTGGACTGCGCACGCCGTGTCGCTGGCTCCGCATCAGCTCGGCGCAGAGCTGGAGCTGTCGTCCAGTGGGCCGTCGCGAGAGGAGGAGGCGTCCGAATCCGCATTTGCAGCGCTGACGGTGAGGGAGACGGAGGACTGGATCGAAGCGGACACCGGCGTCATCGTTTGCCGCTTCGCGAAATCGGGCGCTGCGCCAATCAGCCGCATTACACGCTCGGCTACCGGCGCGATCGTCTGCGCGGGAGCCGGATTGACCGCGATCCGGGAAACGCGCAGCATGGACGCAGACAGCGCGGTTTATCGCCACGAGCCGTTGACGGGCCAGGTGGAGCGCGCTGCGGTCGAGCAGGCAGGGGCTGTGCGGTGCGTCATCCGGGTTGACGGCAAGCACGCCCCAGCCAGCGGCGGTGACGGCTGGCTGCCGTTTACCCTCCGCTTCTACCTGTACAGCGGGCAAGCCTCGATCCGCACCGTGTATACGTTTCATTATGACGGCAGCCCTGAGCGCGATTTCATCAAGGGACTTGGCCTGCGGTTTGAGCTGCCGCTTGCCGACGAGCTGTACAATCGCCATGTGCGCCTGGCCGGGGACACCGGTTTTTTTGCGGAATCGCCGAAAGGGCTGGCTACGCTGCGGACGACCGGTCCGTACCTGGAGCAATACAAGGAGCAGACGGCGGGCCGCAAAATCAGCTTCGCTCCCCAACAGGATGGACGATTTCTCGGCTTGCTGGACGATTCGGCGGTATGGGACAGCTTCAAGCTGACCCAGCTGTCGCCGGACTCTTACACGATCGTCAAGCGGACGAAGGAGGGCTGCAGCTGGGTACGGGCCGCGTACGGCTCGCGGGCTAGCGGCTTGCTGTACGCAGGCGGCGCAAGCGGCGGGCTGGCTGTCGGGCTGCGCAGCTTCTGGCAGCAATGCCCGGCTTCGCTTGAGGCGGCGGGGCTGTCCGGGGAGACGGCTGTGCTGACCGCCTGGCTTTGGTCGCCGGACGCGGAAGCGATGGATTTGCGCCATTATGATACGGAGACGCATGTGGAGTCCGCCTATGAAGGCTTCGATGAGCTGCGCAGCACCCCTTATGGCGTCGGTCACACGAGCGAGCTGATGCTGTGGTGCCTGGAGGAGACGCCGTCGCAGACGGAGCTGGGCAGGCTGGCTGCAGTGAAGGAGCAGCCGCCGCAGCTGGTGTGCGAGCCGCAGCGGTATTATGACAGCGGTGCTGCCGGGGTCTGGAGCTTGCCGGACCGCTCCACGCCGACGAAGGCCTGGCTGGAGGACGGGCTGGAGCAGGTCGTCCGCTTTTACCAGGAGGAGATCGAGCAGCGGCGCTGGTACGGGTTCTGGGATTACGGCGATGTGATGCACAGCTATGACCCGGTGCGCCATACATGGCGGTACGATCTGGGCGGCTGCGCCTGGCAAAATACGGAGCTGACGCCAAACCTGTGGCTCTGGTATACGTTCCTGCGCTCCGGGCGGGCCGATGTGTTCCGGCTGGCGGAAGCGATGACACGCCACACGAGCGAGGTGGACGTGTACCGGTTCGGAGAGTATGCCGGGCTCGGCTCGCGCCATAACGTCGTGCATTGGGGCTGTGGCTGCAAGGAAGCGCGAATCGGCATGGCCGGGCTGCATACGATGTTTTATTACTTGACGGCGGACGAGCGGATCGGGGAAATGATGGACGAGTTCCGGGACGCCGACTACGCGACCGAGCGGCTTGATCCGATGAGGTCGTATTATCCGAAGGATGAGTTTCCGACGCATGCGCGCAGCGGGCCGGACTGGACGGCCTTTGCCTCCAACTGGCTGACCCGCTGGGAGCGGCACGAGGATACGGCTTACCGCGACAAGCTGCTGGTCGGCATCGACAGCTTGAAGCGGCAGAAGCACGGGCTGCTGACCGGTCCCGTGTTCGGCTATGATCCGCGCAGCGGGGAGCTGCACTGGATGGGCCACGAAAACTGGGGCCATCATCTGATGATTTGCATGGGCGGCACTCAAGTATGGCTGGAGCTGGATCGTGTGCTGAAGGACCCGCAGTGGGCCGACATGGTGGCTGAGTATGGGGAGTTTTATACGCTGCCGAATGAAGAGAAGGCGCGCCGTACGGAGGGGGATATCCCGGGCAAGGACTGGAATATTCCGATGCTGGCTACGCCGCTGATGGCGTATTCGGCGGCCAGACGCGGCAATGCGGCGCTGGCGGCTGAGGCGTGGAGGCTGCTGCTGGAGGACCAGACCCATTGGCAAATCCGGCTTCCGCTGGAGGGCGACGAGGTCGAGGCGTTGGCGTATATACGGCCGATTCGTGAAATTCCGTGGATGAGCACAAATACGGCCTCGCAATGGTCGATTAACGTAATCATGTGCCTGGAGCTGATTGCGGACGCATTGCCTAAGCGGGCAGAACAGCAGCAGGCAACATAATTAGCATGCTGCTCATCGGCTTGCCTGGCCTGACGGGGCTGCTGTCTTGCGGCAGGCGATGAGCCTGGAGGAGCGCCGGAGAACGGCGCTGCGCTACTGGGCGAACTGCTCCTGGCTGGACCACTATTTCGGACAAGTGCTTGACAGGCTGCAGGCGAAGGGCAAGCTGGACGACGCGTTGATTGTGTTCGTCTCGGATCACGGCGAGATGCTGGGTGAGCGGCAATACCGGTTCAGCAAATATTGCCTGTACGACAGCAGCGTCCGCGTGCCGCTGGTGCTCCCCGGCTCGCGTATTCCCGCCGAGCTGCGGTGGACGGTTGATGAGCGTCCGGCCGAGCTGATTGACCTGCTGCCGACTTTGGTCAAGGCCGCCGGAGGGGTTCCCAGCCCGCTGCTGCCCGGACTTGATCTGCTGGGCGAACAAAAGACGGGTCGGCGCCTTCTGCGAGTTTCACAGCAAGACGGCGGACGGCCTGCTGGCCGCTCCGTCGCTGATGTGGCGCAAGCGGGATTGGAAGCTGATTCTGTACTTGCCCGGAACGCTGCTACGACAATCCCGAATGGGCGGCGGTGCGCTGCCGGATGACCGCCGAGCTGCTGCTGCATCTGGCCTGCGCTTGGACGCGAGGCCCGTTTTTTTATGACAATCAGGGCTATAAGGCGCTTGGGGCGGGAACATGACTGTGACTGCGTGACTTTACTATACTTTACTTAACTTGACGAAGGAGAGAATCGCCGATGAGCAACGTAACTTCACTGAACTATGAGGCGTTTAAGCTGCTGTATCACAATCCGCTTGCTTCGGCTGCCGATGTGGCCGGATTTCGGCTGGAGGGCGAAGCAGCTGTTTCCTTTCCGCTCGGGCGGATGAGGCTGGAAAACAAGCTGGACCCGGAGGAGGGACAACGGTCGAATTTCGTGTATTGGTGCCCGGAGACGTTTCCGGCTGACGTGCTGGTGGAGTGGGAATTTTGGCCGATCCGCGAGCCGGGGCTGGCGATTTTGTTTGTGGCGGCCCAAGGACAGGCCGGGCAGCATGTGCTGGACGGCTCCTTGTCTGCGCGGACCGGGGAGTACGAGCAATACCATCACGGCGATATCAACGCGTTCCACGTGTCGTATTTCCGGCGAATGTGGGCCAGCGAACGCAGCTTTCATACGTGCAATCTGCGCAAAAGCTACGGCTTTCATCTCGTTTCGCAGGGGGCTGACCCGCTGCCCGGAACCGCCGATGCGGTTGGGCCGTACCGGATGCGGCTGCTCAAGCAGGGGGCGGCGGTCAGCTTTGTGATCAATGAGCTGCCGATTTTCGAGTGGGTGGATGACGGCCGGTCGTTTGGTCCGCTGCTCGGCGGCGGCGGCATCGGCTTCCGCCAGATGGCGCCGCTGATTGCCGAATACGCGAATCTGAAGGTGTACACGCCGGCGTAGCCGACGACACAGGGCATCGAGAGGGCCGGGCTGCACCGATGGGCAGGCAGACGGGGGAGTTGAAGCGATGGACCTGAATTTGTAAGATGGACATGATGCCGGACGGCATACAAGGCGAAAGGGGCGCACACACGAGATGCGTAAAATATTGTTGAGTTATCCGGGAGGCAAACACAAGGCGCTGACACTCAGCTATGACGACGGGCGGACGGCGGACCGGCGGCTGGTCGGGATTATGAACCGTCACGGGATCAAAGGCACGTTTCATCTGAACGGAGGACTGTTCGGCACGCCGGACAGGATCGGCGAGGAGGAGGCGCGCGAGCTGTATGTCGGGCATGAGGTGTCGGCGCATACGCTGACCCATCCGACCATTGCCCGCTGCTCCCGTGAGCAGCTGGTGTATGAAATTTCGGAGGATCGCAAGCGGCTGGAGCAGCTCGCCGGGTATACGGTGCGCGGGATGTCGTATCCGAACGGCTCCTTCAACCGGCAGATCAAGGAGCTGCTGCCGTTCCTCGGCATCGAATACGCCCGTGTCGTTGAAACGACGCAAACGTTTGCGATTCCGGATGACTGGCTGGAGTGGAAGCCGACCTGCCATCATAACCAGAATTTGCTGGAGCTGGCCGCGTCCTTTGCAGCGCTGCACAAGCAGCAGTATTTATATTTGATGAATGTATGGGGCCACAGCTATGAGTTCGATAACGATAACAACTGGGAGCTGTTTGAGCAATTTTGCGCGTTCGCGGGCGGACGGGACGATGTCTGGTATGCGACCAATATTGAAATTTCGGATTATTTCCAATCGTTCCGCCAGCTTCGGTTTTCTGCCGCACAGGACTTTGTATGGAATCCGGGCGCCGCATCGGTGTGGCTGAGCGTGGACGGACAGGCCGTAGAGGCGAAGGGCGGCGTGCAGACTTGGTTTGATGAGCTGTCCTAGTGCAGCCGAGGCGAAATTGTGCGACAGAAATTCAGTAACAGGTCATTTTAACTGTTCAATAAAACAGCGGCAGTCCAGGACGGCAGACCAAGTCCTGAACTGCCGCTGTTTTATTAACTGATCGTTTTAACAGGCAAGAGCGCCAGTTAACCGTGGTGGACAGCGGTTTAGGTATGGAGGCTGCAGAGCAAGCATGGCCAATAAAATGCCAGCCGCTCAAGAAAGTGCAAGCTGCTTTGGCCCGGTCGGCAAAAAAGTACGGTTGCCGGAGCTTCTGTTCTGCTCTATGCTCCGGATAGGCTGGATGATGAGGGAGGATGAACGAGATGACGACGGCAACCGAGGCGGTGCTGCTCGGCAAGGTGGACATCAGGCAAGCGGGACCCCGCTGCAAGCTGCTGATCGGCGACATCAACGGGGATGGCCGGATGGAGCTGGTGCTGGTTCAGCCGGATGACCGGCAGGATGTGCGGCATATCCCGCATGACGTCCAGTGTGTGACGGCGTATGATCTGGGAGGGCGGCTGCTGTGGCAGACAGGCAAGCCGAGCGCTGATGCCGGCGGACCCGGCTCGGACTATCCGGCACAGCTGTACGATCTGGACGGGGACGGGCAGCTGGAGGTGTTGTGTGTGATGGCTGGCCGTTTCCGTCTGCTTGACGGAGCGACAGGAGCCGTTAAGGCGGAATATGAGCTGCCCGATCCGCAGGCGCATGATTGCATCATTATCGCCAACTTGTCGGGCGGAGAGCGGGCCAGCGATATCATTTTAAAAGACAGGTACCACCGGCTGTGGGCGCTGGACCGGCAGCTGCGGCTGCTGTGGACGTTTGAAGGCAATCCGGGGCATTTCCCATGGGCGTTCGATCTGAATGGCGACGGCTATGACGAGGTGATGGCCGGTTATGATTTGCTGGACCATAAGGGACAGCTGTTGTGGAGCTGCCGGGATCTCGACGATCACGCAGATTGCATCTGGGTTGGCGATGTAAACGGTGACGGACAGCCTGAGCTGGTCATCGGGGGCAGCGTCACGGTGATGGTTGACAAGGAAGGGCGGGAGCTGTGGCGGTATGACGGCTCGATTGAATCGCAGCATGTGGCGCTGGGCAAGTTTCGCAGCGATCTGCCCGGCTTGCAGATTGCGGGACTCGACCGGATCGTACGCGGGGATACGGGCGGTCCGCTCACGACGAGCGGCAAGGACGCTTTGTTTTTGCTGGATGCGGAAGGGCGCGAGCTTTGGAAGGAGGAGCGGACGACCGGCGGCTGGCTGACCATTGTGGAAACGCTAAGCGGCTGGGATGACGGCTCGCTTGACTATATGCTGGCGTATCGCCGGGGCGGAGGCGTATTTCCGACCCTGTATGACGGACACCTGCGCGCCGTCACGACTTTTCCGGTAGACGGCTATGCGGCGCATGCCGATTTGTTCGGCGACGGACGCGAGCAGGTGATTGTGTATGACCAGGAAGCGGCGTATCTCTTCTCCAGCAGCCCGCGCGGTCTGGAGTCGTCGCAGCCTGGCCAGCCGCTGCCTCAGCCCAAGCGGCTGTACAGCGCCACTTTATATCCGGGCGGGGAACGTTGAGATGTCAGCGATGCGCGAAGGTCAGGCAAGCTGCGAGATTGAACAATAGCCAAGCAAGCTGCGCGGGATGAGGGAGGATAATTAGACATGAAGCAACCGTATTTCGATCCGCATGAAGCGATTGCGCGTAAAAGCGGAGGCCAGGCGGCTGCGGTGCTGACCGCCGTCGCCGACCGGTTTATCGGCTCGCATCCGAAGCAGCCGCCGGTGTTCCGGACACATCGTACGGACGGCTTCCGGCGAGGGAGCGATTACCGTTATGACATGAACCTGAACGAGCGGTTTCCCGAACTGCAGGACGGGCAATACGTCTACGTCTGGAGCCGATTGTGGATGGATCAGGCGTCCGAGCTGCCGTTCAGCGTCAGCTGCTTCGGTCCGCTGCGTGTTATCTTTAACGGGGACACCGTCTTTCGCTCAAATCTGAATGACGATGTGTTTCCCGACCGGAAAGCCTGGTTTCGCGCGCCGCTGCAGGCGGGCTGGAACGAGCTGGTGCTGGAGTTCGTCAAGACGGGCACCGGCTGCGGCGGACGGTTTGGCACAGGCTCGATCAAAGGCGCGCCGCTGCACGTACTCGCCCCGACGCCGGAGCGGGCCGGGGAAGAGGGCTGGGTCTACAGCGAGCCGCAGGCTGAGGCGTGGACGGAGTTTCCGCGAGCTGGCGCAGACTGGCCTGCGGCTGCCGGCCCCTGGCTGCCGGCCCGGGACTGGACAGAGGCGGACTGGGAGCGCGGCAATATGGCCCGGATGTTCGGCAGCGAGGCCGGACATCAGGCGTTCGCCTGGACCCGGCTGGTCGGCACGGGCATCGGTCGGCAGCGTATCCGGCTGAGCGGCGCATGCAGCGGGCAGACGGCTTTGTATGTGGATGGCCAGCCGCTTGCCGACAGCGCATTCGCTGCCGGCCGGTTTACGGCTGAGCTAGATTTGACATACGGTCCGCATGAGCTCGTTGCGTTGTCCGCATGTCCGGAGGAAGGCGCGGCCGAATGGCGTTTTGTATGCGAGGAGCCGGGCGAGGACGCAGGCTTTCGTATGGAGCAGCCGGTGCCGGTGGAGGGCTGGAGCGAGCCTTGGCTTTACTTGGGACCGTTTGCCCCAGGCGGTGCGCCGGCTCCCGGCGAGGTGACGCGGGTGGATCGGGTGTTCCCGCAGCAGGCCGATGAGGGCGGATGGATGGCAGACACGGGCGCTGTGAAGCCGGGCGCAGGCGGCAGTGCGGACGATGCTGCAGCTGTGGCCGCCGGGAGCGCCGGTCACGCTGATTCCGGGAGCGTTGAAGGCGACTCCGGTCAAGCGCCGACAGCCGAACTGGAGCCCGCGGCAGCTGTTTATTGGCGAGTGGATCGCCCGTTTACCTGGGTCAGACCGTATCTGGAGAACGGCATGTTCGGCAAATGGAACTACCCGCTCGGCGTAACGCTGTACGGCTTGCTGCGAACGGGTGAGCAGCTTGGCATCCGCCATTATGTCGATTACGTCGCCGAGCATATCGAGCAATGTACCGGGCTCGACGCATACGCCCGCTGGGACCAGGCGACGTACGGCTCGCCCGACATCAACCATCAGCTGACGCTGATTGACAGCCTCGACGATTGCGGCTCCTTCGGAGCGGCGATGCTGCAGACGCATAAGGCGCGTTGCCTGCAGGGAGCCGAAGCGTCTGCCGCCCGGATCGCTCGCTACATTACCATGGAGCAGGACCGGATGGAGGATGGCGCGTTGTACCGGGTCCGGGGCACGACCGATTTTATGCAGGGCACGATGTGGTGTGACGATTTATATATGAGCGTGCCGTTTCTATGCAGTTATTACGAGCTGACCGGGGATCAGCGTTATGTTGACGATGCGGCCCGCCAGTTTCTGCTGTACCGCAACCGGCTGTTTATGCCGAAACTTGGTATTATGCATCATGTGTACGACGCCAAGTTCGGCAAGCCGAACGGTGTCGCCTGGGGACGGGGCAACGGCTGGGTGGCATTTTCGCTGAGCGAGCTGCTTGGCGTGCTGCCTGCGCGGCATGAGCTTCGCGAGGAGCTGCTCGCCTTTTATCGGGAGCTATGTGACGGTTACTTGGCGCTGCAGGGGGCTGACGGGCTATGGCATCAGGTGCTGACCGATTCGGAATCGTACGAGGAAGCGTCCTGCACCTCGATGTTTTTGTATGCGTTCGCGCGTGGCGTGCGGTTCGGCTGGCTTGATCGGCCCGAGCGGTTTGTCCGGGCGGTCGAGCGCGGCTGGGCCGGTCTGGCCGAGCGTTGTATAGACAAACACGGCAACGTATACGGCGTATGCCGCGGTTCAGGCTATTCCTACTCCAAGTATTATTACAAGGATGAGCTGTCCTGGCAGTTAAATGATACCCACGGCATCGGCATTGTGCTCTTAGCCGGGATTGAAGCGCTGCGGCTGCGGACAGCTCTGCAGCAGGCGGCAGCTCAGCCGAACGCGGATGCGGAAGCCGTCGTCAACGGCTGACAACCGGAAAGCGGAAACCGGCTATACATCGAAACAGCGGCAGTCAGGGACGAGAAAAACAAGTCCTGGGCTGCCGCTGTTTTAAGATTATAGAAGTTATAAACTGCTTCGATTCGAAGCTTTTCTTATTGAATAATCGTTATAACAGGCAAGAGTGCTAGAGATTAGTTCACCGTGGACAGATGGAAATGGTCGGCATGATCGGAGCGAACTTCAATCTTCGAGCTGGTCAAGCCATGCTTGGTGTGGAAAAGCACCTTAGAAACGTTCGAGTTGGCCACAGCAAGCTCCAGAAATTTCTTTTCCTGTGCCGTCGTCAGGCCAGCATTGCGGATGTCAACGGATTTTCCGTCTTGATGGGAGCTATGCTCCGGCGTGTCGGCGCCGTCAATCAAGCTCGCATCATTAATTTCCAGCTTTTTGCTGTAGGTGTTATAGAAGCCTTGCGCGATTTGATCCAGCGTCGTTTTCGTCGAAGACGTCACATAGCTGTGGTCAAGCCTGTATGTGCTATCGCCAGCCAGACCGGCGGACGTATCATTGTAGTTCGTATAATACGAGGTATTGCCCACGCGCACATATCCTTTCGGCGAAGCACCTATGGCGGCGTGCATCGCATTCCGGCTTCCTGCGCCGTAAATGCCGTCGGCCGTCAAGCCCTTCACTTGCTGGAACACGATCAGGTTGTTTTTGGTAGCCTGATCAAAGGTATTGTTCGTGCTAGTAATTTGGGCAACGTTTGTGAAATAGTTTTCGTTGCTGCCATAGGCTCTCCATGCTTTCAGGTTGCTTTTCAACACACCGATTTGCGCATGGGTTTGCCCGAGCGAATAAGAGGACTGGTAGCTGACGCCGTAGAAGCTGTTGGAGCTTGCTGTACCTACGGCTGCGACATTCGAGTGGCCTGCTGCCGCAAAAGCGCTGGCTGCAAGCGCCAAGGCAGTTGTGCATGAAACGGCAAACGCTACGAACATTTTTTTCTTCAATCTCACCAATCTCACCCTCCAAAATGGTTGTGTACTTCAGCGCATAGGCCAAAGTGTCGTGGAAAACTTTTAATTTATTTCCAGTATTATACTAACAGGTGATAGTTTCCATGTAAATATACAAATTCAATAATGTGTAAAATTATTGTGAGCATCAGAAATGATCCTCGATCACACCGACTGTTTGGAGGCGAAATGGGTCGAGATCAAGTCTGTCATGCTTACTCCAGGCGCTGTCGCTTATCTTGAGCGGTTTGCACTTTTTTAAGAGGGACGGTTTTTTCAGCGATTTTACTCGGCTGGACACGGTTCAAAAATGTCTGGTTGCCGGAAAACGCTCTCCGCGACATAATCAAGCTACACCGCTGACGAGCAGCGGAGAAGCGGCCGCCGCTTCGGAGCCCGTTGCTTTGAAAACGGATACGCGACGAGGGACAACCAACAGACAAGGCGGGTCAGCCGACAAGAAAGATGTACGATGCGGAGGTGAGGGCGTGATGAAACCATTAACAGCGAATCAACAAGGCGTCAAGCGGCGGGCGAGCCTCAAGCGCTCCTATGTGCTGGAACGGCTCAAGCGGGACAAATGGATGTATGTGCTGCTGCTGCCGGGGCTGCTTTACTTTCTGGTATTCAAGTACGTCCCGATGTGGGGAGTGCTGCTGGCATTCAAAAACTACCAGCCGTTTACCGGCTTCTGGAACAGCGAATGGGTAGGGCTGGAGCATTTCCGGCTGTTTTTTGAAAACCCCGATTTCTTCATGCTGCTGCGCAACACGCTGCTGCTATCCTTTTATAATCTGCTGTTCTTTTTTCCTGCGCCGATTGTGCTGGCGCTGCTGCTGAATGAGGTGCGGCTGGCGATTTTCAAGCGGACAGTGCAGACGATGATTTATGTGCCGCATTTTATTTCGATGGTCATCGTCGCCAGTATGACGTATGTGTTTCTGACTACCGAAGGCGGCGTCGTCAACGAGTACGTGTACAAATATACCGGCGAGAAAATCAATTTCCTCGCCAGTCCGGACTGGTTTCGCCCGCTGATCATTATCCAGACGATCTGGAAGGAGTGCGGCTGGGGGACGATTATTTTCCTGGCGGCGCTGGCCGGCGTAGATGTGGAGCAATACGAGGCGGCAACCGTAGACGGAGCGAATCGCTGGCGCAAAATGTGGCATATTACGCTGCCGTCGATCCGCAGCACGATTATCATCCTGCTTATTTTGCGCATGGGACATGTGCTGGACAACGGCTTCGAGCAAATTTATTTGATGCTGAACCCGCTGAACCGCGAGGTGGCCGAAGTATTTGATACGTATGTGTATATGATGGGCATTACGCAGGGGGCCTTCAGCTACAGCACGGCGGTCGGACTGTTCAAGGCGGTCATTGGGGTGACGCTGGTGCTGGGCACCAATTATCTGGCCAAAAGATTCGGACAAACCGGACTTTACTGACGAAGGGAGCGAACGAAAGTGGCAAAACAATATCGAACCTTAGGCGGAACGATCTTTGATACGGCGAACTATATTGTGCTGGGGCTGTTTGCGCTGGCGTCGATTCTTCCATTTATTTTCGTCATCAGCGGGTCGTTTGCTTCCGATGCGGAGCTGACGAAGCGGGCCGTGTTTCTGATCCCGGAGACGTTTTCACTGGCGGCGTACAAATTTGTGTTTTCCACGGATACGATTACCCGGAGCATCTTCGTTTCCATTTTCGTGACGGTGTGCGGCACGCTGGTCAATCTGCTCTTTACGGTGACGATGGCGTATGCGCTGGCGCGGCGCGGGCTGATGGGGCGCAATCTTGTGCTGAATCTCGTGATTTTCTCCATGCTGTTTGGCGGGGGACTTGTTCCCACTTATCTTGTCATCCGCGAGCTGGGTCTGCTGGATACGTATGGGGCGTTGATGCTGCCCGGCGCGATCAATGCGTTTAACCTGATCATCGTCAAAAACTTTTTCCAGGAGCTTCCGCCGGAGCTGGAGGAGGCCGCGCGCATTGACGGCTGCTCGGAGCTGGGGCTGCTGTGGAAAATTGTGCTGCCGCTCTCCAAGCCGGTGCTGGCTACCTTTACCTTGTTTTACGCCGTCGGCCACTGGAACGATTTCTTCGGGGCGCTGCTGTATATGAATGACCCGGCGAAATGGCCCTTGCAGGTGATGCTGCGCCAAATCGTACTGCTTTCGCATGCTGCGGCAGGCGATATGACGGCGATGGACCCTTCCTTCGTCCAGCCGCCGGAGCAATCCGTCAAGATGGCCGTTATTGTCGTCGGCACATTGCCGATTTTGCTGGTATATCCGTTTCTGCAAAAGCATTTCGCCAAAGGTGTGCTGATCGGCTCGGTCAAGGGCTGACAGGCTGTACGCACGGCGACTTGACGATATACGCTTCATCCCTCGCGAAGAACAAGTTCACGGTAATTCC
The DNA here is from genome assembly GCF_059821225.1 of Paenibacillus sp. sg306046. NCBI lineage: Bacteria > Bacillati > Bacillota > Bacilli > Caryophanales > Paenibacillaceae > Paenibacillus > Paenibacillus sp. sg306046. Next base: position 136,014 of record NZ_JCAMRT010000016.1, read on the forward strand.
CGCGCTGCCGCAGCCCTCCGATCACGGTTGCAGCCGACAGACAGAGACGTAGACAGACGGGCCGTATTCGGCAGCCGGTTTCAAGATAAGGTATCAACAACTAACCATCAACTAAGGGAGGTTCTTTTTATGAATGGACAACGCAAGCACCACACAGGCAAACGCTGGGTATCGCTGCTGTCGGCAGGCACAATCGCGGCCGTATCGCTGGCGGGCTGCTCCCAGGGAAGCGGTACGACGACGCAGGGGACAGCTGCCCCGGCGCCTGCGGCAGGCGGCGAGACGAAGCAGCAGGCTCCAGTCGACCTGACGCTGATGCTGCCGATTTTCAAGACGAACTACCCGAAGGACGGAAGTCCGGTTGCCGCAGAGATTGAGAAAAAAACAAACACGAAAATTCATTTCGAATGGGTGCCGAACGCTTCGTACGCCGACAAATTCAACATTACCTTGGCGTCCGGCAAGCTGCCGCATATTTTGTACGTGCCTGACGCGAAGTCGCCGAGCTTTGTCAATGCCGTGCGGGCGGGGGCGTTCTGGGAGATCGGCCCTCACCTCAAGGACTACAAATATTTGAGCCAGGCGAATCCGGTCATTTTGAACAACTCCTCCGTAGACGGTAAAAATTATGGCATCTATCGCGGTCGGGCGCTTGGGCGCAACGGCGTTGTGTTCCGCAAAGACTGGCTGGAGGCGGTCGGCATGCAGACGCCGAAGACGATCGACGAATTTTATCAGATGTTGAAAGCATTTAAAGAGAAGGACCCGGACAAAAACGGCAAGGATGATACGTACGGCCTGGTGATGGTCAAGTGGACCGGACAGTGGGCGAGCGGCTTCGATATTATAAAGCTGTGGTTTGGCTCCCCGAACAAATGGGGGCTGATCGACAACAAAATTGTGCCGGAGCATCAGACTCCAGAGTATCTCGAAGCGCTGAAATTTATGAAAAAGCTGTACGATGAGAAGCTGATCAACCAGGATTTCGCAGTGATGGATTCGGCCAAGTGGACGGACCCGATTGTCAATAAGCAGGCGGGCGTCATCGCTGACGTAGTCGACACGGCAGCCCGGGTGGACGATAAAATTCATGCGGCGCTCGTCAAGGAAAACAAAGATAAGCCGGATGAGCACTTTATGGATGTGATCGGCGGCGTAACCGGCTCGCATGGCTTGCGCACGCTGCCTACGTCCGGATTTGCCGGCATGCTGGCGATTCCAAAGTCGACGGTGAAAACCGAAGCCGAGCTGAAGCAGGTGCTGGCGTTCCTCGATCAGATGAATGACCCGGAACTGCAGGGCTTGGCCGGCTACGGCATCGAGGGCAAGCACTACAAGAAGGTCGGCGACTATATCGAGCCGGTGAAGGACCCTGCCTTGCTGGAATCGGAGGTTGAGGGCTTGAACCAGATGCTGCCGTTTATTCCGGAGGACCGCTCGCTGAAAGTGAAGCAGACGCCGCTGCGCATCAAGCAAACCGAGCTCCAGAAGGAAAATGAAAAAACGATCGTAGCGAACCCGATGGAGCCGTTTATTTCCAAGGTGTACTCGCAGCGCGGAGCTCAGCTGGACAACATCATTAACGATGCGCGCATCAAATTTATCGTCGGTCAAATTGATGAAGCGGCACTGAAAGCGGCGTTCGAGCTGTGGAAAAAAAGCGGGGGCGACGACCTGGTGAAAGAAATGAACGAGCTGTACGCGGCTGCCAAAAAATAACCGTTTCAACGCAAAGAAGGCCGTATCTGCCGGATAGGGTCTTCTTTGCGTTGAAAATCGCTATAAATCGTTGAAAACGACCGGAAATCAAGGGAATTCAAATGCCAACAAAAAAGTGCAAGGCCAGATTATACATAAAATTGTTGAATTCGGATCAGCTTCTGGTTTATGGTGGAGGTACCCTTCACGCGCTGCACAGGCTCTGTGATTAATGAAGGCGTTTACAAGATAAGGCTGGTGAAAGCATGACCCAACAGATGATCCGGCGGTTCATGCAGGTCATGAATCGTCTGACCCACAGACGTTATTATCGCAGAAGCCTCATTATGCTGCTGATCGTATCGGCGATTCCCGGCTTGATTACCGGAGCGGTTGTATACAGCTTCGCCGGCGGCAGGCTGGAAAGCGAGCTGCTGAAGCTGCATCATACCCAGATTGCGCAGCGGGCGCACAACATTGACGAGCAGTTAAATAATCTGGAGCTGATGCTGTCGCATTGGGCCTTCGACTCCAAATTCGATTATATGCTGAACGAGCCTGACTTTGTGCACAATTACGGGATCACCTGGGACATTACGAAGACGCTGCTTGTGATGCAGGGCTCGAATACGATGACGCGTGGCGTCGAGCTGTACCTGAAGCGGTCGCCTTCGGCGATTTTGTTTAATCCCCAGTACAATGTGGTGAAAAATGATGCCGCCGAGCAGGTGTATCAGGACCTGATGCAGTCCAGGCGGAGCACATATTGGACGCAGGCGTCCTTCGAGCCGGACCGTCCCGGAGCCCGCGATCTGACGCTTGTGCATCATATTCCCGGGGGCTCGACGGAGCCGTTCGGCGCGCTGCTGATCCGGCTTGATCAGGAGAAAGTAGCGTCCATGCTCCAGACGATGACGCCTTACAATGAAGGCGAGGCTTTCCTGATGAAGGATAGCGGTGTGGTGTACGCTTCCTCTGGCAGCCTGGATGGCTCCTCGGCGCTGATCAAGCAGCTCAAGGAGCAGATTGCCGCGCGGAGCGGCAGGGCCGGGTCGTTTTTTTTCACCTGGAGCAAAGCAACCTACACGGTGACTTACGGCGCTTTCTCGCGGATTGCAGATGACTGGATGTACGTGTCCGCGTCGCCGATTTCCAGCATTACCTCGCCTGTCGTGCTCATCTCGAAGGTCATTATTGCGGCAAGCCTCGGGGCGCTGCTGCTTGCGGGCCTGCTCGCCTGGCTGGCATCGCGCAGCATGTATTCGCCGGTAGACCGGCTGATGGGGATGCTGCTTAACGGCAAGACGGCCGCAGACGGGCCTGACGATGAATTTACGCTGATCGAACGGCAGTGGCAGCATCTGCACCGGGAAAGCCGCGAGCTGCAAAGCCGCTTGTCCGAGCAGCTGCCGCACGTGAAGGAAAGCTTTCTGCACCAGCTGCTGCAGGGCTACTTGTTTGCGTACTCCGAGCAGGATTTGCAGCGGCGGATGGAGCGATACCGCTGGGCGGTGCAGGAGCAGCGGTTTATGATCCTGTATGTGCGGCTGACCGGCATCACGAGTCTGGACGGCAAGTTTAAGGACGGGGACGAAGGGCTGGTTACGTTCGCGGCGGTCAATATGATCGGCGAGCTGGCGGAAGAACGGTTCGGTCAAAGCAGCACGGTCAATTTTCACGATCTGACGGCAGCCGTGCTGCTGATTGTGCCGCGCGACGGCTCGCCTCTGCCGGATATCCGGTCGTTCAGCGACGAGCTGACGAGCACGGTCAACCGCCTTTTGAATTTGCGGGTGACGCTGGCGGTCAGCCGCCCGATGGAGCGAATATCGGATGTGCCGCTTGCCTTCGAGGAGACGAAGCAGGCGGTCGGCCAGCGTGATTTTGAGAACGAAAACCAGTTTATGGACATGGAGGAATGGCGGCAGCGGGGGAGCGATGCGTTCAGCGAGCCGCAGTATCCGTTTACGCTGGAGCGGGAATTTATTCATGCGCTGCGGACCGGTCGGGAGGAAGAAGGCGACCAGCTGCTGGATGCGATTATGGAGGTGCTGGCAGCCAAGGGGGCGAAGGAAATTGATGTGCAGCAAGGGATGCTGCATCTTCTTGGCAGCGTGCAGCACGCGGTCATGAGCTCCGGCATCCAGCCGAATCGGCTGTATAAATGTGTGAACCTGTACGAGCAGCTGTCGCAAATCCGCGAGCCGCAGCTGATGCTGGCCTGGTTCCGCGAACGGGTCGTCGCCCCGTTTCTGAAGGAGCTGGTCGGCCGTACCGACTCGCATGTGAAGCAATTGATCGAGCAGGCGATGCGATATTTGCAGGAGCGATACATGAAGGATATTTCGCTGGACAGCTGCTCCGATCATATCGGAACAAATCCGTTTTATTTGAGCAAGTCGTTCAAGCAGGTGACCGGCAAAAACTTTATTGACTACTTGACCGAGCTAAGGATGGACAAGGCGAAGGAGCTGCTGCGCGAGTCGGAGCTGAAAATCAATGATGTGGCCGAGCAGGTCGGCTACCAGCACAGCTACTTTAACCGGATTTTCAAGAAGCAGGAAGGCTTGACGCCGACGAAATACCGCGAGATGAGCCGCAGCGGGTAAAGTGACGGTGTGCAGCAAGCCCGCTACGGCTATGGTGGTGGAAGGTATGCTGCAGTCAGCGCCGCAGAACACAGCTGGGTTCTGCGGCGCTGACTGCGCGTACGTCCCTGACGCGCTACAGCTTGAAGCGGTGAGCGAGCTTTTGCATCTCGCCCGCCATCGTTTGAAGCGATTCAGCGGAGGCGCTGATTTCTTCCATCGAAGCGATCTGTTCCTCCGTCGAGGCCGAGATGGTGTGCGCCATCACGTTGGTCTGAGCTGATATACGCTCCAGCTCCTGTAAGGACGCTGCGACTTGCTGGGCTCCGGCGGACATCTGCTCGGCGGCGCCTGACGATTCCTCCGTCTGCTCGACGATGCTGCGGGCGGCGCCAAGAATCAGCGAGAAGGCGTCTCCGGTCTGGCGAATCGACTGCACGCTGCTCGCGACCTCCTGTTCGCCCCGGCTCATCGTAGCGGAGGCGGACGTAATGTCGAAGCGGATGGAGTCGATCAGCTCGGCTACTTGGTCGGCGGAAACGGTTGACCGCTCCGCCAGCTTTTTCACTTCGCTGGCGACGACGGCGAAGCCGCGGCCTTGCTCGCCTGCGCGCGCAGCCTCGATGGAGGCGTTCAGCGCCAGCAGGTTCGTTTGCGAGGAGATTTCGCTCATCATCCGGACGATGTCGTCGATCTGGTTGGAGCGCTGCTCCAACTGCTGCACAATGCCGACCAGCTCGGTGACGACAGCGCTGACGGCATGAATTTGCTCGATCGAGCGCGTGATCAGCAGTTGGCCTTCCTCGGCCTGCTGGCGGGTATCGACCGATGCTTCGTATACCGTAACCGAGGTTGTGGCAATGCGTTGAATGCCGATCGCGATTTCCTCCATCGCGCGCGAGCTTTCCTTCACGCTGGATGACAGCCGTTCATGGGTCGAGGCAGCTTCATGAACAGCCTCGGCGATTTGCGAGCTGGCTTCGGTCGTTTCCTTGGTGGCGCTCGACAGCTGGCGCGAGGCGCCGGATAACGTGTCCGAGCTGGTAAGCAGGCTGGAAGCGAGCACGCGCAGGTTTTCGTACATGACCTGGAAGGAGGCATACAGCTCGCCGATCTCGTCCTTGTTGCGGACCTGCAGATCATGCTTGCTCAGGTCGCCGGTCGCTACCTGCTTGGCCTGCCGCGACATCCGGATAATCGGCCGGGAAATATGGATGGACAGCAAGGTTAAAATGACGGCGCCGACGACATAACAGACGGCTAACGTAATCAGAATCGTCTTCAGAATGTTGGTCTGTCCGTCATTGTAGTCGTCATAATAAGAGCCGGCGGCAATGATCCAGCCCCAGGCTGGACTGCGCTCCGCATAGGAGATTTTCAAGGCCTCCTTCGTGGAATCCGGCAGCGGCCATACATAGCTGGTAAAGCCGCCGCCATTGTTGGCTTTGGCGATCATATCGCGGATATAGAAGAAGCCGTCGCTGGCCTGCTTGTCGAACAGATTTTGTCCTTCTACCGTCGGGTGGGCAATGGCAGTGCCTTTGTCATCCACGACGAAAAAGTAACCCCGCTTCCCGAGGTCAATCCGGGAGTTAACCGGACGGCTGCCGCTAGTCAACGGTCCGAGCAGTAATTCCTTTACCTGCTCCTGGGCTTGTTGCTCCGTCATGGCGCCGGACTTGGCTGCCTCCTCATAGAAGGTCGTCAGCTCAATGGTCATACGTACGCTGTTGCGCAGATTTTTTTCGATCAGCTCATTGTTTTCGTTTGCCGCCGTTCGATAGACGATAGCTCCGAGTACTGCGATCGGGACTAGCAGAAGTACCAGACAAGTCAGCAGCAGTTTTTTGCGAATGTTCAGCTTCCATAAGGTAGTTTTTTTTGTTTGCTCCATGACAGTCGCCCCGTTTCTACATCTGTAGTATAGGTACTCAAACCTAAGTGAGATAGGTATTTGGACTATTATACTGCTGTTCATCGGAAAACGTTGTGGCCAGAAACGACTAAATTGTGAACGAAGTGTACAAAATGTGTTCGGGATGGACAAAATTGCGGGTGATGAAAAAATAGTGTTCAAATAAATGACGGCACGTTATAATAAACGTATCAACTTATCTGATAACCTGACAACATCACTTACACGAGAGGTGCATGATGAAAGTCTCCTTGTTTATTACTTGCTTGAGCGATGCGATTTTCCCCAGAGTCGGGGAAGCGATGGTCCGTCTGCTGGCGCGTTACGGCGTAGAGCTGGAATTCCCGACGGTGCAGACGTGCTGCGGCCAACCGGCCTACAACAGCGGATATTGGGACGAGGCGCGGACGAGCGCGCGGACGATTGTCCAGGCTTTCGAGTCCAGCGACTTCGTAATTGCGCCATCCGGTTCCTGTACGTACATGATCCACCACTATGCCGAGCTGTTTAAGGATGATCCGGTTATGCTGGAGAAGGCGAGGCAGCTGCGCGACAAAACGTATGAATTCACGCAATTTATCGTTCAGGTACTGGGGATTACCGACCTTGGTGCGGCGTTCCCGCATACGGTGACGTACCATCCGTCCTGTCACGGCAGCCGTCTGCTTGGCGTGAAGGACGAGCCGATGGCGCTGCTGGAGCAGGTGCGCGGGCTGCAGTTTGTGCCGCTGCCCTTTGCGGAAGATTGCTGCGGCTTCGGCGGTACGTTTGCGGTCAAGATGGCCGATATATCCGGCGCGATGGTGACGGAGAAGGTCGATCATATCAAGGAGACGGAAGCCGAGGTGCTCGTCGGTCTGGATATGGCGTGCCTGATGAATATCGCCGGCAACCTGCGCTATCGCAACGAGCCGGTGCGGGTGATGCATCTGGCCGAGCTGTTATATGAAGGAGTGAAGCAGGCATGAGTGCGACCCATCCGGCAGGCGCAACCGTCAAGAAACGGGCGGAGCTGGCCTTGAATGACGAATTTCTGCGCAAGGCCGTGAAATTTACGACCGAGCGGCTGCGCAGCGGCAAGCTGAAGGCTGCCGAGGAACACGGCAACTGGGAAGACTGGCGCGAGCGCGGACGGCAAATCCGGCTGCATACGATTGCGCATCTGGATTATTACCTGAACCTGTTCGTGGAGCAGGCGCGAGCAAACGGGGTCCATGTGCATTTTGCCGATACGGCGGCCGACGCAGTTCGCATCTCCCTGGCGATTGCGGAGGGCAGAGCGGCGAAGTCGGTCGTAAAGTCGAAGTCGATGGTATCCGAGGAGCTGCATTTGAACCACGCGCTCGAAGGTATCGGCGTTGAAGCGGTCGAGACGGATCTCGGCGAATACATCATTCAGCTGGCTGGCGAGACGCCGTCGCATATCATCATTCCGGCGATTCATAAGAACCGGTTTCAGATTGCCGATCTGCTGTCCAAGGAAGCGGGCGAGACACTGCCGCCGGAGACGACGGTGCTGGCAGGCTTTGTACGCAAGAAGCTGCGCGAGAAGTTTCTGGAAGCGGAGATCGGGATGACAGGCTGCAACTTCGCGATTGCCGAAACCGGCTCGATGGTGCTGTTCGAAAATGAAGGCAACGCGCGAATGGTCTCCACGGTGCCCAAAACCCAGATTACGCTGATGGGCATGGAGCGCATCATTCCGTCCTGGGCCGATCTGGAGGTCATGGCGACGCTGCTGCCGCGGTCTGCAACCGGACAGAAGCTGACGGTATATATGTCGGGAATTTCCGGCCCGCAGCGTGCAGACGATGCCGACGGTCCTGAGGAGATGCATATTATTATCGTGGACAACGGCCGTTCGCTGCAGCTCGGCGATCCGGAGTTTCAGGAGCTGCTGAACTGTATCCGCTGCGGCGCCTGTCTGAACGCATGTCCGGTGTACCGGCATATCGGCGGCCATTCGTACGGCGGCACGTACAGCGGACCGATCGGTGCGGTGCTGACGCCTGCGCTGCAAAAAAATGTCGCGGAATGGGACGATATCGCCAATGCGTCCAGCTTGTGCGGCGCTTGCTATGAGGCGTGTCCGGTCAAAATTCCGCTGCACGATATGCTGGTCTCGCTCCGCCGCCGCAAGGTGGAAGCGGGCTACGACAACAAGATGGAGACGATCGGTATGAAAGGCTTTGCGGCCATTACCGGACAGTCCGGCCGGATGGGGGCGATGCTCAAGCTCGGCAAGCTTGGCCAGAAGCTGGTTGCCCGCGACGGCGGCATCCGCATCAAGCTGGGGCCGCTCAAGGGCTGGAACAGCTACCGGGTAACGCCGCTGCTGCCCAAGCAAACGTTCCGCGAGCAGTGGGGCACGCTGGAGCAGGAAATCCGCAGCGGCCTGACGCAAATGGACCCGGCGATCAAGAGCCGGATGGAAGCGATTATGAAGCAGCGCGGCAACAAGAAGGGGGGACACGGTCATGGCTGAAACGCGGACGGGAAATAAGGCCGGCGAGCTTTCGCAGGAGCATCAGGCCTGGCTGGCCCGGATGGAGCAGGAATCGCGAGTGAAGCAGCAGCAGTTTATGAATGGCATTGCCGCCAAGCTGAACAGACCTCGCGTCACGGAGAAGCCGGTGCGGCCGCTGCGCGGCGCGCCCGACTTCTGGACGACGTTTGAATGGCCGCTGGAGGAGCGTATTCAGCGCTTCACGGACAATTTCCGCAGCGTCGGCGGTCACGTGCAGCGTATGGCCGATATGGACGGCGTACGCGACTTTATTGCGGATAAGGCGCGCGAGATGAGCGCAAAATACGTCATTCGTCAGGACGAGCCGCAGCTGGCGGAGCTTGGTCTGGAGACCGCGCTGGAGCAGGCGAGCGTCCGCGTCTGGAACACGGATGCTCAGGAAAACTGGAAGGCGCGCGCTGCCGAATCGGACTTCGGCGTCGTGCTGGCCGATTACGCGGCGGCTTATACCGGCTCGATCACCGTGCTTTCCTCCCGGCACAAGGGCAGATCGGTAAGCTTGCTGCCGACCGTCCTGTTTGCGATTATTCCGGTTGAGCGGCTGAAAACACGGCTCGGCGAAATTTTGGTGAATTTCGACGCTGCCGGACGGGAAGGCTTGCCCGCAGGCATTCACTTCATATCCGGGCCAAGCCGTTCGGCAGATATTGAAAACGATCTGACGATCGGCGTCCATGGACCCGGCGTCGTGTATGCGCTGATTGTCGGGTAACGAAGGGCACGGCTAAGCGTTGCGGCTAAAAGCGGACAGGGAGGCAATAGGTCGATGAAAGCTCCATTATTTCGTGACCCTGTGTTTGACGGAGCGGCCGATCCGGTCGTGATCTGGAATCGTCAAACACAGGAATGGTGGATGATTTATACAAACCGGCGGGCAACTGCCGAGGGACCCAAGTTTGCCTGGGTTCATGGCACCGACCTGGGCGTAGCTTCGTCGCGTGACGGGGGAGCGAGCTGGGTATACCGCGGAACGCTGACAGGGCTGGAAACCGAATGGGGACGCAATACGTTCTGGGCGCCGGAAATCATCTGGCATGATGGGCTGTACCATATGTACGTGTCGTACATTCAGGGCGTGCCGGATGACTGGTACGGACACAAGCGGCAGCTGTACCATTATACAAGCGCCGATCTGCTGAACTGGACCTTTATCGCAGCGGTTCCGCTCAGCTCGGACCGGGTCATTGACGCCTGTATTTATCCGCTGCCGGAAGGCGGATTCCGGATGTGGTACAAGGACGAGGAACATCACTCGCATACGTATGCGGCGGACAGCGCGGACTTGTACACATGGACCGTTATCGGTCCCGTCATCACGGATCGGGCGCATGAAGGGCCGAATGTATTTGAGCTGGGCGGCAGCTACTGGATGATTGTCGATGAATGGCGGGGCCAAGGCGTCTACCGATCCGATGACTTGACAACCTGGGAGCGGAACGGCTTGATTCTTGACCAGCCGGGCGTGCGTCCCGACGACAACACGATCGGGCTGCATGCGGACGTGGTTGTGCAGGACGGACGCGCCTACATCTTTTATTTCACGCACCCGGACCGGGAGCATCATGAGGCGGCCTCCTCGACGTATGCGGCTCGCCGTTCGTCCATTCAGGTGGCGGAGCTGCAGGTGGTCGAGGGCCGACTGGTGTGCGAACGCGACCGGATGTTTGACTTGTCGCTGTCGGCTAACTAACCTAATATGGATATCAGACAGGCACGCGAGTTCTTATTTGCGTGTCTGCTTCGTATGTTTTAGAACTTGCGCGCGTGCTATACTAAGGATGAAGCTGGAGGCTTGCCTTTAACGGAGATCACCTTGCTGAATCCTTATACCGAAAAGGATGCCCCTCAGGACAAACAGTCTATCCTGGATATCCGGGGTAAAACCTCGGACGGTGAACTCATTAATGTGGAAATATAAAATGCTGAAAAAATGTGTAGCCATCAACATTTTGAATTATTCCTTTTTGCCTAACACGCAGTACCACAACGTCTTCCATCTGCGCGAAGACCGGAGTGGGATCCCGCTGCATGATGACATGGAGCTGCATTTCCTCGAATTGCCCAAGCTCGACGATTATGCCGTTCCTGTTGAACGCGGTGGATTAGTGAATTGGCTGCTTTTCCTGAAAGGTGTCGATAAATCGAATTGGGAGGTGCTGACGGTGAACGAACCTGTGTTGAAAAAAGCAATGGACACCTTGGAATTCCTTAGTTAGGATAAGGAGGCTCGTCGATTGTATGAAGACAGACAAAAATATCTGCACGACGAAGCTTCCATGATTGAGGGAGCGTTAGCCGAGGGAGAGGCTCGTGGAGAAGCCCGTGGAGAAGCCCGTGGCGAGAGAAAGAAGGCTATGCAGATGGCCGTGGAACTTCTTAAGCTTGGTGTGGAAACCTCAATTATAGCGAAGGCCTCCGGATTGTCCGAGGCTGAAATTATGGCGATCCAACATAAACCTGAAAAGCCTGCTATCCAGTAGCAGCTTCCAAACGGCGTGCGGCTGCATTGTGAAGATCCGGACGGCTGACGTATAATAGAGCCTAAGCGAGGTTGTGCGAGGCAAACGCTAAGGCACGGCCAACTTCTACGCAAACCGCGCAAATTCACAGCTGATGCAGGAGGTTCTTCATGATTCAATTTATTCCGTCTGACGACCGGCCAGCGGTCGATCTGGGTTGGCTGCAGAGCCGTCCCAGCTTTTCCTTCGGCAACTATTACGATCCGGATAATACCGGCTTCAGCGTCATGCGTGTGTGCAATGACGATGTACTCGTCGGCGGGCGAGGCTTCGGACCCCACCCGCATAGCGACATGGAAATTGTCAGTATCATTTTAAACGGAGCGATTCGTCATGAAGACAATCTGGGCAACAATGAGGTTGTCGCTGCGGGTCAAGTCCAGCGGATGTCAGCCGGAAGCGGGCTGGTGCATGCCGAATACAATGCATCCGAGCACGAAGAATTGCGGCTGCTCCAGCTCTGGTTTATGCCGCAAGAGCGCGGATTGACGCCATCCTTCGAAACTTGTACCTATTCGCCGACAGGCTTGCATAATGCGCTGCTGCCGGTCGCTTCTTCCCGGCCAATTGAGGGCGCGGCGACGATTCATCAGGATATGACGGTGTACTTGAGCCGGATCGAAGCGGGAATGGAGGTAGAATTCCGCCAGCAAGAGGGGCGGCATATTTATGTATACGCGATTGAAGGAGCTTTCGGGCTGGCTGATGTCGCTTTGACAGAGGGCGATACGGTCCGCATTAGTGAGCTGCATGAATTGAAGCTCAAAGCGGAGGCGGATAGCTTCCTGATGCTGATTGATTTGCCCTAAGAGAGGAGGACGTATGATGGAAGAAACGTTGCTGGTCAAGCATGCAGTCGGGGGACGGGGCTTTATTCATACCGGGCAGCGGCCGCTTGCTTATGAAGTGACGCCGGATGGTGATGGCTGGAAGTTTGTTATCGAGACGGAGCTGGATGGTCCGGTCGAAGAAATTCTGAAGTGGAAAAATGAGCTGAATGTGTTTATTTTCCGGGAATTTCCGGATCGCCCGACTGTAAAGACGTGGTTTTATGTCAGTGAAGGCCGAGTGTCGTACGAGCTGGAGCGCAAGCAGTTGACGATTTTTGCCGAGTCGCAGATTGAATATGTGCCGGATGAGTTTTCGATCCAGTAGCTCGATTGATGATTTGTAGGAATACGCGAAGATCTGCGGAGTTATATGCTGGTATCTAAACAAATGAGAGGAAAGTGTGTTTTACACCTTTCCTCTCATTTGTTTATTTTCCAATCCATTTCTTAACTACCAAAAAGACAAAGACAGCGAGCATCAAAAGAAAGATAAGTGTCGACAGCATTGCTTCCCAATGAAAGCTCCTGACAAACCTCCAGGGAAATAATAGTAGCTCATCAGTAAGTATACTATATGGAAAGCAACGTTTTCTTGTATGAACGATTGGATCATTATGGGGACGAAATACGGGGAATAACCTGGACTATTCATTTCTAGGTTATTCTTGTGTTATTTTTAAATAGTAGAAAAATATTGAAAAAGGAAATATACAATTATTTTTTATTTTGTTAAAATATAACTAAGGGGCATCTACCAATCCGCATGGGCGGATAATCTCCGGGCACTTATGTTTTTTTGGTTTACGATTTCGTTAACAGCTCTTATCTCAGCATCACTAATCGTCTTGAAGCAGCATTGAGCAGATTTCATGTTAGAGTTACTACGTAGTTCTTTCATTTGTTTGATTGCATGGGGTAGCTCGTTGGATAACTGAATGACTGGCATACACACTCACCGCTTTCTCGGATGTTAGATTCATTTAAATTGTACCAAATTTTGTCGCAAAGAGGTAGCTACCATGAAAAATAAACTGTACGTTGGACTTATAATTTTAGTTCTTTCGTCATGTTTGGCTTGGTTTTTAAATATTTCTGTTAATTATTCGTATATTGGAATATATTTGGATATCAATAAGCAGCAGCAATGGGTTATTAAGGAGATTGACCGAGACGGCATAGGTGCTCAGCTTCATTTAAATGTTGGGGATGAGATCATTCAAATTGATCGGAAGCCACCTGAACAATCTCCGATGGTTTATAAGTGGAGAACGATTGAACAGGCTGAGCAACTGCTTGTTTCCCGAGCGGGTGAGATCAGGGAGATAGTGATCAACGAAGGCGGCGTCTCCTGGAATGATATGGTTTCATTGTTAGGCGGTTCATTGAGTTTAGTCATGGCTGTGTTACTTTTTATGAAAATGCCGCATTCGCAATCAGCCAGGCTGCTTGCGATCGTATTTTTAACTTGTGGATTGATTTGGCTTAGTCGAGGAGCCTCTATAAGAGGAGACGCCTTGGGCAAGTTTTTAATTGCAAATTTAATGACTGGGCTGCAAGTTGTTTTTTTGCATTTTCTGCTTGTTTTCATTAAAGAAAAAGGGAACATCCAAGTATTTTTAGGATTTTTAAAGTATCTTTATATGATTGTAGCAGCAACTGTTTGTCTACGTCTGCTATACTTTAGTCCTTCATTGGCCTATTACGCCTATTTAACGCATAACCCGTTGACGCTATCTCTTTTCGTATTGGGATGTATGTTCAACCTGACTGTATTGGCTTATTTCTTTTTTAAACATCGACTTGAAAAAAACTATTTATCAACAATTATTAAAAGTGTATGGGCTTGCTTGTTGATTTCGTTTCTGCCATTCATAGCGTTTTCAATTTTGCCTAAAATTTTAACGGGCAGTCAAATCGTAAATTCAGGATATACCAGTCTGTTTATTTTATTTTTCCCCATCTCCTTCGCCTATTTGATTATGACCGATCAGCTGTATGATATCGGCAATGTGTTTCGGCGGTTTTTATTTTCGCTGGTGCTGGCTGTTGTGCCTTGCCTTGTTTTTACCGGGCTGTATGCGGCTATATTCTCGGAGCTCCTCGATATCCGGCACCTGCTGTTTGTGTTTGGAGCTTCGACGGGGATCATGGCGTTTGTGTTGTATTCAGCGGAATATTTAATGACCAAGCTGGAACGGGTCGTATTCCCCAGGAAATTTGCGCTGCAATCTGCACTGAAGAAGATGGCGAAGCGAATGGAAACCATTTCAAGCCTGGCTGAACTGAAGGACCTGCTTTTAAAGGATATCGTGGAGACGTTAGAGGTAGCCGGAGGGGCGATCGTATTTCAATATGTGAATGTCATCGAAACCGTCTGTGAAGGGACGATTGATGAAGAGGAGCTGAAGCGGCTAGTGGCGGCTTCGGCGCTTGAAAAGGATCACAATTATACATGTCTGGAAATTACCCGGCATGAGGATTATGTGAGCTACCTTGTGCTGACGAGGAAGAAAACAAATGTACGGCTTGTGAAGGAAGAAGTGCAGTGGCTGCGCTTGATCACGACTTATTTGGCGGTGAGCCTGGAAAATTTGCATCTGATCCGCAAGCTTACGCTCCGGATGCAGCATCTGGCTGCCCAGCTTCCGGACGAGCGGGAGGCGCAGGGGATTCAATGGTTCCGCAAGCTGATGTTTGAGTTGCAGGAGGCTGAGCGGATTCGGATCGCAAGTGATTTGCATGATACGACGATGCAGGATTTATTTTTTCTCAAGCGAAGATTTGCCGCGCTGCTGAAAAAAGTCGAGTTGAACCCGGACGAGCAAGCGCATGTCAACAATATGATCAATTTTGTAGAGCTAATCAATTCGAATTTGCGGCAAAGCTGCTTTGAATTAAATCCGTTTATGTTAAGTGAGATTGGTTTGGTTGCGACGGTACAGAAATGGCTGGATGAGGAATCTTACGGAAGCCCGTTTCAGATTGAATTTATTGCGGAAAATGCTGCAATCATTGAATTTGAGGATCTCGACACGAAAAAGCATATTTTCCGGATCGTGCAGGAATGGCTGAATAACGCGAAGAAGCATTCGCAAGCCTCCAAGGTCAAGTTTAAAATGACTTCAGAGGGCGGCGGCTTCTGCCTGCTGTATGAGGATGACGGCATCGGATTTGATCCGCAGCAGCCTGCGCGACAGGATACGAGCCGGTCGGGCTTTGGCATGGAGCAGTTGAAGGGGCGGGTCAACTACCTGAAGGGCAACTGGGAGATGAACGCAGCGCAGGGGCATGGGGTGAAGTATCGGGTGACTTTGCCGGTGCAGCAGCACGATGTTATAGCAAAATGATCGTTTTTTCGGTAGCGGCTGGACACTTTGCGGTGTCCGGCTGTTTGTTTTGGGCACGCTGGTGATTAGGCTCCGGTTTGGATGTATTTTTTTGTCCTCTGCTGATTTTCCCTGAATGCTGTAAGTATTTTCTTATTCAAGATGGGATGGAAATTAATCCATTAATTATGCCTAATTTAAGTATAAAGGATAAGGCTTAAAATTTAAGTAGGTACAAAAAATGTACCAGAAAACGATAATTCCAACCTATTGTTATATTGGTGTTAAATTGTAAAATTTAAATTAACTAGGTTAATTTCCTGGTGAATTATATATTTTATTGAAGCAAAGGAGGCAGAAATGAAAGCTATCTTACGTTTAAGCTTGTATGCCCTGCTGGCGGCAAGCGTACTGGCAGGCAGCGTTAGTATGCCAGTAGCTGCTCAGGCTGTACAAACGGAGGCCATACAAGCGCAACCGCCGGTCAAGCCCGCCAAGATCATGGAGGACGCGCAGTCACAGCCGGTGGAGCTCAAGCCGTCCGGCAAGCGAGCGCTTGACCCGGACCGGGAGGCCAGACTTCAGCTCTGGCGACTGGGCAAGCAGTTGAACGGGCTGCAGCGGCTCGCGGAAAGCGAGAGCCGAACGGAGCTCAAGCAGCAGATTGCGGACGAGGCGGCAGCTTTGTCGGCACGCAAGGCTCAGTGGCGGAGCAAGATGTCTGGCCCGGCCAAGCTTGCTGCGAAGCAGGCAGCTGGCAGGACGGTAACGGATCGGGTGTATGCTGCCCAGCCGACCCTGCCCTTGCCCCAGCCGCAGCTGGCAGCGGAGTCCCGGCGGTTGATCGACGATTATGAGCGCAGCATCAAGCAGTTTTCATTGAGGCTGCCGCAGTCGGCGGATGCGCTTAGCCGGATGAGTGTGTATGAGCCTGATTATGTGATGGATGTCAACACGTTTAGGGAT
>NZ_JCAMRT010000017.1:0-145075 GCF_059821225.1 Paenibacillus sp. sg306046
TATGGCCGTTGGCAACACCCTGTACGTAAGCAGTGGCTGAGTTTTCCGCAGCTGTTTCTGCTTCGATGGCCACGATGGTTGGCGTGTTAAAGTTAATGGTATAGACCACGGTTTGCAAACCATCCCTGGTTACAGTCACTGTAGCCTTTCCTGGTAGGGCTGTTGCTTGTGTAACCGTAACATTTGCGTCAGCGTCATTTGAGACAGCTGAGACTTGCGGCGGTGCTGAGCCTGCAGGAAGGTCTACGGAATAGGTGTACACACTTGGATTGAATCCGGTCAGCTGCACGCCATTCACCTGAAGCGATTTTAAATTCGTATCGAAATTTGATCCTGACAACTTGTCATCTAATTTAAAATAATCAAAGTCAACGTAACCGCCTGTTGTTTTGGTAGCAAAATTAAATAACGCAAAACGGTAACCCATAAAATGCGGAAGTGTATACGACATTTGGAGTGTATTTCCTATAGAAGCCCAACGCTGACCGTCAAGACTGAAATAGAAATAGGCTTTATCCGTCCTATTTTTAAAATCCAGTTCAGTCCTCAAGTAAACCGTATTTTGATGAAGAGGGATACTCGCCAATTCCACCGGCGCTCCCGAACTGCCATTCATCATGATGACAGACTTCGTATTGCCGGACATTTTAACGCCAACAAATCCATAATTTTTTTGGAATGCCGCAAGTCCGGCATAATCCCCGTCTTTCATCTGGCTAACATCTAAAGCAACCGTGCCTGAGCTTTCCGGCCCGAAGGTTCTCTGTGTCAGCGAGTTTCGTGCATTCAGAATGTCTGTGCTCGTTCTGCCGTTTTTAAGCCTCAGATATCCGGGGCGGTCAGTTAAAGACCAAAATCTATGATCAGGATTATGATTCCATTGCCATACTAGTGAGAGATTGGAACCATTGTCGTCATTTTCCCCGCTTTCGACCTCTGTATGATAGGCTGCAGCCTTGTCTGTTCGCTGGTCGAAATCATCTGAAGAAACCCACGATTTCGAAAGTTCTGCTGGAATCCCGGTGTCATTGACATCCCCGAATACAGGCCATCCAGCCGGACTCCATGTCATTGGTACAATGTAGGGGATACGACCCACCGACCCGTAATCCTGGAACAACATGCCATACCACTTCCCGTCAGGAGACTGAACAACACCCCCTTGCGCTACGCCGGCACTGCTCGAATTACTGCCGGATCTCAGCGCAATTTTCCCTTCGTATGTGCCGTCGATCGTATCCGCTCTGTGGACTAGCTCCGTGCGAATATTCCCTGTAGGCCATGAAATGTTGAAGATGTAGTATTTGCCGTTAATTTTATGAATGTGCGAGCCTTCAGCTCCAAGACCGCCCGAGCCTCCGGGAGCGCTTGCATTTTGAATGATTGTTTTATTCATTCCACCTGCTTTGATCGCCGTGGCATCTGCAGTAAGCTCAATTAGTTTAATAGCTCCATTTCCATAAACCATGTATACACGTCCGTCATCATCAAACAGCAAGGACATGTCATGATAAACGCCACCGGCAAGCTCATATTTCTCCCACGGCCCTTTTTCTATATCCATGGTCTGAAAAATATAGGTTTTGCCGATATCATTGGAAGCAAACACTACATAAAACTTGCCGTTATTGTATCTGATGCTGCTTGCCCATGAGCCTTGCCCGTACAAATTTTGGCCATTGGAAAGCGTTTGCTTGTCAGTGGCAGCCAAAATATCGTATACATAATTGACAATTTCCCAATTGACGAGATCCTTCGATTTCATAATTGGAACTCCCGGGTTCATGTGCATCGTAGTGCTGGTCATATAATAAGTATCGTTGACCCTGATCACATCAACATCCGGTACATCGGCCCAAATAATCGGATTTTTTGCAGTGCTTTCTGCTGCGTGTGTCGTGTTGTTGCCCGGCAACCAACTCATTACCAATGTAAAAATTAATAAGCATGCAAACATTTTTTTGTACATGGTTTTGAATGTCCTCCCATTCTCGCTCAGTTTAAAAGCTGATTTTTGACCACTTTGACGAATGACTGTGCTCCATCATGTTGTCGGCAGAAATTGATAGCGCTTTACATTTGGCAGATGATCAGTTAACCGGAAACATACCGCCGATCCCCCCCTTGGATCATATTGCCCTCATTATAACTGTGCGACTTTTAAAGCACGATGTAATTTCTTTTTATAAAAGTTCATATTTTTAACTGAATCCAGGCTCAAAGCAAAGTGAACGTCAAACAGCCCCCACCTAAAGATGAGGGCAAATCTGAACGATGCTTGTATCAAACGCGGCAGCGTCTTCCGATTGAACAGGTGAGCTACGTTTTACGCTTACGTTTCATCATCTGCTCACCGGCCTCGCTCCGCTCCATGACCAAGAGAGCGCTGTCTAAATGTCCACTTTTCTTAAAATCCTTGGTGGTCATCCCGGTTATGCGTTTAAAAAGAGTCGAGAAATAATGAGAATCGTTATAGCCGACGAGAAACGCAATTTCAAAGGACTTGAACGATGTCGTCTTAAACAGCTCCATCGCTTTGCTTATGCGATAATGCGTCAAGTACTCAATAAAAGTGCGGCCTGTTTCCTGACTGAACACTTTGCTTAGATGACTGGAGCTCACCTTGACATGCTCCGCTGCATCCTGAAGAGAAAACGTGTCTTTGTTGTAATTAGCATGAATATACTCCTTAACACTCCGGAGCATCTCGCCGTATTTGTCCTTCGTTTGAGAACGCCATGACCAGAATTGATTGGTGAGGCAGGTCAAATATTGAATAGCCTCCTCTGTAGAACGGACCGTTTTAAGCATTTGCTGCAGCTGCTGGAGCGTATCTTCAGGCGCATCCCAATGCCGATACATTTCCTTAGCCGAACGAAAAACCTCCAATGTCAAATCATTAAGAATGTAATGGCCGATGGGGGATGCAGTCCAGTCAATTCGATTCAATGCGGAGGCGTATTCCTCAATGAACGAAGATAATTGGGAAGGGGATCCCATCTTCTGGAAATTCATAAACCAGGCACGGTCCAGGAAAACGTACTGTTCCATCGTTCCTGAGATTGATTCCCAAAGCGTAGCCCGGTTTTGGCTGGACAACCGCCTCCAGTGCATATCCTCAACAGCTTCCAGGAAGGAGAGGTGAATATTCATAAGACGTTCCTGTACGCTGCCGATCCCCATAGCGATCGAAACCGATGCAGCGGGAAGTTGTTCGGTATTTAGATGCAGGATTTCCTTGAAGATTTCCAATTCATGCTGGATTTGTTCCAGCGTCTCTCCCTTGATCAGCCAGCAGAGCTCGGTGCGGCTTCGCTTGAATGTTAACAATTGCTTACGATCAAGAGCTTGTTGAAATTTCCGAAGCAAATTATGTTCGACTTGACTCCCTACACAAATATCCGCTATTGGCTTGTCCTCCAGAGTACGAACATCTGAGATCACCACAACATAATACCGCGCTTGGAAATCAAGCGACAAAGACGCACCGAGTTGAATCGCTTCAACCGTTGTGACAAAACCGCTGCACAGATCATTAAGCAGCTTCTCGCGCGTAATTTCCAGTTTCTCAAGCTCACTCTGCCTCAATTTGTTAATGCTGGCCTTTGCTTCACGCTCCTTATCTATCAATTCGCTTGCATTACGCAGCAGCTGGATGAGATCAGAGGCCCGGATCGGCTTCAAACAGTAATCGTGGACCCCCATCCGTAAAGCCGCTCTTGCATAGCCGAAATCCTCGTGTCCCGTCAAAATAATAATTTTCACTTCCGGCTTCCGTTCTCGAACGATTGCGCTTAAATCCAGTCCGTTCATCAAGGGCATCATAATATCCGTAATGACTATGTCAGGTCGTAATTGCTCGATCAAAGTCAGCGCCATTTCCCCATCGGGGGCATCTCCGCAATAAATAAAGCCCTCTTGCTCCCACTGGATGCACTCCCGTATCGCTTCCCTGATCAGAAATTCATCGTCTACGAGCATGACCTTTTTCATTTCAGCTCACCTTTTTCCATTGGAATGAGAAGGGTGACTATCGCATTTAGAAAACGTTTTCAATTTTACATAACCCTATTTTAACAGCCTATATCCCAAATTATAATGAACAAACTTCCGATCTTTTGCACTTTTATCGGATTTGCTTCGTATAACGGAAATAGGCAAAGTCGGCATATCCGCCACCTTCCTTTGTTGCATAGTTGAATAGTCCGAACCGATATCCCATGAAATGATGGAGCGTATAGTTCATCTGAAGCGGCTGGCCGATCGGCATCCAAGCTTCCCCGTCCGTTGAATAATAGAAATGAGCCATGTCGGCGCTCGCTTCAAAATTACAATCAATTTTCAAATAAATCCGGCTGCTTGCATACGCTGCGCACGCTACCGTTTCCTCCCGAGCATTCTCTCCTTTAACGCTCATAGCGACTAGAAGCTTGCCATCCTCAGCAACCTGAATACCTACGGCGCCGAAATCAGAGGCCAATACGACAAGACCGGCCCGGTCTCCCGGCTTCATTCCCTCCGAATCGACCATCGTCGAACCCGTGCATCTAGGCCCCTCCGTACGCTGGGTCAACGTATTACGGGCATATTCAACGCTGTCGGCCAGCTGTCCGGTCTTCAAACGCAACCAGCCTCGCCGCTCCGTCACGGACCACAGAAAGTGATTCGGGTTATGATTCCACTGCCAATTCAGAACTAACCTATTGTCTTCGTACTCAAACTCATCGCTGACTACGAGAGCTTTTGGCGTTGAAGCCGGGAGTGCCGCTTCAACGAATACCGTCGCTTGACCCTTCGCGCCGATGACAGGCCAATCGTGCTCCCAGGAAACGGGAAGCACACAAGGAACCCGGCCCACAGCATCGTGGTCCTGAAATAATACGGCATACCATTCGCCCGCAAGCGTGCTGACGATCCCCCCTTGAGCGACGCCATGATTCC
Organism: Paenibacillus sp. sg306046; assembly: GCF_059821225.1. NCBI lineage: Bacteria > Bacillati > Bacillota > Bacilli > Caryophanales > Paenibacillaceae > Paenibacillus > Paenibacillus sp. sg306046. The sequence continues at coordinate 4,942 of NZ_JCAMRT010000017.1, forward strand.
GATACCCCATGTCATCGTCGAGCAGCAGCTTGCGATCGTAGGGTCCTAACAGCTCACGCGAACGATAAACCAACTGTCTGCGGCGGCGATTGCCCGTATTCGGCCATTCAATGAAAAACAAATAATAATATCCGTTCAATTTGTACGCATGGCAGCCCTCACACCGAAGTCCAATTCCGCTGCGTTCTGTCTCCAGCAACAACTGGTTAATACCGTCAGGCTTATGCGCCGTTGCATCGGCAGTCAGCTCCGTAATACGGATATCGCCATTTCCATGAAACACAAACACGCGGCCGTCGTCGAACAGCAAGCTCGGATCATGGTGAAGACCCGGGATGCTGAATCGTTCCCATGGCCCGTGTTCAATGTCTGTTGTCCGATACACAAAAAAGGTGTTCCTATCATTGCTTGAAAAGCTTACGTAATACAGCCCATTATGATAGCGCAAGCTTGCTGCCCACGAGCCTTTTCCGTAGATGCCTTTGCCATCCAGCAAATTATGGGCGTCGTTATCTTCGAAGGTATCGAAGACGTAATTTACAAGCTCCCAATCCTTCAGATTTTCCGACTTCATGATCGGACAGCCTGGCATCATATGCATGCTCGTGCTGACCATATAAAAAACGTGTTCTACCCGGATCACGCTTGGGTCTGGAACGTCCGCCCAGATGACTGGATTCGTGAACATCGTCTTATTCATGGGCAATTCTCCCCCTATGCTCGCTCAATTACTCGCGGCAATTTAACATTTCACGGTATTCCAAAGGTGTTACGCCAGTTGACTTCTTAAAAAATCGAGTGAACGAATGCGGGGCCTCGTATCCCACCTGAGCACCTACTTCTGCAATCTTTAGCCCGTCTTGCTTTAGCAGTTCTTTTGCTTTTCCCACTCTGACTTCATCTATGTACTCCGATAAATTGACTCCGCTTTCCTGTTTGAATAGCCGTGATAAATAGGAGGGGTTGAAATGAATGACACTGGCTAAACGTATGAGAGACAAGTCTTCGCCAATATGTTCATCAATATACGAACGAACCTTGTTAATCACATCAGCGGCCCTGTTGCGTTCAACACTCAAACGGAGATCAAACAAAGACTCTGCAATCGTATGCAAAGACATGAAGCTCTCTTGCCAAGAGCTATGCATATCTCTTTGCATAAGACCTGCCGCTCCAACCTTATCGTGCAGCTCCCAGCGGTTTATATACGATAAAAGGAGCAGCGCGATCGTGTAATACAGTTCTAATCGAAACGGTACCCTGTTTCTGCGTTCATCGAAAGCCGTGTCCTTCAGCTCATGAAACAGATAGAAAAATCCTTCTCTGCTTCCTCCTTCCAAATAAGCGGCCAAGGAGTGTGCCTTTTCTCTCAAAGCTCGTGAATGAGCAGCCGTTTCGGCCAGCTCAAAGTTAACCGTCTGTACCATCTGTACGCCGTCGCCCGCGCGCCAATACTGTTGGCTTCTTACCCGATCATACACCTCGCCAAGCTGAATCCATTCACACGGGTCAGAGCAAAGTGTAATGGAATACGTGACTCCCAACGATTCCATACATGCTTGCTGCATGAGCTCAAATTGTCCTTCCAGAAACTTGACTAGGCGGACGTAGTCTTCGCCCGACTTTATTCCATTGTCATGCTTCGGCTGAATCAGCCACACGAGTCCGCCGTAACGGTCAATGATCCCCAGGCTATTCGTACGTTCCGCAAGAAACTTCTCTGCGAGAAATTTCACGGCAAGCACTTTTTCCTGACCTTCGGCAAACGAATGGTGCATGCCCGTGTGCTGCAGGTCGCCTACCGACACAAGAACAGGCTGAGAGGAATCAAGCGAGATGCCCAATTTGCGCAAATCGACCTCCAATTCCTCCACCGTTCGCGCCCCGCGCAGCAAATGCTGGAAATAGTCTCCCTGGGCAAGTGTCTCAAGCGTGCTAAGCTTTTCCCTTGACTGCTGGATGAGTTGATGGAATTTAAGACTTTCCTCCAGCTCCTGAATGGCCTCGGACACGACTTCAATAATCTTGTCATACCCTTCACTTTTAAGGAGATAGCTCACTCCCTGTGTTTGAATGGCTTCATAAATATAATCGAAGTCATGATACCCTGTGAGAAAAATGATTCTGCAATGAAGCCAGCTGCTCCGAATGCTCCTCATGAGCTCCAAACCATTCATTTCAGGCATACGGATATCCGATAACACGATGTCAACTCTGGTTTTGTTCATCAAATCCAGCGCTTCTTCGCCGGAATAGGCTTTATACAAATCAAGATCGAGGTTCAATTGGCTAAATACATCAAATAGCCCGTCCGTTATGATCTCCTCATCATCGACGATCAGCATTCTAATCACTGGCATCCGCCCCCTTGATGGGAAAACAAATGTTTACTTTTAATCCTCCAAGCTCGCTTCGATTCACTCGCACACCGTATATTTCACCGAATGTCATCTTCATGCGGCGGTGAATATTCACCAATCCAGTCGTCTCCATATAATCATCACCGTTGTTTAGCGAATCTGAAATCCGCTGCAAGCCTTCGTTCGTTAAGCTTTTTCCGTTATCCTCCACCACGACACAAGCCTTCGTCTCTCCAAGCTCGAACCGGATCACAATCGTTCCGCCCTGTTTCATGTGTTCCAAGCTGTGTTCAAATGCATTTTCAATAATCGGCTGGATGACCAAACGTGGCACTAACACCTGTTCCATTTCTGGCGGTAGGGATTCGAATTGTACCCCAATGCGCCGCGAAAAGCGTAGCTCCTGAATTTCTGTGTACATCCTGGCATGATGAATCTCTTGCCTGAGCAAAACCTCATCAGATGCATTGCGAGTTACAAATTGGAAATATTCGCCGAGCTGTGTTGTGAAATGTCCAATACGTTCAACGTCACCCGTCCTCGCCATCGTTTTCAATATAAAGAAACTGTTGTATAGAAAATGGGGATTGATTTGCGATTGAAGCTGCTTCAATTCCGCCCGTTGCGTCATGATTTTCTGTTTATAGACCTGATCAATCAAGGAACGAAGCTTCACCACCATTAGGTTAAATCGGCCATACAAGTATCCAAATTCATCCTTTGATTCATGCTGGATATTAACGTCAAGGTCTCCGTTCTCCATTCTCCGAAAACTTTTTACAAGTGTTAGCAGCGGCTTATGAATAAATTTATAGGTATAATATGCATAAACGCCTATGATGACGGTGGCGGCAAAAATAAACAACCAGGCCCACATGTAAAACTTGTCCAGCGGCTTCTTGAACAATTGCTCCGGAATAAAACGGTAAATCGTCATGTTCAAATCATCAGAGCTTGCAACAGCAATATAATAGCGGCTACCAGAGATGATAAAGGCTCCTGAGTTAATAATTGAAGATTCCCTTAGGTGTTGAACGACAGCCTCCAGACCCAGCTGCTCTACCGATTTGCTCATCAACCTAACATCGGATTTCTCCAAGCTCATCAGCGTTCCGCTACCAGGATAAGTGTTGATATGGTTTAACGCCTCCTGTAGCTTCAGTTGGTCAAGCTCGATTTCAATGATAAACAGCGGCGGATTTCCATAGTTCCCACTTTGCTTCAAGGCGCTTAAAAAAAGTCCGCCCTGCCACTCCATAATCCGATTGCTGCGGCTGCCCATCGTCGAGAGAAGGCCATAATAATGATTACTATCAAATTCATGTGGCCCATTAACCGACGATATGGTTTTGGAGATCGGGTAAATATGGGCGCTCACATTTTTAATATACGGACTGCTGTTTGCAACAGCGTAGAGCCGCTTCCATACGGTGTTGACTTTTTCAGTGCGCTTGAACAAATCCATTGTACTCCAGGTCAACGTCATCTCGTTGAGATCCTCATCCTCAAGAACGCTGTACTGCAGCAGCTTCATCCGCTCAACCTCGTTCTCAAGATCGTTCAGATAGAAGGTGATCTGGGATATCGCTGTTTTGGACATGTCTTCGCTTGCCGTTTGAACGATCCAGTTATACAGATAGATGCCGAATAAAATAATGGGGAGCATGATCAATAAAAAAGTACCGAGCAGCCGAAGGAAAATCGTGTTTTGCAAGGACAGGGATTGGCGTTTAATCAAGGCGCAAGCCTCCAACTTTTTCTTCCATTATAGCTTGAATGATGGAAAGCCGCCTTACGCATTTTCGTCTTGTATCCTGCTGCCGTTACCCCTTAACGCTGCCAAGTACAATCCCTTTTACAAAATACTTTTGCAGAAATGGGTACGCCAAAATGATGGGAAGGGAGCCAAGAAATATTTGCGATGCTTTCAGTGTCCGGTCGGAAATAAGCGCCAAATTCATCGCCTCGTCGCGAGACAAATTCGTTAAATTGTGTTGAATGACAATCGTCTGAATATAGCTTTGCAGCGGGTAATGACTAGGGTCCCCCATAAGAAGAAGTCCGTCAAACCAACTGTTCCAATGCTCTACCATGGAAAATAGAGCAAGCGTCGCAAGTGCGGGCTTGGAGATCGGAACATAAATTTTCCAAAGCGCTGTCCAGTAGCCGGCGCCGTCCATGACAGCCGCCTCCTCAAGCTCTTTCGGCACCTCGCGAAAAAAATTCAGCAATAATACAACACTGAAAACAGGAACGGCGCCGGGCAGGACAAGCGCCCAAATCGTATCCAGGAGATTGTACGCTTTAAGCGTAGAGTACCAAGGAATTAACCCCCCATGGAAAAGCATCGTTAAGAAGAAAATCCACGCGTACACAACACGCGGGCGAAACGTCCTTGTTTCTTTGGATAAAGGAAAAGCAACCAGGATCGTTAAAACTAAATTTAGCGGCGTACCGATCGCAATACGCTTCAGAGACACCAGCATGGATTGCCAGAACGCCTCCCGGCTAGCTGCATACGTATAGGAGGCCCATGTAAAATCAACCGGCCACAATTTCACATGACCTGCCGCTGCAGCCGTACTTGAGCTAAATGAAACGGCGACGATATGAACGAGCGGCAGTACACATAGTAACGATACCAAGATAAGGAAGGTAGTATTCAGAACGGAAAACCATTCAGGTCGCTTGCGACTCGTCGATACCCGCATGTATGCGTCAGACGCTGATTTTGCTGATTGCTGTGCCATAAGGTTTCCCTCCCGCTCCTCCTAGAAAATTCGATAATTCGCAAAGCGATAAGCAACAAAATAGGAACCCGCGATCAAGATGAGTGAAACCAGCGACTTGAATAGTCCGACTGCTGTCGCAACACCGTATTGGGCATCCAGCAAGCCGATCCGATATACAAACGTATCCAAAATATCGCCGCTTTCATACACCTGCGGGCTATACAAGTTAAACACCTGATCGAATCCCGCATTTAACAGCTGTCCCAGACTTAAAACAGACAGCAGCACGATGACCATGCGCATTCCGGGAATGGTGATATACCAAATCTTATGCCAACGGTTAGCGCCATCAATTGTAGCCGACTCGTACAAACCGGGATCAATGCCGGTTATTGCCGCTAAATAAATGATGGTTCCATAGCCAAAGTTTTTCCAAATATCGGATGAAACCAGAGTAAAGGGAAACCAATGATTGTCCCCGAGAAAAAAGATTCGCTCAAGGCCAAACGCATCCAGCAATTGATTAACAATACCGCTTGAGGGCGATAAAATATCAATGAGTATACCGCCAAGAACGACCCATGAGAGAAAATAAGGTAAATAAATTGTCGTTTGTACACTTCTTTTAATCACTTCATTTTTCAATTCATTGAGAAGAATGGCAAAAACAATAGGTACGATTAAGCCTAGAACAAGCTTTAGACTCGAAATAAAAAGGGTGTTCCACAAGACCTGATTAAAGCTGGGCAGGTTCATGACGTATTTGAAATTATCCAAACCGATCCACCGCTGATCGCCAAAAAGACCTCTTGCAGGAATGAACTTCTGAAATGCGATAATGATTCCTGCCATAGGGACGTAGGAGAACAGAATAATCAGCACCAGTCCCGGTAATATCATGAGATGCAGCGGAAGCTCTCTCCATAGTTTCCTGGTTCCCATATCCATCCTCCATCATTTGAAGCAAAATAAGCAGAGGAAGGAAGGCGACCCCTCCTCTGCCCATTGCTACTTTTTCGTTTTCGCATACCAGTCATTTACTTCTTTCGTAATCTGATCTCCGCCTAATTTCGCCCAATCCTTCACAAATTTATCGAATTCATCGACAGACCCACCCATAATAATTCTGCCGTATGTCTCATTCATCAGCTTTTCCAGCGTCGATTTACGCTCAACCATGGTAGGCGTAGGTGCGCCAACAAACTTGTCCATCAGAAACTGATTGTTTTTATCGTACTGATCAACGATCCCCTCGGAGCCTTCCGGTCCATAAATCCGCTCCCATCCCCATAAGGCGAATCCTTCCTTCGTTGCTGAGTTATAAGCGTCTATTTTACTTTGAATGGTTTTGGCTTCTCCTTTCAAAGTCGAGAAGTTACCGGCTTTACGGGCTGCATCAATCGCTCTATAGGCCTCTACGTTCTTTTTTACCGGAGCCGGCGTGACTGGGGACAGCTGCCACACGCTTTCCGCATCCGGCGGTGCGTAGTACTTGTCAAACTCCGCCGTTGCGCCGAAGTTTTTCTCCAAGTGAAGATTAAACAATTTGATAACCGCTTCAGGATGCTTGACGCCCTTTTTAACCGCAAAAAATTTAGTCGTGCTGAATTTCAGAGGAACCTTCGGAGTATCTCCGGATTCCGATACAATCGGAAATGCGCGCCATTGTGCATGGGGTTCATTGTTCTTGCTTAATTGTAATGGCCAAATGGAGTTCCACTGTTCGCCGTATTCCATCCCGATTTTTCCGGCAGCGATTTGCTCGGACACTTTGCCGCCATCTTTAATACCGAACTCCTGATCCAGCTCACCGTTTTTGAACATGCTCTGAAGGGCTTGGAGCGCTTTCTTGACTTCCGGCTGAATGCCGCCAAAAATCAGATTACCAGAGGCATCGGCCAGCCACATATTCGGATAAGCTTTATAGCCGGCCATGAATCCCTCCAATCCCATGGCTCCACCCCATAAGATCTTGGTTAAACCAAGTCCAAATGTATCTTTTTTTCCATTGCCATCCGGATCATTTTCCGCAAAGGCTTTCGATATTGCCTGCACGTCGGCCATGGTCTTCGGAGGCTGCAAGCCTAATTTCTGAAGCCAATCCGTACGAATCCAAAGAAACATAGCGCGTTCGATCGAAGAATCGACCTGGGGGATCGCCATCAGCTTGCCGTCAATCGTAGCCGCGTCAAATGGACTGCTCCCCTCTTGCGATAAAATTTGTTTGGTGAACGGAGACGCATATTTCTCATACAAGGCGGTCATCTCTTCAATCTGCTCGGAATCGGCTAATTGCTTCAATTGCGTGGCGTTGACCGGAATAACGTCAGGCAGATCACCGGAAGCCAAGGTTACATTTAACTTCTGTAAATATTGCTCCGAGGTGTCGCTCCCCTTAACAATCCAATTGTTTTTAATCGTGATGCCCAACTGGTCCTTATATAAACGGCTCCATCGGTTATCCTCGAACGTTTCGCCTTTAAGCACGCCAAGCACATTGTTTTCTACAACATCACTCAGATTTCGCACAAACGACACTTCGATTGGCGGATCATACTTGCCAAGAGGGTCTGCGTTTGTAACTTCAGCAGCGCTTACCGCTTCTTTCTGTCCAGCCTCCGGTTCATTTTGATTCGTACACGCAGCTAAAAACGTAGAAATTACCAAGAACGGAATCGTTAACGCTTTCAATTTAGACTTCTTTTGGTTCATGAACATCCCCCCAATTCTTGGTTTTAGATGCGCTCGCAGCAAGGTTGCTTCGTCATGTATTCATTATAAAATCCATAAATGCAGCGAACAATGTGCAACTCTTTACTTTACTTACCTGTCGTTGTCATTTTGTAAGCGTAATCATTTCTAGTCAAGTATTATGGATGCTATATACGCGATATCCATAATATCGACCTTATGATCTCCATCCAAATCAGCTAACTTGGCGACTGCCCAATCTGCACTGTTGGAATCTTTGCCGTAATGATAAGCCACAATGGCAAGGTCACCTACATCTATGCATCCATCTTTATTAAGGTCAGGAGAAGCCAAGCTGCCGATTGAAATGCTTTTGCTGCGAAGCGCCGCCTGGATCACTGCTCCTTCGGAATCAGCAAGTTCGGCCTTAGAGGCTTCGATCGTGCCAATCGTATCCTGAACGCCGGTTTTCACTTTAAAATTCACATTCCGAGCCAGCGTGCTTGCACCTGTTATACCTCCAATGTTAGCGGCAATAAGCCTGACTTTACCCGGTGTTGCCTGTTCCTCTCCGACGATCCCGATGTTAGTGGCGGCCCCTGCCGCATTTACGTAGTCAAATTTAGCGGCATCATACGTCAAGGTAAGGTCTTCGGCATAAACGCTTTTCGCCAAGTTGTTCAAGCTAACTCCCACTGTAAAGCTGCTCCCGGGCATCACCGCGTTGTCTGCTGAAAGCGCAGCTGTTGGGACCAGGCTGCCCGTCTTCCTGTCAGCGACAAAAGTCGTAACGCCTTGGGCAGGCAGTTCAGCCGTAAAGGAACCGTTGGTCACCTTAATGGGGGCTCCGGCCATAAGCTTGCGAGTGCTGTCCGTTAACCACGAAGCTACGTTCGTTGCGGTCTCGTTCTGCAGCACAAACTGTTGACTCACAGCTGTATTTCCTTTATTTACAGCAACAATGGAGGGGGCGGGTCTGGTAGGCTGATTTCCGGTGCGAAACAGGCCCTTTAGCCGCTTCGCCCATCGCGGGAGCACCGGACCCGCCAGAGGCTCCAGGTCAAGCTGCGGCTTCGCAGTTGCTAGATTTGTTTTCAAAGGTTACACATTTTAATTGGCAATCTCGGAAATAATGAAACTCGGTTCCCCCATGGAGAGAGAACCGAGTTCGTTAGGCCGGATTGCAATTATTTCTTGTAGGTTTGCTGATACGCCTGTCTTCTTTCTTTCATAACGGCTTCGCCCCCGGCATCCTTCCATTCCTTAAGCTGCTGATCATACATGCTGTCGACGTCGGTAGGCTTGGCCGTAATAATTTTTGCCAGCATCTGCTTGACCTTTTCGTTCAGAATCTGTAAATACTTGATTTCCGCTTCAATTGGAATGTCGACGCGCGGCCCTGTATAGCCGTCACGCGCACCGGTCTTAATGCTGCTGATGGTAAAGTCTTTAAATTGCGGGTCGGTCGCATTAGCTGCCATGTTTTTTTCAGGTGCGTCCGTACTCACATATTTACCGTTCATAATCATCGCGTAATCCTGATTATTAAACAGAATTTGATTGGCTTCAGGCGTTGTCAAGGCAAATGGAATGCCGTCGTCTCCTATTTTGTAAGAAACGCCTTCTTGTCCGAATTGCAGCGCGATAAGATTTTTCGGTTCCGCCATCCAGTTCAAATATTTGATAACCGAATCAACGTTTTTACTCGCTGCTGGAACCATCAAATAAATACCGCTCGGGGAATACATCGGTTTAGGATACTTTCCATTCGCTGCTTTGAACGGGTCTATCGTGGCGAGAACAGCCTCCGGATTGTTTTTCTTCAGGTTTGCATAGTAGCCGCTGTAAATTGGATCGTTTGTGTTCGGTGTTGCAGACCCTGCAAGGCCGTTGACGACTTGCCTATTGAAGGTTTGACTGAAGTCAGCCGCTAGCGGGAAGTCTTTATCGAGCAGGCCTTCATTGTATAGCTTGTTTAAGAACTTGAAGGCTTCCTTGTTACCAGGCAGCGTCCACCCGTCTGGATCAGCGAACCGATCCTCCTCCGTGATTTTATCCCAATCCCAGAAGGAGTTGGTCAGCGGTTTGATATGGAACATGTCTATCAATGAAAAAGGAATGACTTTTCCGCCCGTATTGCCCGGGTCCTTCTCCTTGAACGCTTTTAATGCTTGATACCACTCATCTGTCGTCGTCGGCAAAGGCAGATTCAATTTATCAAGCCAATCTTTACGGATGATGCTTGTCGTTTGTGACTGGATAACCCGGAGCGCCGGAATCGTATATTGTTTGCCGTTAAAAACGCCGTCCTTCAGTGTCGGTTCAAGCACTTTCTTCAACTGGGGTCCGTACTTCTCAATCGCTGGCCCAAGATCCGCAATTCCGCCGCTTTGCACGTAACTTTGAACAGTTGGCTTGTCGTATGTAAAGACGAGATCGGGTGCAGTTCCAGACGCCATTAATACATTCAGCTTCTTGATTTCCTCGGAGCGAGGAATGGTGACAAACTTGACCGTGATATTGTTCGGATCTCCGAAATTTTTCTGAACGTACTGCGTCATGAAATTGTTTGTGATTGGCGGAGCGCCGGCCGGTGCATTGCTTCGATCAAACAGCTCGACCGTTAAAGTGATCGGTTCCCCTTTCGGAGTCTCGCTCGCCCCTGTTGAACTTCCCGGAGCGGCTGAGTTATTGGGGCTGGTTTGTGAGCTGCTGCAGCCTGCAACCACGATCGCAGTCGTCGCTATAACTGCCATGGAGACGTTAATGGTTTTGCGAAATTTTACTTGCATGTGTGAATCCTCCCTTTAATCTGCTGAATGTATAGTGAATTCAACCGCTTGAAACGGTAGAGACAGCTATCAGCCTTTGACCGCGCCCGCAAGCATCCCTGAGATAAAAAACCGTTGAAGCCAAGGGTATACCAGTAAAATTGGCACCGTTGCGAACATGATGCTTGCAGCCTGTAAGCTCTCCGGCACCGGAGCGGAGCCTCCAAATCCTTCCTGTGCCGTGGCGTCGTTCACCTGGCTGTTAATTACGATTTCGTAAAGCTTCTGCTGAATCGGATACAGGCTTGAATCGTTAATATAAAACAGCGCATCCTGAAACATGTTCCATCGATCGACCGCGGAATACAGAGCCAAGGTGGCTAAAATCGGTAAGGACAGCGGCAGCACGATTCGCACTAAATAGCGGAAATGACCACATCCGTCCATCCAGGCGGAATCCTCCAGCTCAGCGGGAAGCTGGGTGAATGAGGTTTTCAGAATAATCAGCAAAAACGCGTTGATGAGCAGCGGCAAGACCAGTGACCATACACTATTCAACAAATGAAGCTCTTTAATCAACAAGTAGTTTGGGATAATACCCGGATTAAAAAACATGGTTATGATGATCAGGGCGAACATGATGTTTTTCCCCTTAAAATTCCGCCGGCTCAGCGGATAAGCGGCCAGAACCGTGGCGATCAAGCTTACAATTGTGTAGCCGACAACAAGCCAGATCGTAAACAACAGCGAGCGAATCATGCTTACGTCGCCAAATACGCTCCTGTACGGCTCGAAATTTAAATCGATCGGCCATAATGTCACTTCGCCGGACATGATTGCCCGATTGCCGCTGAGCGATAATGCGAAAATATGGATCATGGGCACCACGCAGAACAAACAGAAGATGCCCAGCATAACCATAATAACGGTATTGCCTACTTTCTCAGCCGGATTTTGAATCATACATGTACCCCCATTAAAAAATGCCCTGATTATTGATTTTTCTCGAAATCAACTCTGCCGACAGCAGGAGAATTAATCCGACTACGGATTGGAACAAGCCGACAGCAGTTGCAAGTGCGAATCTTGCGGACTGAATCCCTACCGAATACACATAAGTGCTGATGACTTGAGCGTAATCCATTACATAAGAGTTCTTCAACACATAAGGCTGCTCGAAGCTGATATTGGCCATATTCCCGATCTGAAGAATGAACAGGACGACGATGGTCGGCTTAATGCCTGGTAAAGTAATATGCCAGATTTTGCGCATCCGGGTTGCACCGTCCACTTCGGCCGCTTCATACAATTCCTTATTGATGCCTGTAAGCGCTGCCAAATATAGAATCGTTCCCCATCCGGCATTGCGCCAAACCCCTGTCCCAACATAAGTTGCAATCCATAGCGCCGGTTCTTCCAGAAATGGAATGGGAGAAGCGCCGATGGCCATCAGCATGTGATTAATCGAACCATTATTGGTTGAGAGCAGCTCGATGGTCATGCCCCCTACGATGACCCACGAAATAAAATGGGGCAAATACATCAAGGTCTGGCTTACCTTCTTGTACCATTGCACCCGAAGCTCATTAAGAAGAAGCGCTAAAATAATCGGAACCGGAAAGGTCAGCAATCCAAGCACGTTCAACATCAGCGTGTTGCGAAGCGCCTTGTAAAACTCGGGCATGGCAAAAATTTCCTTAAAGACCTCGAGGCCTATCCATGGACTGGCCCAAACCCCTTTAAAAATGTTGTAATCTTTGAAAGCAACCACAACGCCGGCCATCGGGATGTACCTAAACATGATGAAAAATGCCATCGGTACGACCATCATGACATAAAGCGGCCATTGTCGCTTCAAGTAGGCGAGGCTGCCTCCTTTGACTGCAAGCCTGGAGGCTGCAGCACTAGCTTCTGTTTTCATTACATCGCTCCTCCCCATCTCAGATGCATCAGATCATGCCAATCCTGAGCTTTCGAATACTTTTTATACTTAAATTGTAATTTTAAGCGTTTTCAAAGTCCATGGACAAATCTTTTACCTTTTGTATTAATTATGGATAACATGTTATTCAGCTGACAGCTGGCATCCGCAAAAAAAGACCTATCGCTATTTCCGGCGATAAGTACAATTTATGCGACTAGTTCAGCATCTTATATTCCTGACGATCAAACCTGCTATTTTCGATTAAAATTCGGGAGGGAGGGAACCCTTTTATTTTTTTAAATAGCTTGCTGAAATAATAAATGTCTTCAAAGCCGCATTTATAAGCAGCCTCCTGAACGGTAAACTCACCGCTAAGGAGAATATTTTCAGCATTATTGATTTTCATGCGATTGATATATTCTTTAACGGATGCCCCCATGTATTTCTTAAAAAGCGTGCCAAAATAGGCGGTAGTCAGGCCGGCAATAGACGCCAGCTCTTCAACTTCAATTTGATTTTGCAGGTTGCTTAATATGTATCTGATCGCTTTCTGAATACGTTTGTCTATATTTTCATTATTGCCTTTATAGTACAGAGACTTGAAATAGTAGTGAAGAATCAGAAGCAGCAATGCACGCGCTTTCAATTCATGACCTTTATTTTTCTTCAGCCATTCAAATGTCAATTCATTGTACAAGGAATGCAATTCCTCCGGCTCCCCGATCCGCGATATTAAAGGAAATGGCAAAGCTACGTCCTGGCCGTTCAGATCATAGAGATGAATGTTCAGCGCATAACTGGTCATCAAATTTGCGGGGTCAGTGGTCGCGCTTCGGCGGCTGCCTTTAGGAATGCAGATAAGATCCCCTTGATTAACTTCATGTACAGTGCCATTAATGGAGTAGTAAGCCCGTCCCTTAAAAATATAGGTTAAATCAATAAAATCGGTTGTAGCCTCTTCAATAATCCAAGTAGGTGTGGAGTGTCTGTTGATGAATAGTTCAATTTGAGGATTAATTTCAACATATTCCATAGAAATTATCCTTTCTAAGTGTAAAATTATACAATTAACCCAATACCTGAAGATTGAATCTATTATATGATGATGCGTATCTAGATTCAAGGAACTCTGCATTGAAAAATATAGGGACATGTTACCAAAAATGAAGCTTTGATTTCTTCGTTCCCTCGGCCTACTCAAGTGTTTCGCTAGCTGCATAAATAAGCAAACAGCCCTATTGCGCTCGTCTGGAGCAACAAAGGGCTGTTTTCGTATTCGTTTACCTATTCTTTAGTCATTCAAAATAAGTCTTGCGATGTACGCAAGGTCGGCGATATCAATCCCGCCGCTTTGATTTGTATCGTAACGCTTAATAAGATGCCAGTCTGATGAATCGGAGGTTTGATTGTAGTACTTAGCCAAAACGCCCAAATCACCTATTGTAGCTTGCGTTTGCAGGGAGCTATTAAAAATTTGCCGCGCAGCGTTTAGCTGCAAAACCGCTTGATCTACCTGCTCTTGCGTAGCTGAGCTGTTCGCCGCTGTCGCTTGGGCAGCGCTGATCGCCGCTTGCCATACAGCCTTGGAACCGACTGTATATTGTCCCCATAGCAAGCCTTCCATCGCATCGCCCAGACTCGCGACTGCCGTTTGAATCGCCTGATTCAAGGCAGCTTTATCGACTTCGTTTACGCTAATGACGACCGTATACACGGAACCGCTGCTCACTGAGATGACCGTTCCGCTGCCGTCCGAAACCTTCACATTCGACAAGGCTACGGTGCTCGTTAACGTACTTGTTGCAGGAAGCGCCTTAAACTGCAGCTGAAGCAGGTCGCCGCTTCCGCTCACGGCGTTCTCCTCCCCTTGAGAGTACGCTAGAATACGCACTTTGCCCGGCGCCACTTCATGTCTGTTAATGACAACTAGACCTGGCTTCAAGGATTGAACGCTTTGCAGCTCAAGCTGCGAGGCATTATAGTTTACGGTGATATCCTGGGCGTACAGGTCATTTGCTACATGTACCAGACCATAGTTTACGTTAAAGGATTGGCCTGGAGCAACACTGCTTGTGCCAGTTACTGTCGCCGTAGTTGCGGTTGCCGAAGACGTCGTTACTGATTTTGACAATCCGCTTGTGCTCCAGTTCCCGGCATGATCCCCCGCCTCAACCCTGAAGGTATAGGTCGTATTCGGCGTTAATCCGGAAATCGTGTGGCTATATACATGTCCAGCTACAGTAACAGGCGCTTCATCAATCCCATTAAATATCCTGTAACCCGCTACCCCGCCGGCATCTTCAGCCGCTGGCCACTTTAATGTCAGTCCAGTGCTTGTTACGCCGCTCTCTTCGAGCACGCTTCCCGGAGCCCAGGAAGGCGGCGTCGTGTCTGCCCCCTCCTTGCCGGTGAGTGTCAGATTTCCAAACACCTCCGTGGACTTCGTCGCTCTTCCCAGAATATCATTCCAGGTAGCCACGCTCACCAGATTAGCGCCTGTGGCATCATTCACCTGTGCGTCGAACCGAATCTGCGTACCGTTTTGCGGAGTAATCGTTTTAAACGGTATCTTCATCTCAACCCTGTAATTTGTTCCATCTACAGCCGCAGCCGATTCAAAGCCCGGCGATGTAGCTGGAGTAGAGTTGCTAAGAAATTTAAACGATTGCTCGTTAGCAAAGTTTACTCTATATTCCCCGTCATCTTCGCGATAAGGCCACGCATTCACCCTGTCTTCATCCACATAGGCTTCGACGGAATCCTGGTTCGCCTTATTCGTGCTCGATTTGCTAAGCTGCGTATCCTTCACCTCGAACAAAACATACAGATTATCTTCATCCCACAGCGCTTTTGCAGTACCGGTTGCTCCTGCCGCCGCCATTAAATGATTGTTTATTTCAATAACAGGAGCATTGCTCCAGGCTGCATCAATCGTCCCGTCAATTACTGGCGTGCCATACAGAGCCGTCGAGCTTTTCGTCTCGGGAGGCGTGTACGTCGGATGCTCTGCCATGTAGGTTTCCGGCTGAATGATCGCATAATAGGCTGGCTTCGGCGCCAGAGAGCTAACAAACGGCAGCGGATTTTGGCTGGCTCTCCAGCTTGAGCTGTCTGTATAGCCCCAGATCGTGACTCGTGCGATTTTATCGGCGTGCTTTTTATAAATCTGAAACAATTGAGCATATAAACTGGCCTGTTTTTGCGACCACTCCGCAGATAACGAGGAATTCATGCCGGCCAGAACGTCAAGCTCGCTTATGCTAAGCTCAACGCCTAAAGAAGCATATTTAACAATCGCCGCTTCCACATTTGCCGGACTTGTTCTCATATCGTAGTGAGCTTGCAGACCAATGCCGTCAACGAGGAGCTTTCCGGGATGGGTCAACGCATAGCGTTCATTCATTTCTTTGACCATATCATAGATTGCGTCTCTCTTCGCCGGATAGTCATCGTTGAAATCATTGTAATACAGCTTAATATTCCACTCCGGATGTTCATCCAGCACAGCTCTGGCCGCAAGGAAGGCTTGCTCTACAAAGTCAGGCCCCACAGAATAGTACCAGGGCGATTGACGCAGCGCATCTTTCCAATCGGACACCGCCGGTGGGCCGTCTTGCATAGCTTCATTGACAACATCCCACGATATCACTTTGTCTCCGAAATGCTCCATGACCGTTTTGATATGCGTTTTCATATTCGCGAGCGCCTCATCACGGTCAAGGTAGAGCGGATTTCCAGCTGCATCCTTCAATGCGTTTCCTGAAGCATCTACCTTTTGCGTAAACCACGTCGGGGATTGGCTATGCCATACCAACACATGTCCATGAATCTTTTGCCCCATATTCAAGGATTTCGTAACCATGCTGTCCGAGGTGTTGAATGTAAAGACACCTTTGTTTTTCTGCAGAGCATCGGGCTTCATCTCATTGCCGAAGGTCACGCTGTTGAAATGATAATTAAAAAAAGCATGTTGACCGTTGCCCGGTGTCAGATCATTATTTCCCGGTACATTTCCTAACAAGAAGTTAGTTTTGTAAACCTCTTTGAGCGGAACAATAGTTTGCAAACCGGTGTCCTCGAAGCTGAAGTCATCTAGATAATAAGAGGCTGTAGCGCTATTCGGGCTTTCTACATATAAGGTTACATCGTCGCTCAGATAACGATACGTCCCTTCCAGCTTGACCCAGCCAGCCGTGCTGCTTACCGTTTGCTGCTGAAGGCTGACATAGTACGGTGTTGGCCCATTGACCATTGCGGTAAGCTTCAATTGAGCGCTTGCCGGGCTAATCAGCTTGACCCATACGGTGGCTTTGTATTCATGACCAACCTTGATGGCGTTCTTCACATGGACGGATGGCCCGTCGCTAGTTGCATTTCTGCCGGTAACTTTTAAAGCGTATGCTCCGCCAGCCGTGTGGTTAGCTTCATTAGTTGGAGTCAATGTTACCGTCCCACTCCCCTTCGGGGTGAAGCCTTGCACCGTTTGATCCTCAAAGTCTCGCGTGGTTTTCTCACCGGCGACCACCGTAAACGAATTGACACTTACACTTGCAGCTCCTTTGGAAATACGCAATGCGTATTGACCATCCTCATAGAGAATTGTGCTGGTAACCCCAAGGGCGCTCAGATTTGCAGCTTGGTCCAGCAAGGCTTGTGCTTTTGCTTTCAATGTGGCTGCGTCATCACCGGTTGCATTCGGAACAGCCAGTTGGGCGCCAATCCATGCCGCTGCTTGCTCCACAGCTTGTTGATCCGCGTCAACCTCCCCGGCCTCCGCTAAAGTCTTCACTAAGGTAACATTGGAAAACTTCACGTTTAGATCGGTTGCTGCACTAAAGTTGGCCCCATACAGTTCTAATTTGGCATCATCAAAGAAAGCTGGAGTAAATGTTGTCGTATTCCCCATAGCAAGCCAGCTTGAACCCCCATTCGTGGAGAAATACCCCTGAACAATGCCGCTTTCCTTCACGATACGAAGATCATAAACGGTGCCTGTTAGGTTCGTTTGGTTCGTATTGCCCGAATACGTGCTGGTACCTGTTTTACCTGAATAATTCACCTTGATATTAGATCCGACTTTCCTCGCATTGATTCTATAAAACTCGCCAGTTGAAGGACGATTAAGACCAAGCCCTACTTGTGAAAGCTCTGCTATCGTGGAATCATTCAGTGCTTTATTCACGGTAAGTCTCGCTGTAAGCGTCCAGTTGCCACTCGCCGAACCCGGGAATTGCAGCACATTCCGGCTATTCGGATAATCGGCATCCGCCTTCGTGGTAGCAATCGTTACGTCTCCGGCCGTACCATAAGTGATCGCAGCTTGAGGCTCCGCCGGATTTGCTACCTGCCACCCGGTTGGAAGACCATTCGCGAAGCTGATGCCTTCATTTGTACGAAAAGCAATTTTAAATGTCTTCACGTTGGGACCTTTGATAAACCGTACAACAGCCGTGCCTTGAGCGCTATCCGCTTGGGAGATGCTTACGATTTCATGCTTATCACTGGAAGAAGCGGTGACGACCGGTATGGAATTACCGGCTACCAAGTACGTATACTCCGACTTGCTTGCATCAAAATTGGAAGGCTGAATTCCATCAATAAAAAGACTATAGCTTGATGTCATTTCAGGTGTAAGCGAAAGCTGATCTGCATAGAGGATATTGGAATCGTTCGCATACACGGCCAAAACTACTTTAGCCGTCCCCTCTGGCTCATGATAAGTGAACGGTCGGTTCGGTGTTTCGTGCCAATCAGCCACCTTCACGTCAACAGGCTGGAATGAGCTTAAACCGACCGGTCCGCCCTCAAGAATGCGGCCGATCAGCTTGCCGTTGCTCCAATAAGCAGGATCTCCGGCTTCACGAGCGGGGTACGGTTCAGGCATGTCCCGGTTATTAATCGAGGTCATCCCCAACTGATTCCCGCTGCTGTCGTAATACACCAGCGCGGCTTCCACATCCCCCGGATGTTCAGCAGCCATATCATAGCTCTCCGGACGACTCTTCATTGAGAGGAAGTAACCCTTGAAGTTGTAGGCGTCACCCTTCGTCAGCTTGCCCGTGACATCCTGCCACATTCCGTCGTACTGCTCCGGGGCGTCAATGCGGTTTGCAAGTTTCCCGGACCCGGCAACCCTTGATGTCGCATTGTTTTTCAGGTATCGCGAAATACCGGAGTAGCTTTGGATCGTATCCGCAGTTAAAACTGGCCCGGAGACTGATTGTTCAAACATCCCTTTATTATAACGACCTGCTGACCAATGGTTTGTATTGGAGGCGTTTTCAGTATCAAAGTCACCATTTTGTAACATATTGCCCGGAATGGACACCGTCGAGTTATTGGCATATGCACTCCAGTCGGAGTCATTAGCGCCGAATAAGAAGCGGTCAACCGTATTTGTACCCTTAGACACGATATAGAAATCTTTATGGCCATACGCGCTAAGGTCGCCTGTATCGACCCTATCCTGATAACTGCCGTATTTATCATTAGCAGGAACGAGGATTTCGGCTACCCGCGTACCTTTGGCTACAATATCGGCAGTACTGCTCACAACTGTCCCCACCGGCAGAACGTAGGCTTGAAGCTTGCCGCCTTTTGCCGATTTGGCTTGTGCTGTCAAGTATAACAAGTGCCTGCGGACCACACCGCCGTTAGCGGAGCCATCCGCAAAGTTGACGTTTTTGTAGGAAAGGTATTTTTCCTCATTCAAGGTGACAGCTTCATTGTTACGACCCGCGCTCCCGGCAGTGTCTCCAGCCACACCGTTGTCATTTCCCTCCGCCTCAAGCGAAGAGAAAATATCCCGCTCACGATCAAGACCGTTATACGTGGCATAAGTCCCCTGTGACGGTACAATCGTAACGATGCTGGCTGACGGGATGTCGATAACGAATTTGCCGTTACGAACTGGAATTGTGGCTAACTTCTTTTGATTCTCGCTGCCTGAGGTACGAAAGACGGTTACACTCGTTGTACCTGCCGGGAAATCCTGCACTGTAAACGCCAAGGGCTGGATGCTGTCATCATTTTTGGCATTGGAAACCGTGATGGCAAAATCATTCGTGTTCGGATTTTTGAAGCCGACAACATGAATATCATCAGCAGGTTTTTTTGTTACATCAAAGCGTACATCGCCGGGCTTCATAAAGCGTGAGAAATGGCCATAGCCGTAAAAACGCTTGAATGCACGGTATTCGCCTGTCAACGTACTGATGCGCCCGGGCTCCTGCTGCGAGTTTGTTGTTACAAATCGTATCAAGTCGGAGCCGTCTGCGCCGTTGCTATCCCACATGCTCCACCAAACGAAGCCGTTAAAGCCCGGATTGCTGGTGAACATGTTGGTCAGCAGGTTGGACCAGCGCACGGCGTCATTAATATTTTGATTACCGTACCGCTGCGTATACGCGCCTGCAGAACCGTCGGCTGTATCCTGATTCATGAACTCGGTTTGCCAGAGCTTATATTTAGTCAAATATTCCGGATACTTGGACCCGTCCTTCATATAATCTAGCGGGCTTTGGGAAAAATCACCTGTATGGTACAGCTTCGTTTCATCCGTACCGATGCCTACCGTTCCATACAAGTGGGTCGTAAACACATCGAGGTACGGATTTTTATCCAATGCATTATCCGGATCGGTATCTTGGAACACCAGACCGCCTCTGCTTAAAGACGCACTCAGATTCGTACCGTCGACGGCTGCAAGCTGCGGTATAAAATCAATGAGCTTGCCGTCTGGATTTTTGATATCATAGAGGGCTCCGCCGGGCTGCATGGACTTTTTCAAGGTAGGACCGATGTAGCCGTTTATCAGCTCTCGAACATAGTCAGCGGTCCCGCCGGCAAGATCAACTTCATTAAAGGGGTTGATCTGGGTAATGGGAATCCCCCACTGCTCCCACATGCCGCGAATATAATGGACGAGATAATCGGCGTAAGCCTGGTAGTAAATCTTTACGACTTTGCCATCAATGGTTGCCGTGTCGCCTCGGATGATTTTGCTGGGGGAGTTCGTTGAGGAATTGCTCATCCAATAAGGGACTGTCCATGTACAAGCGTAAAACTGCTTGACACCATACTGCATCGCCTGGCGCATCGTCCATACCTGGTCAAAATCGAACAATTCTTTTCGGGTACGCGGGCCGTTCTTGATCACGACAGGAGCTTGATCGGGAGCGCTCAGGAGGTTGGTGGGACCTCCATCGTCATTTGCAATCGGTTGATTCCAGGACGGATAATCCCAGACGAAGCCCTCAACCGGCACTAACGTACCTGGGGCATGCTCCGGCTCATTAGGCCAGATACTGTCCGTATTGCCGTCGGCATAACGATTTTCCGCTTCAATTTTATAGCCGTACTGCCCAGCCGTTCCTCTCATGGGAATAGGATTCCCCTCCATGTCGAAGCCGGGTTTCGCGGTATCGGCCAGCAAGCCTGTTACAGGATTAAAGCCTGGGCTTGCAGCAGTAGCGCCGGAAGCGGTTAAGCCGCCGTTATCCCCAATGATCACACGTACAATATCATGCCCTGTTCCATCTTTCTCGCTGAATGTGAGATTTAGCAAATGTCTGACGGTGTCCTGATGCCCAGCCGAAGCAAGCTGCAGCATATGGATGGAATCCGTGTAAGCATAGGCCGCGCCTACGCCATCCATCGTTTGATAGGTTGAGTACCACTTGGCCGTTACCGGAGCTGCCTCGATGGCAGCCTTGACTTCCTGAACCTGGATGGAAAACAGCACAGGGGCAATGCTTGACAGCATCAATGCGCCCATCAGCTTAGCCGCAAGTGTCTTGCGCCAACTAAAATTACCCATACCATGCATTCCTCCTTAGCTTTCTTTTTGACTGGAGAACTCCTCTTAATAGGTTCATTACCTCACCATCTTACCCTTGAAATTTGACAAACTAAATGGCTAAACTAGTTGCTATTTGTACTATTTTCGAAAGATTAGCCTATTTTCTCAGATGAAAATTGACACCAGCGCAGCGATCGACAGCATCCGTGCGCGAGCTGAACCGTCGTTTTTCTTGGTGAAACCGTATTCAGTTCAAGAAAATAATGATAAGATTGAACGATAGGAGGTCGGAATGACATGAGAATGAACTGGTATTACCGTATGATGTTATCCTATACACCGATTTTTTTTGTTGTCATATCTTCCGTCATCTTTGTGTTGTTCACCACGTTGAATCATGCGTCCGAGAAGCGCTACATCGAAACGAACAAAGCAATTGTCGAGCAAATGATGCAAAATACGGAAGCGAACCTGAAGCTGATCGAGCGAAACGCGGTCAGTGCTTTGATTACCGATCCGACGATTATCAACTTTTTTTCCGTTGAGGATATGGCCATCTACGATTATTTCATCATTCAGCAAAGCTTAATCGAATTAAAGTCCTCGTTTCCGTTTACGAGTTCCATTTACCTCTACGACGAAGCCAACAAGCGCATTCTTTCCGATTCGAGCATCTATGATATGGACAATTTTGCCGACCTGGGCTTTATGTTGGAGGCCAAGAACGAGACAGCCCAGGCCGGTTGGACAGGACCGCGGGACTATTCGTTATCGACCCTCGACCGCAACAAACAAAAGGTCGTATCCATCGTGAAAAACTACACCTACCCATCCCTTCAAAAAGGGACCCTTGTCATTAATATTTACGTCAGCTCGATGATGGAATTTCTGAATAAATACAGCCAGGAAGATCGCGAAACGGTTCACATGCTCGGTACGGATGGCCGGCAGTTCCAGGCTGTCGAAACAGAGAATTCGGCTGCTGCCCCGCGTCTCCAGGCTGTTTCGGACTATACGGGCTGGACCTATTACGCGGACAGCGTCAACGCAGCAGGATATTCCGCCTTATCGCTATTATCCAATGTCTGGATCATCGCAGTGCTGATCATCATTGTATTGGCGTTGATCTGGTTTACATTCATCACCCATATCCACTATAGACCGATTCAAAATCTAGTCGAAAAAATCAATACGGTGACGGCAAGAAAAAGCGGCGGCCGGGGCAGCAAATCACAGCTCAATGAATTCAAATTCATCGAATCCGCCATCGACAAGCTGTTGAAAAAAGCTGTCGATTACAATACGCTGCAGGAGGCGGAGGCGCTGCACCGCAAGCGGATTCTGCTCCACGAGCTGCTTGTCGGTCATCGTGTGATCGACGGCGCCCAATGGAGGGACGAAGCACTGACGTTAGAACTGCCGATGTACTACGAGAGGCTCTGCGTCATCACCGTCGAGCTTGATCGGTATCGTCTGTTTACGGATTCCTACAAACCCGGAGACCAGCATCTGCTGAAATATATTTTGGAAAGCGCCTTTTCCGAGCTGGCCAATGAGCGAGGCATACCGCGATGCTCCTTATGGACAGAGCCGCAGCAGGTGACCTTTGTGCTGTTTCTTATGGAGCCGCACCATCCTTATGAGGAAACCCTGTTCCGCCTGTGTGAGGAGTATCGAAGCTGGATCCAGGCCAATCTCCAAATCACCGTATCCGTCGGGATCGGTACGGTGGCGAACGATATGGACACCATCGCGCAGTCGTACCGCCAGGCAGGCATTAACGTCTCCTACAAGGCCGTGTTCGGAACCAACGCCGTGATCGACACCCGGATGGCCGAATCCAAGTCCGACAGCGATTCCTACGTGTTATTCGGCACGATGCCGGAGATGGCGCATCTTTTTCGCAAAGGGGACTGGCAGTGGCGCGATAAGCTGGCACAGCTCATCAACGACTTAAAAAATCGAAGAGTAGGCAAAGCCGAAGTCGCCTCCTTCACCATGAGTCTGGCCCGGCACCTGGAAAAGGAAATGACAGCTATGTCGCTGGAGCTGGCAAATGCCTGGCACGAACGGTATCGCAACCAGTTTGCTGCGCTCGCGGAGCGATCAGAAACCATCGGAGAGCTGCATCGGGAATTGGAAGCCGTCATGGACAATCTGGCGGTTGAGGTGGACAAGGAACGGGAGTTGACGAGCAACACGTCGATCGCCATGCAAATGAAAGCGTATATTGATGCAAATTTTGCTGACCCCGGGCTGTCGCTGATGGGCGTCAGCGAGGCATTCCATCTGCCTGCCAGTCATGCCAGCACGCTGTTCAAGAAAGAGACCGGCGAGAAGTTTATTGATTATGTGTTAAAGGTTCGGCTTGAGCATGCCCGGGACATCCTGATGGAAAGCGACGATCCCATTCAATCCATCGCGGAGAAGGTCGGATATTCCCATGTGCTTTCCTTTCACCGCGCCTTTAAAAAGGTGTTCGGGTTTCCGCCGGGCGAGTACCGTGCCATCTATCGAACGCAACGCTAAAGCTCCAGGTCTGCTGCCCTTCAGCAGGCTTTTCTTTTGCCTAAAAAAAGCCCGAAACGTAGTCTGAAAAGAAAGGTTAGGCCTCAAAGAAAGGTAAAGTACGCCTCATTCCTGGCCCGCAAGGAGGAAGTTAAGTCTCGAATTATTGTCAATGTTCAAAGCTGCCAGGCGGATGATACAGTATGAGCTGTGAGGCCGGCCTAACCATGCATGGGTTGAATGGCGAAATTCTGAAGGAGGGCAGACTTATGGCAGTAACAACAAAGACGAGGACGAGGACGCAGACAGCGACACGCTGGCAGGCTAAAGCCCTGATCCGAGAGTGGCAGCTTTACATCCTGCTCTTGCTCCCAATGATGTATTTTCTAACCTTTAAGTATGCCCCTATGCTTGGCGTCATCATCGCGTTTAAGGACTACAACATTTTTAAGGGAGTTTTGGGGAGTCCCTGGATCGGCTTTGAAACGTTCAAGGAAGTATTTCAGATGCAAGGATTTTATCTCGCGTTGCGCAATACGTTTATGCTGAACCTGCTGGACCTGACCGTCAGCTTTCCGATCCCTATTTTATTGGCTATACTTCTGAACGAATTGCGGGTGCACTGGTTCAAGAAGGGCGCCCAGATGATTCTGTATTTGCCGCATTTCATTTCGTGGGTCATTATAGGAGGCATGGCGCTCCAGCTGCTGGCGACAAATACAGGTATCGTGAACGGTATATTAAAAACCTTCCATGTGGAAGCCATCCCCTTCTTGACGGAACCGGTCTATTGGGTGCTGACGTATCTCGGAATCGGGATTTGGCAAAGCGCCGGATGGGGAACCATCATTTATTTGGCCGCGCTGACAAGCATTAATAAGGAACTCTATGAAGCCGCAGAGGTGGACGGGGCGAGCCGTCTACGCAGAATTTGGCATATTACGCTGCCGGGCATCAAGCCGACGATCATCATCCTGCTTATCATCAATATTGGACATATGGCGAGCATTGGCTTTGATCGGCCGTTTGTGCTCAGCAATCCGCTCGTGACAGATGTCTCCGAGGTGATCAGCACCTATGTATATAAGGTTGGCATTCAGTCAGCCCGGTATACGATTGCCACGGCGATTGGATTATTCCAGGCAGTCGTCGGCCTGATCTTCCTGTTGTCTGCAGATATTATTTCCCGCAAGGTCAACGACCAGGGGATTTGGTAAGGAGGAGAATGTTTCATGACTAGCCAACGCAGCACAACAATTACCGATCGCCAAGCCAAGCTGCTGGACGCGGCCATTATGGGAATCATTACGATCGCCAGCGTGCTCTGCCTGGTACCGATGCTGCACATCCTGGCGCTATCCCTGAGCGGCAACAGCGCCATCATGGCGGGCAAGATCACGATTTTCCCATTGGACATCGACCTGACCGCTTACAAGTCCGTATTTGGCAACGCGCAGATGCTTCGTTCCCTTGTGTTCACGATGATGCTCGTCACGCTGTTTACGGTCATTTCCATGGTGATGACGATTATGGCCGCCTATTCGCTGACCAAAAAACAGCTGCCGGGCCGCGATGTCTTCCTGTTCGTGATCGTTGTGACCATGTTCTTCAGCGGCGGCATGATTCCGGAATACTTGCTCATCAAAAGCTTGAATCTGCTGGATTCCATCTGGGCGCTGATTTTACCGGGGGCCATTAACGCTTTTTATTTGTTGATTATCAAAACCTTCTTTTCTTCCATTCCAACGGAGCTTGAGGAATCCGCACGCATGGACGGCGCGAGCCAATTCCGTATTTTGCTTAGCGTCATTCTGCCGCTGTCCCTGCCCGTTCTGGCTACGATCAGCCTGTTTTATGCCGTGGGCCGCTGGAACGGTTTCATGGACGCGCTCCTCTATATCACGAACTCGAACCTGTATCCGCTGCAGCTGCGTCTTTACGAGATGGTCATGAACAGTAAAGTAAACGATATGACAGAAGGACTCGGGTCTACGCCTCCGGTGCCGGAGAGCCTTAAAGCGGCGTCCATTATGTTTGCTACGGTTCCTATTTTGCTGGTATACCCGTGGCTGCAGCGTTACTTTGTATCCGGCATGATGATTGGCGCCGTTAAGGGCTGACTTCTGCTCACCAGTTTTTCCGATCCGTGATGGTTGCTGACGCCTTACACGGCGGCAGTTCCTATAATGAAAAATTCCATGTACCTAAGGAGAGGGTCAAATGAAAGTCATGTCAAGCGCATGGTCAAAGAGCCTGTTGGCGGTAATGTCTACTACGTTCCTTCTGGCAGGCTGCGGGGACAACAATTCCGGGACGGGCGCAGAGAAGCTAGACAAGCCCTCCGAAGCGAGCACCGCGCCAACGACGCTGCGAATCGAGCTCTTCGACCGCAACAATACGCCGACAGGCGCGCCGCCTATTACCAACAACTTCATGACGAAGTACATTCAAGAAAACTTCGGTGTCCCAAACAACATCAAGGTTGAATTTGAATTGGTTCCGCGAACCCAGGAGGTCGAGAAGCTGAATGTGCTCATGGCCGCCAACCAGGCGCCCGATCTTGTCTATACCTACGATACGCCCACCGTACAGAAATATGTAAAGGACGGCGGCTTAACCGATCTCGGCCCGCTTCTTGAGAAGCATGGACCAAACCTAAAAAAAGCGCTGGGCAACGACGTGCTGAGCTATGGCGTATTTGAAGGCAAGCAGTACGCCATCCCGGCGCGCCGGATGCTGCTCCCGCAGAGCACGACGGTAATCCGGCAAGACTGGCTCGATGAGCTTGGCCTGAAGGTGCCTCAAACAACCGAAGAGTTTTACAACACGCTGAAAGCGTTTAAAGAGAAAAAGCCCGGCAAATCCGGCGATAAAGTTGTGCCTTACAGCAATATTGATCCCTTTCATATGAGGCCGCTGCAGTATTCGTTCTGGGAATGGAGCAAAATTTCTGATACGGACTTAAACGCGATGCCGGAATGGCTGCTGCCCGGAAATAAGGAAGCCCATCGCTTTCTGAACAAGCTGTACAACGAAGGGCTTATTGACCCGGACTTCCCGCTTACCATGAATAAAGATCCGCAGAAATTTCAAAAGGACCTGATTAACGGCCGGGTAGGCGCTGGCACAACGAACACAAATGAGCCCGTTTATCAGAACTATCTGGCAGAGGTGTACAAGGCAGACCCTAAAGCGAAGCTTGTTCCGATCGACCCGTTTACGACGCCGGACGGCAAGCGTCCGAAAGCCTTATATCCGCCGAACGGCCTGTATCTGTTTGTGCCCAAAGCGAGCAAAAATGCAGAAGCTGTTGTGAAATATTTGGATTGGATGGCTCAACCGAAAAATATTCTCGCGCTGCAAAATGGAACGGAAGGAAAAACCTATGAAACGAAGGACGGCATCCCGCAAACGCTGGACAACGAGGAAGCCAAGCAGACGCTTTACAATTATCCGGATTACAGCCTTATTTTCAATGGCAAGTTTGTAAGCGCTACAGACGAAAATCTGAATATCGCGGCGAACGCATCCGATCCCAAATTTAAGGACTTTACAATTTCGAGCATCAAGCTGGGCAGTACGGACGGGGTGATCAAGCCGAACGTCAACACCCCGATTCAGGCAGAAATCAAATATGCTGCTACGCTTAAAGCGAAAACTGACGAAATATTCGTCAAAGTCGTCACGGCAAAGCCTGCTGACTTCGACAAGGTTTACGACAGCCAGGTGAAAGATTATATGAAAATCGGTGGACAAGAGGTCATGGACGAAAAGCGGAAAGCATTCGAAGCTGCCAAGAAGTAAGCCCGTCCAGTCCAGCCCGGCACAGCACAGCAAGTCAACGCAAGCTCGCCCTCCGTCACCAGCGGGGGGCGGCCTTGCTCTCAGACTCGTATACAGGAGGAAAATTATCATGGAACTTGTTCTGACGGCACGAAGCCAATCCCAGCAGGATACGACCTACACGGAGCTGGGAACGCATGGATTAAGCGCTGCCCTGCACATCAGCGGCGGTACTGGCGGTCCCCGCGATCCATTTCAAGCCGCGCTAGAAATTCGTAATGAAGGGAGCTCCGCCTGGCTGGGAGTCATCCACGTGGAATTGCCCTGCGGCCGCACAAATCCCCGCTTCTTTTTGCCCGCCTTCATGTACGGACGAAACCGCGGAGAAAGTCCTCAGCATGTGCCCAACGAGTTTCCCAGACTGAGAGCCGGCACCCCGTCCCGTCCCTCCTCGCCCTGGTGGATGGTAAGAAGCGACCGCTTGTCGCATCCGGCTGCCTTTGTCTACGATAGCGGACATATACGCGGTCTTAGTGCAAGTCCGTATTTTATTTTCAAAGACGGAAGAAAGCAGCCATGGAAGCCTGGCCTGGAGGGGCCGTTTTACCAGTATGGCGGCTATTCCTGCTCGCTTGCCAAGGGAACCGTCGGTTACACGCTTGGCTACGAGAATGCGCCGTGGCTGTTCATTAAGTCGAAGCAGGTGGCGGATCGAGCGCCGCTCACGGAAAATTGCTTCGAGCTGGCAGCCGGAGAGTGCGTGAAGCTTTCATTGATCCTATATGATTACGAGGCAGAATCCGAGCTGGGCATTCACGACGCGTGCCAGGATGTTTACTACCGTTATCACGAAAGTCCCAGAAAGGCAAGCAGCGCAAGCACAGCAGTTGCCGATTTGGCCACGGCTGTCTATCAGTATGCATGGCTTCCTGAAACGAAGAGCTACTCCGGCTTTGTCTTTGAGGATAATCCGGGCTCCGGAAGCTTCCGGTATAATCCCATTCCTTCGATCAGTTGGACCAACGGCTTGTCCGTGGCCACTCCCGTGCTGATGGCGGCCCTGCGGCTCGGGGATGAAGCGATGCGGAGCCAAGCGCTTTCCTGCATCACAAACATCGTGGAAAATTGCTTGAACCCTGCAACAGGGCTTCCGTATGAAACGTATCGGGATGGCAAATGGAGCATCGAAGGCTGGTGGTTTGACGGAATGCGTACGCGCGGCCACTCCTCCTACCTCGCAGGGCAAGCGCTATTTTATATCTTGAAGGCCTATGAATTTGAGCAGCGGCTGCATGCCTGCACGCATGAGGACTGGCTGCCTTTTGTCAACAAGGTGCTGATGAAGCTTGAGCCAACCAAAAATACGGACGGCGAATATCCGTTCATTTTATCGGAAGAAACAGGTGCGGGCCTGGAATACGATTCCTTCGGCGGGGCTTGGTGTATGGCAGCCTTGGCTTACTACAGCTATCTGACTGGGGATCGGTCGCATCTAACCAGCTTACAGCAAAGTGAACAGCACTATTACGAACGATACGTGAAGCGGGTCGAATGCTACGGAGCCCCCCTCGATACGGACAAGGCCACAGACTCGGAAGGGATTCTCGCGTATATCAAAGCGGTCAGGTACTTGCATGCCCTTACAGGGGATGAGCAGCTTCTGGCGCATATGCAGGATGCCATTCATTACGAATTCACGTATAAGTTCGCCTATAATTCGCCAGTCAAGGCGCCTCCGCTCAGCCGACTGGGCTGGTCCAGCTGCGGAGGGAGCGTCACCTCCATCGCGAATCCGCATATCCATCCCATGTCCAGCAATCTCGTGGACGAGCTGCTCTATTACGTCGAGCAAAGCGCGGATGAATACGTCCGCGAGCGTATGCTGGATACGATCGGCTGGGGCTGCCAAACGTACAATCAAGCTGACTATGAGTTTGATTACGGAAGAAAAGGCTGGATGTCGGAACGATTTTGTCATTCGGAAGGACTGCTGACACAAACGTATAAGGATGGCTCGATTGCCAGCACCTGGTTCGCCCTGATGCCATGGGCAAGCGGCAGCGTCCTGGAAGGCCTGGCCGGAGACTACTGGGAACAGGCGTCTGCTGCCGATGAATAATACGGAACGCATAACATTCGCACATGTTAAGGAGAAATATCGAATGAACGCAGGCAGAAATCATGCCGAGGAAACGTAACAAATTGTGAAGCGCTAGCTCAAATAAGCTGACGGCGGGGAATCCCGGGCGTCAGCTTATTTTGTTATATTCATTTAAGGAAATGCGAAAATTTGTCAGGGGCCTGGCGAATTTCTTGTGCAAGCTGCTCGTAAGCCTCTGTTAATTTGACGGAGCGTACTCTCTTTGCTTCCAGGTCACGAGGTTCGATAAACCCCGCTTCCCTCCAGTAGCTTACCTTTTCCCTTATGGATCGATCCGATAATCGGAAAAGCTCCCTCATTTCACTCGTCGTCATCGTATCTTGCTTAAAAGTCAATTGGGCGAAAGGCATCCTTTGCTGCGGGTCTAATTTTCGAATCAACTCCGGTTCAATTCTCGTCATTTGGGCTGACTTCTCCGTTACAATGGCTGCAGCCACTTGGAATACCTCCGCGAGACCGTTGATAAAAAACTCGAGCCAAGGAGTTAATACGGCCTCATTCCGCCCAAAATAATAATTGTGATGAAGACCTAATTGGAGCCGACGATAATACTCTGCCAACTTACGATCGTAGCTTAGCGGGCTCCTTCGGCCTTCCTTCCTTGAGCAGCTTGGCGATGAGGCAGCCGACCAGCAGCGACCATACCGGAGACGACACGCCAAAAAAGGATACGTTCGCAATCGCGATCACAAATGCAAACAAAGCGGAATACCGGTACGAGGTCTCCGAAAAGACAGACTGGAGCGTGCCGATCAAAACTCCCGCCAGCGAAAAGCCGGATACGAGCACAATAAACGCCGGCGGCAGCATGTTGATCACGACCAGCATCGCTCCGGCGAACAAGCCAAATGTGATAACAAGCACGCTGCACACGACTCCCGCCCAGATTCGATGCTGCTTCTCACCGGCCTCCTCGCTGCTGCACAAGGTCGACATCATCCCTCCGATCGTGACCGCATGGCCGCCAAACATTCCGACAACCAGCGTTCCGAGCCCCGAATACACAATCGCCTTGTTCACGGGCGGCTGGAACCCGTTTTTCTTCAAGGCGGCGAGCGCTACCGCAATATCGTTGCTGACAATGAGGATGGCAATCGGAATCGACAAGGAAACAAAGCCGTTCACGGTAAACGCCGGGCTAATCCAGGTTAGCATCCCCCACTCCGCAGCCTCCGCGGCCGGAAACTCATAACCCATGCCTAACCCGATTACGCCAAACAGCAGCATGCCCAGCAAGGGCGGAATCGACTTGAATAGCCGGGGCACAAGTAGAAATCCGAGCAAGGACAGCAGTCCGACCAACGGAAATTCCTTAATCGCCGGAATAATGCCGACCACGTAATGCAGCACAATGCCGGCCAGCATCGCATCCAGCATTGGCTTCGGAATGAGATCCATCACCTTCCCGAACATGCCGGATATGCCAAGCAGTGCAATCAGCGCCCCGGCCATCATAAAGCTGCCCGCCAGCTCGGCGATCGGGTAATGTAAAGCCGAAGTGCTCAAAAAAGCGGCAGCGGTCAGCGACTGGCAGCCCGCAAATGGAATCCGGTAGCGTAAAATGAGGAATAAATTAAGTAGACCTCCAATGACATAAACGGCAAACAACCAGGACAAGGCTTCCGCCCGGCTTAATCCCAGCGCGTTGGCGCTATTGATGACCAGCACAGCTCCGCCCATACATGCCATAACGGCCGTCGCCAGCCCGGTCGAAGCATTTTTCGTTGTTAACATAGATGCGTCAGAAACTCCCCTCTGCCTGCTTGAACGCCACTTCTCCCAATCCTCGTTCAGGCCAAGCTGCCGGTTCCTATTCAGGAACCCCGCGGTAATTCGGAAGCTGCCGTCTGCTTGGCCTGGAATACTGCCTTCAACAACGGTGGAGTGACCAGCGTCGTTAAGATCACGACCAGCACGACAGCGGTAAAATACGAGGCAGGCAGCAAGCCTGCGCTCAATCCCGACGCCGCGATAATTAAAGCCACCTCTCCCCGCGACACCATCCCCGAGCCAATCGCCACCGATTCGCGGAGCGTAAAGCCCGTCAGCCGGGCGCCCAGCCCGCCGCCGATCCATTTGGTCATTACCGCCACCAGCGTCAGCAGCACGATAAATCCAAGCTGGCTGCCTAGCCCGGCGAATGAAACCTGAAGTCCGATACTGACAAAAAACACCGGGACAAACAGCGTATAAGCGATCGGCTCTACCTTCCGTTCTACGCTATGCTTGTGTGACGTTTGGGCAACGGCAAGGCCCGCCGCGAAGGCGCCGATAATACCGGCCACCCCCATCAGCTCAGCGAAATAAGCAAAGCCGAAGCAAGCGGCCAGCGCGCCGCTCATGAGTCCTTCCGTGATCTTGCGCGTGGACATGAACTTGAGCAGCGGCGGGACGAGCAGCCAGCCGGCCAAAGCCACGACGGCAAAAAACACGACTTTTTTTAGAGCCATGACAGGGATCGAAACAGCCTCTGCGGTTCCAAGCATACTCATCATGACGGCCAGCAGCACAACAACAAGGACATCATCGACAACGGCCGCCCCTAAAATTGTCGTGCCTTCGCGGGAATTGAGCTGGTTCATTTCCTTCAACACCTGCACAGTGATGCTGACCGATGTAGCGCAAAGCAGCAGTCCTAAAAATAACGCGGGGGTTTGCGACAAGCCCAAGGTCAAGGAAAGGCTGTACCCGCCTATAAACGGCAGGATGACCCCTCCGGTTGCGACGGCAAATGAGGCTTTCCAGTTTTTGCGAAGCTGCTCCAGATCCGTTTCCAGTCCGGCCATAAACATCAGCAGCAGCACGCCGATCTCGGCAAAAACATGAATAAATTCATCCGGCTGTACCCAGTTCAGCACCGCTGGCCCTACGACGATCCCGGCAAGCAGCTTGCCGAGGACAGCCGGTTGACGCAGCTTCACAGCTAAATCGCCAGCCAATTTGGTGGACAAAATCATGATAACAAGTTTAAGAATAAATACCATGTGTACACTCCCTTTCCTTAGCCGCGAGCGGCTCTTCATGACGTGCAGCCACAGCAAAAAAGAACCCGATTCGATACAGGTTCTCTGGAAAAAGACGCAGTGAACCTGTATTGACAGGCTCCACCGGGTCACACGTATGCGTTTATCTACATAAGTTTACCCGAAATAAGCGGAACATGCAAGGCTACCCTTGCTGCCTCTTACCCCTTAATCGCCCCGATCAGCGCGCCCTTGGCGAAATATTTTTGCAAAAACGGGTAGACGCACAAAATCGGTACGGTTGCGATCATAATCGTCGCGTATTTGATCGTCTCGCCCACCTGCAGCAAGTCGCCGCCGCCCGAGCTGTTGGCCAGCATGCTTTCCGTCGAGTTGGAAATCAAAATTTCCCGCAGCACCAGCTGCAGCGGAAACAGCTCCCGGTCCTTGAGAAAAATCGACGCGTAAAACCAGCCATTCCATTTTTCCACCGCATAATAAAGCGTCATCACCGCAAGAACCGGCAAGGAAAGCGGCAGCACGATCCGCCACAGGATGCCGAAGTGATTCGCTCCGTCGATCGTGGCCGACTCCTCCAGCGCATCGGGAATCGCCATAAAGGCCGTCCGCATAATGATCAGGTTAAACGTGTTGACCATAAACGGAATAATGAGCGCCCATAACGAGTCGATCAGCCCTGCGCCCTTGACCACCAAATATAACGGAATCAATCCGCCGCTGAAAAACATTGTAAACACAATCACAAACATAAACACATTGTTCCAGTACACCTGCTTGCGCGACAGGACAAATGCCCCCAGCGCCGTCACCAGCAAATTGACCGCCACCCCAGCGACCAGCACATACAGCGTATTCATATAGCCGAGTAGAATCGACGGGTTCTGAAATACGCTGCGGTAAGCGGAGGTGCTGAAGCCCAGCGGCAGCACCAGCAGTCCGCTATGGCTGATCAGCCGATCTGCATCGCTGACCGAGGCGGCCGCCACATGAATAAGCGGGTATAACGTAACGACCACCAGCACCGCCAGCATCATATATACGCCTGTGTCAAACAAGCGCTCGCCCCAGCTGACGCTCCGGCTGCGGCTTCGGCGGGAAACCGCGCTGATCCGGCCGACGCCCGGACCGTGCTCCGCCCGGCTCCCCGAATGCGTTCCTTTCATACGTTCACTGCTCCTTTCTCCAGGCGGTTACCATAAGCTGTTGCCGCTGACACGCCGGCTGATCCGGTTCGCCAGCACCAGCAGGACGAGATTAATGATCGAGTTAAAAATACCGACCGCTGTGCTGAAGCTCCAATTGGATTCAAGCAGTCCCTTGCGGTACACGAAGGTCGAGATGACATCAGCGGTTTCATACGTGACCGGGTTGTAAAGCAATATAATTTTCTCGAACCCGACGTTCAGCAAATTGCCCATCCGCAAAATCAGCATAATGGTAATGACCCCCATAATGCCCGGCAGGGTGACATGCCAAATTTGCCGAAGCCTGGTCGCCCCGTCAATCCGCGCAGCCTCGTATTGCTCCTGATCAATCCCGGCCAGCGCCGCCAAATAAATGATCGACTCCCATCCGATCCGCTGCCAAATTTCGGACAATACGTAGATCGGGCGGAACCAGTCCGGCTTCTGCAGCAGCGCCTGGCCGTCGCCGCCGATCAGGCTGGTCACCATCGCATTGACAATGCCGCCTCCGCCGGTAAAATCCTTGATCATGCCGCAGATGACAACCATCGAGATGAAATACGGCATATACGTCACCGACTGGGCGAATCGCTTGAACCAGCGGCTTCTCACCTCATTAAGCAGCAGCGCCAGCAGGATCGGCATCGGGAATTCGAAAGCAAGCGACAGGAAGCTGAGCGCCAGCGTATTTTTCAAAATCCGGATAAAATAGTAGCTGTCGAACAGCGAGGCAAAATGGGTAAATCCCGCCCACTCGCTGCCGATAATTCCCTTCATCGGGGAGTAGTGTTTGAAGGCGATAATGGCCCCGTACATCGGAGCATAGTGAAACCAGATGTAGTAGCCAAGCACCGGCAGCATCATCAGATACAAATATTTATTGCGGAGCAAGTCCTTCCGCAGCTTCGTTCGCAAGCGGACCTCGGCCGTATTCAACAGGCAGCGCCTCCATTTCTGCGGCTACGCCGGACGGGAGAGGGACAGGCTCCCTCCGCCCGCCAGCCGGAGCGGTTTATCTTTTGTTGTAACGGCTGAGCGCCGCCTCTTGAATTTCAATGGCTTTGTCGATTTTAAGCGACTTCAGCTTCTGCACATACGCATCAAACGATTCTACTGGCTCCGCGCCCAAAATCACCTTGAGGCTCGTTTCGTCGGTTAAGGTTTTGACATCGTTCATAATCGAGGCAAGCAGGGTGCTTTCCTCCGGCGTCGCCGTCACCGGCGGCATGTAATACCGGCTGACCTCCGTCTGCCAGATGTTGATCGCGTCGCGCTGCGCCTGCAAAGCCAAATATTGCTCCGAATGGCGCTTATCCTGCACGAAGGACCCGTAATAGTTCGACCGCGTATACAGCGAAAACGCCTGGGCCGGAGACAGCTTATCCGGATTGCTCATAAGCAGCTCCGTATATTTCGGCTGACCGCTATCCAGCTTGTAGCTGACGCCCTCGATCCCGAAGTTAAACAGCAGCGAGCCTTCCTCGCCGTACGCGTAATCCAGCAGCTTGACGGCCAGCTCCTTGTTTTTGGAGTTGCCGGAAATGGCCGTGCTCATGCCTGCGCCAAACGGAAAATCCTTCTGGCCGAACTTTGGCTTGTCGCCCTTCTTCAGCACCGGATAAGGCGCGGCGACGAGCTGTGCTTTCGGGTCCTTCGCCTGCAGCACCGGCGTCCACTTGCCGATGCCTGCCCCCGAGTTGCCGATGGCCGCTCCGGACCGGCCGGTCGTCATGCTCGCATCCAGCGTTTTTCCGTCTACGGTGGCGAAATTTTTATCGATCAGCCCTTCGGCATACCATTTGCGGAACGTCGCGAGGAACTCCTTGTACGACGGCTCCATCGGACCGTATTTCACCTTGCCCTCCTCGATAAAAAACTTGCGGAACGCGCCAAACGCACCCGTAAAGGCTCCATTATCCAGGGCGGACAACGCCGTTGGAGCGCTTACAAAAGTGAGTGGAGCTTCGGCCCCTTTCTTTTCCTTAAACGCCTTCAGCACGGTATACCATTCATCCATCGTCTCCGGCACCTGCAAGCCGAGCTCATCCAGCCAGTCCTTGCGGATAATCGGCCCCTGGTACACCATCAGGTAGTCGTCGCCGCGAATAAACGGAAATACGTAATAGCTGCCGTTGTCCGTTTTGACCATTTTATCGACCTCGGGATGCTCCTTCAGGTATTTCTTCAAATTCGGCGCATGGCTGTCAATCAGCTCGTTCAAGCGGGTAATATACCCTTCGCTAATCGCCTTCTCCGGACCGCCGGGGAAATTAATCCAGTCATATTCCAGCACATCGGGCAAATCTCCCGAAGCAAGCATCACGTTCAGCGCTTCCTTCTCCTGATTGACCGCCGGGTGTGAAAACTTGACCGTAACGCCGGTTCGCTTCTGCCATTCCTGGAAAAAGGGCACCTCGTCCCACTTCGTTTTCACCCCGACCAGATTCGCCGTAAACGGAGCCCACATCGTCAGCGAGCCGCCTGGCAGCGGATATCCGGCCTTCCCCGCCACAGCGGGCTGACCAGCTCCGGCGGCCGGCTTGCCGCTGTCAGCCGTTCCTGTCTGAACGCCGGAGCAGCCGACCAGCAAGCTTAACGCCGCCAGCAGTGCAGTCGACAGGACGGAGCCGCGTTTTGCGCGCAAGCGCTGCGAATCGTGTGCACGGCGGTTTCCCGCGCCCATGCTTGGTAATGTTTTCGGCATGCTTGTTAATGGTGTCGGCATGCTTGTTAAGCTTGTCTGGCCGCCCTTATTCGTTTTGTCCGTCATGTTCTCCCTCATTTCATTCCCACCTTTGCCTGAATGTCATGGCTTGCCTGGCTAGGCCCTGCTCCTTTTATTATGAAACGGCTGCCCTCCGGAGAACATGCTCAAAACCGTAGATCCCATGAACAAAACATGGCTTGAACCGCGCTGAACCGCAGCTGTCATAAGCAAAACCGTACCTCACCGGGTTTCTTTGTATTTGCCCGGCGTGATGCCTTCATATTTCTTGAACATCCGGATAAACGTAGCCGTCTCGGCAAACCCCGACTTGCGGGCCGCCTCCCCGACACTGTCCCCTTCCTCGGCCAGCAGCCGCTTCGCCTCGGCAATACGGGCTTTGTTAATGTAATCCAGCAGCCCTTCCCCGGTATATTCCTTGAACGTCCGCGATACGTAAGCCGGATTCATATCCAGAAAGCTGGCAACCATCGAGATGTTCAGATTGGCGTCGCCCTGCCGCTCCTCCACAAAGCGGATCACCCGTGCGATCCATTCCTGCTGCGCGCGATCCCGGCTGTGCGATTGCTTTTGCTCCAGCTTCCGGGACGTATAGTCGCAAACCTCGCTGAGCAGCAGCGTCAGCTTTGCATGCAGCTCAGCGGCTGTTTCGCATTTCATAAGCTGCTCAAGCTGCCTCGGCTCGTTCAGAAACGGTGTTTCCTCCATCGGACCGATGTCGCTGATCGTCTTGATCATCGTGCTGATCAAATTCACCATCAGGCATTTGGCAAGCTGCACGGAGCCGACCGGCTGGCTGAAGTTGCGCTCCATCACCTCATCCAGCACATGCCGGGCTTTGGCGAAGTCGCCTGCTTTCATAAAGTTGACCAGCTGCTGCTCCGCCTGCAGCGGATAATAATAGCCGTGCCGCATCCCGTCGGCCATGCCCGGCTGCACGTCCCGGTACGCGATAATTTCCCGGCGGCCGATCACCATCTTGTATTCCAGCGCGTCCAGCGCCTCGCCGTAAGCGCCCGCAATGCCAAGCGGCGTCGAATGAATGCCGCTGACGGCAACCGTCAGCCCGATCTGGTAGCGCTCGGCCAGAAACAGCTGCGCTTCGCCCGCGATGGCCAGCAGCTCCTCAAGCCGTGCATCAGCGCTGTGATCGGCTTCGGCCTCCTCGGCTCCCGGCCTGCCCGGACGCAAATTGACCAGACACGCCATCCGGTCGTCGATCTCGGTCACGTAGCCCGTATGGCGCGACGCAATCAGCTCCTCGCAGACGTTGGCCACAATAAACGGCAGCAGCCGCTCCTTCGCGCCTGTCTCCATCGCGGGCAGACGCGCGAAAAAAGCTTCCGGCTCCTCCACGTACAGCAGCAGCACCGCAAATTCATCGGAATGAAATGTAATATCGAAGGCCGTGAGCGCTTCCGCCAGCGGAATTCGCTCATCCAGCCTGCCCTTGAGCAGCCGGACCAGCGTGTTGGAGCGAAGCAGCCGGTTTTGACGATCCAGCTGGACGTGAATATCGTCCTTTTCGTTTAACGTGTCGAAGATGACTTCCTCCAGGTACCGGAACTCGTTGTTCGAGGACTGCTCCCGCTGCCGGGTGCGTGAAGCCAGTCCGCGAATCAAGCGGCCAAGCGGCAAATAGTTGCGATGCAGGAAAAACAATGCGAGCAGCCCGCCGCCGCCGAGACTGAGCGCTACGCTGATCAGCGTCAGCGTCCGAATCTGCTCCGCTTTCTCCCAGAACAGCGTACGCGGCACAACGGAAATATACGTCAGCTCAGCCGTTCGCGACCGAATGTACATAAATTCCGCCTCGATCCCGCGGTAATCGGCATAGATCAGTCCGGAATCACCGATCAGCCGACCGGCCGCATCCAGCCGTTGACCGGTTTCGCCTGTATTGGACGCAACCACGGTGGACTGACCGTCCAGCACAAACACGTCTCCGCCGTTAAACAACTCCAGGTACGACGTCGTCTTGAGCAGCTGCTGCACGTCAAGCAGCACAAGCAGGCTGCCGGACGGCTGTCCATCCGCCGCCTCCGGCAGCGAGCGAATGTACGCCAGCACCGGCCTCCCGCCGCCGCCCGTCAAGGGTACAAATCCTTGGGGATGCTTGCGGCGCAGCAGCTCCCGCCAGCTGTCATAGGAGATGTCCAGACCCAGCCTGCCCGTTTCGTAGGCAAGCCTGCTGTCCATCGCCGCGCCCGGCTGCAGCACCAGATCGTCCCGGCTGCTGTAGACGTAAAACGGATGGTCGAAGCCGGACGACGTCTGGTACCGTTTCAGCTCCTGCACGACCTGGTAGGCGCTGAATTTCCGCTCATTGGGCGCTTTCTGGGAATAGAGCAAATCCTGCAGCTGAATGCTCCAGGCGATTTCTTTATCCATGCGAAACACCGAGCTGAATTCATGATCCAGCACATCGCGGGCCTGCTGAAGCAGCGAATCGTTCGCCCGCTCGATTTCCGCCGTCAGCGCCTGATTCGACTGCTTGTATACAAACATACTGATGACAATCGGCATCAGCAAGACGGCCAAATAAGACAGCAGCCACGTCAGCATCACGCTGTGGCGCTTGTTCCAAAGCCGTTGAACAACCATACGCTCCCTCCTTCCACTCCGGCGGATCAACAAATAACGGAACCGCAAGCGTTATCCCTGTATTTTCCTCTCCAATGTCGGAGGCAAAATGCGGCAAAACGCTCGTAGTTCCGCTACGTTTGCTTCGAAATAGGTGTACTGGCGGCCGCAAATCAGCGCCGTCCTTCCTCCATCCGTCTAAACGCGTCATACAACGCCAGCTTCGCGTACATATCCTCCAGCGTAAATCGGGCATCCACATGACTGTACCAGCGAATCATCCGCTCCGTCGGCTCGTGAATATACCGCATATCGCGGCCAATCCGCGGAGCAGGCTTCAGCTCATACCCGTATTCATGGGCATCCAGCAGCAGGCTGACCGCCGGGGAGTCGCCCAGCGACCACATCTCCCCCTTCGGGAACCGGGGATTGTCGGCCAGCGCCATATTGAAATCGGCCATTTGCTGAAACAAATAGCGGCCCAGCTCACCGCAAGGGCGCACCTTGAGCGCCAGCTCCGCCAGGCTGACCCGAATCGTGGAGTACACATCGCGCGGCACGACCCACAGCGGAATTTCCGAACGCATGACGACATTCGCCGCATCAATATCATTGCTCAGGTTAAATTCACGCTCGCCGTGCGGCCACTGGCCTCCGCCGATCCAAACCGCCGTCAGCCTGGAGGCGATCGCCGGCTCAGCCAAATACGCGCTGGCCAGATCGGTAATCGTGCCGAGGAAAATGACGTACAGCGGCAGCGGGTCATCCTTCATCGCCTCGCGTACAATAAGCTCCGCCCCTTCGGACGGGGCGGGCGTCCGCTCATCGGGCATGGCCGCTTCCGCTCCGCGGTACAGCGGAATTTGGCCGGTCAGCTCCATCAGCGACAGCAGCTTCTCGCATTCCTCGTAGCTTTCCTGCATCGAGGCTGTCGTGCGTGCCGTGCCGAAGTGCGCGGCAATAATGCCCTTTGGACGAAACGCGGCGTCAGCAGCGCATGCACGATTGCGAACTGATCATCCGCTTCATTTTTCGCATCGGTATTTATAATCAGCCTGATTTTCTTGCTTTCCGGTACGTCATAAGGTAAAAATTCCAGCATTCGGCTCATTCCTTTCATCTGTTGAACGACTTAAGCTTGCCTTCGTTACAGACCCGCTCTGCTGCAGCTTAGCCTTGCCATTTCAAGAATCCGGCTGTCAGTCAGCTGCGCCTTACAACCTCAATATCCAGCGTAAATCCGGCTGCATCCCGCCTGTACATGCTCACTTCGGTATCGCCGAACCGCTGCACCCAGCAATCCGGGCTGCCGATGTACGGCTGAACCGCCTCACGTACCCGGTCATCTCTAAAATCATCGGTCGGCAGCCAGAAGCCTTGCCCGAACGTCCGGGCTTCCCGCCAATTCGCCGGAACAAGCCAGCTGCCGATCACAACGGCTGTCCCCTGCTCCGCCTTGTCACGGACGAGCTGCAGTGTCGCCGCCGACAGCCGCGAGCCCGCAACCACAATCAGCCTGGGATTGCCAAGCTGTGCGGCGCGCACCGTTTCATCATACGCCAACACATTGCGCACCGGATGGAACAACGGATGTACAGGCGGCGGAGACTGCAGCTCTATGCCGGACGTACCCGCCTGCAGCGGAAAGCGCTCGAACGGCACCTTTCGTTTCAGCTCATGCCTTGGAAAATCGTAGCCTGGGATGTGCAGACAGCTTCCATGTGCCGGAATGGTGCCGTGACTGAGCAAATGCCAGGCCTGGAACAGGCTGCCTGTCGACTCCGGCGCGCCGCTGTCCGTGTTCCCGTACAAACGGGCATGCTGCCCGTAATTGCTGTCATCCGCATGAATAAGCGCAATATCCGCCTCCGCGTCAGCATGGGTCCAGTGCAGCGGATGGCGCGGCACAAAGTCTTTTACAAATTGCTCCCAGCGGTCGCCGAATTCCGTTTTCCGGAACCGGCTTCCGTCATAGGACAGCAGCACATCTACATTTTCCGTAAACAAATGCGTCGGCCCCATCCAGTACCCCATCTGCAGCGCCGATTCATATTCGTCCGGGGAATGGCCGGGAAACCCGGAAGTGCGGGTAAACCAGCTGCCCGTATCCGGTCCCCACAGGTCTGCGCATATCCACATCGGCCGCCCGTACTGCTTCGCCGCCCCAAGCGCCGTCGCGAGCTGCAAGGACTGGAACGACTCCTTCATAATTTTCGGACAGACGGCCATACCCGCACGCGCCGACAGATGGAACATCACGGGAAACACATGCTCCGAGATCAGCGGAACAGCCGCCCCGTCCATACCGTTGGCGTCAAGCAAACGGCGCACATGGTTCACCCGCTCGGCCACAGCCCCGGTGACACGCGCCTCGGCGTCAGCCAGGCTCAGCCCCTGCGTGTCGGCCCAGTGCGGAAACCAGCCGTCCTTCCGGTACTGCGCCGCATTGATCTGCAAATGCTCCGGTTCGTCATACAGCAGCCCAAGCAGCCTTCCGGTGCGGGCCGCTTCCACAATCGCCGCATCCGGCACATCATAACGGTTCGTCCCCTCGACCCAAGGACCGTTGATATTGCCGTACTCGTTGCCCAGGCATACATACATGCCCGCCTGTTGAAGATCATGCAGCAGCTCCGCCTGTCCCTCCAGACCGGGAAACAGATGATGCACATAAAACTCCGTACCCAGCTCCTGCAAAACAGCCACATACGCCGCACGCTCCGGCGTCGGGTCCTGGGAAGGCGTGATCATGCCGGTTCCCGTGCGCATCACCCGGTCTGAGGCATCCCCGGCCCACGGGTCCTGCCAAGCGAGCACCGGACCTTGCAGACCCAGCCTCGGCTTTCGTAGATTGTCACTCATAAAGCGTCACCTCCCGGACGGGCCGCCCTTGATGCCGCGTTCTCCAAGCGGACTGATTCGCCTGCTTCCTGCCCCGCCAAAGCTTCCTTCGACGCCGACGCCTCGCCAGCCTCCTGCCCTGACGCCGCTTCCCTCGACGCCAATGCCTCGCCAGCTTCCGGCTCCGGCTCATACAGCCAATCCATCGTGTCCGCTCCCGCCCCGTCATGCTCGACAATCCGCTGCGTCAACGGCTGGTCGGCTGCAATGACGCCGAGAATCAGGTAGGCGCCCTTGCCGAGCACCAGCGTATGCGTGCCCGGCTCATAGGTGTAAGCGTGTACATTCAGACTTGGATAAAAGTATACCTTGACGCCGTTTTTCAGCACAGGTATCAAGCCGCCGCGCTCGTCTGCATGCGTATTTTCTTCCAGATTCGGCGCCTGCAGCCACTGGGAATCCGCGGAATTAAAGTACCCGACCAAAATACGCGACGGCTCGGTCAGCTCCAGCTCGATATTTATTCCACTGCGCGAAGCCTCCACCTGACTGAACCGGATACCGGTCAGCCCGTCCAGTTCCTCGGCGAAGCTTTGGATAAATACGTCGCCATCGTTGAAAATATACTGCTGTTTGGCGATTTTGTATATTTCGGCATTGGGTGACAGCAGCGTAAACGGAGCGGGGCGGTAAGCGCCGATGCGTCCCTCCACCCGACGAAGAGCCGCCGGAAGCTGACCTGTCTGCAGCCGCCGCACATGCGCGGACAAATGGTCCAGCTCCTGCTCATACAAGGGCAAGCACGCACGCCAATGGCTGTATGCATCCCCGTCGGGAAATGGAACCTTGCGCTGCGGCGTCTGCATGCTGTTGGCGTACTTGTACGTGCGGTCCGTCAATGCCGCAAGCTCGCGGTAGCTGCGCAGCCCTTCCCCGGCGTGAGCGACCGCCTGCTCCAGCAGCCCGACCTGCTCCGTATAACGGCCTGCCGCCGTATGCTTGTAGGTCAAGATGTCGATCGCCGCCCGCACCTTATGCGTATAAGCAAACGTCATCAGCCGGATCGCCTCGACGTCGCTCGCGATGCGCTCGAACTCGTCCGCGTTGCGGCAAACGCCCGCCCGCGCGCGGCTAATCGCCGCGACCGCCTTGTCCGCGTCACGCTCCACCTCCGCCACAATATCCGCGGGCGTCTCCCCGATGTGCGACTCGCCGCTCAGCTCGCGCAGCACGTACTCCTCCAGCCGCTCGCCGTTCGGCGCCTGGCATTCCCACAGCTCCTTCCACGGCATGTACCGCTCCGGATTCGTCAGCTGGCTAAGAGTCATCCCCAGGCTCATCGTCTGGCGGTTGCCCTCGGTAATGCCGAAGCGGCGGAGCAGCTTGGGCGCGCATTCCCCGGCTTCTTCATACGCCGCCAGAATCGCTTCGCCCGCTTCCGGACTTCCGTACCGGTCCGCCAGCAGTCCGCTCCAATAGCCGCGCT
Organism: Paenibacillus sp. sg306046; assembly: GCF_059821225.1. Classification (NCBI taxonomy): domain Bacteria; kingdom Bacillati; phylum Bacillota; class Bacilli; order Caryophanales; family Paenibacillaceae; genus Paenibacillus; species Paenibacillus sp. sg306046. The sequence goes on from NZ_JCAMRT010000017.1 coordinate 48,475, forward strand.
CCTGGCGCGGATCGCGATCCGGATTCCACGCATAGCGGAACCAGGCGGCGAACCAGATCCAGTCGCGGTCGAACTGCCGCAGGCTTGGAGTCGTCCGATCAGGCGCATACGGCCAGTCCCAGTAAAACAACGGGTACAGATGGAGTGCATTGGCGCCGAGCCGGTATTTGGCCGCCTGCATGCATTTGTGAATAAAGGACGTCGAGCCCCAGCGGAACGGCTCCAGATTCGCTAAAATATGCACGTTGATCATATGCACGGTATCCAGCGAGCTAAGGTGACGGTGAATGCCCTGCCAGCGCCCGCGCGGCGTAAAGGTCGTCAGCGACTCGCCGTTATATTTGGCCTCCGTATACAGGTTCGGATACAGCGGCAGGGCCGCTTCCATCACTCGCTCGGCGTTTATCGCATGCGAACGGATAATAATCGGCGGCTTCTCCTTCACCTGTGCATCCTGTAAGCCGGCGTTCACGCCTTCCAGCAGCGTTTCGGTCAGCCACTCCCCCCCGTACAGCTGCCCCTGCAAAGCCTCACCGAGACAAATCATCAGGCCGACATTCGGAAAGGAGCGGACGAAGGCAGCGACGGATTGCTTGTAATAATCGCGGGTCAGCGGCAGCGGCTTCGGCTGATGCAGCTCCAGTCCGTGCTTTTCAGCGAACGGCAGCGGAAGGTGAATGTTGTAGAAATTCAACACGATCCAGATGCCGCGTTTATCGCCTTCCTCGGCCAGCCAGCGGAACGTGTCCACATTCAGCCGGTATTCCTCCTCCGTTACCTCAAGCGCCTCCGGATAATCGTCCAGCTTTACAAAGGAGGAGAACGGATGCCCCGTCCATATATAAATGACGTTGCAGCGCTGCTCCAGCAGCATATCCAGGAAATCCAGCCAAAGCGCCTTATCGTAAAACCACGGGAACCGCTCCGGAGTCACCGGATATTCATAGGTGCGGCGGGGCGGCTCGACCTTCGTTTTCTGCAAGCCAAGCGCCGGGCCGCGCAGCACGAATGCCGGCGAATCGCCGAAGGCGAGCCGGTCCGGCAGCCGCTTCTCCTCGCGCACAAGAGCAGCCAGCTCCTGGCAGCCGTACAGCGCCCCCGTGTCGCCGCCCCCCGCCACAACCGTCAAGCCTCCCGGCAGCGCAGCCAAATAAAAGCCTTCCTCCGCCGGTTCCGCCGTATGGTAATTGAGTACCTCCTGCCCCTCCAGCGTGCGCAGCAGCTCCGCCTCCTTCCGGTTGCCGACGAACAGCTTGATCCCCGGCTCGCGGCGGTAATCGAAAGCAGACCACGGACCGGCCGTCTCCACCTGATAGCCCTGCTCCTCCAGCGCCTGCTTCAACAACGCGGCTCCAAAGACGATTCGCGGCGCAGCATCAGGCTGCACCGCCATCCTAATCGTAGTCATCGGTGTATTCCTCCCCGGTATAGCTTGATTTATTCGGCTGCGCTTGCCGTTGCTTGCGCGGGCGCGCCGGTGTCAGGAAGACTGGGCGTCTGGGAGCACGGCCTTCCTTGGCCTGCGACCCCATACCCTTCTGCGGCCTGAGCACACTGCAGCCAGTGCTGTTCGAAACAAAACGTCCACCTCCAAGAGACAGGTGTCTTCTAAAAGGTGGACATTCCCCTTCCCTCTCTTCTGCCGTCCACATGTCCATATTTAGGGTCAGTCGCACCTGGAGCATCTACATATAGCGTTCAAATTCATCCCTGCTCGGTCCGACTACCCTCTACCTCATGTCCACTTTACAAAAGACAAAACCTTGTCAAAGGTCCTTTCTCAGTGGACACTCCGTCGGCATGCTGCTATATGGTCCATATTCCCCTTCCCGCAAGCTCAGTTGACGACGCCGGTGCGGTCCTGCAGGTTCGCCAGCTTCTGATCTCCCCACGTAAATCCGTCGGCCCGCAGACGCTCCACCTTGTCCCAGTCGATGTCCAGTCCAATGCCCGGCTTCGAGGCGTCGGGTACCAGCAGGAAGCCCTGCTCGTATTTCACCTTCTCCACGGTGACGTCATCCACGTACAGCTCAGGTCCGGTCGGATCGGAGATCGCATTCAGATTCGTCAGCCCCGCGCCAAAAATAGCTTGCGCCGCCGTGCCAAAGCTCAGCTCCTGGGTCGTGCCGATCAGCACCCCTTTGCCGGCTACCTCGGCTACCGCCGCCGCCTTGCGGGCCGCCCCGAAGCCGCCGATGAAAATAAGCGCGATGTTGCACAGGTCCACCGCATCGTGACGGATCAGCTGGTGCAGCTGCCGGAAGCTCCACACATGCTCGCTGACCGGCAGGTCAACAGCCAGCCGGAAGTGGCGCAGCCCTTCGACATCATTCAACGGCGCAGGGCTTTCTACCAGCTGGAAGCCATACGGCAGCAACCGCTTCGTCACACGAAGCGCTGATTTCCAGTCCAGCAAATGACTGAAATCCAGCGACTTGATCGTCACACGCTGGCCAAATTCGTTGCGGACCGCATCCAGAAAAGCTTCGTCCGCATCCGGATTTACGCCTGCGTACAGCCGAAACACATCGAAGCCCTGAGCCAGACGCGTGCGGACAACGTCCACATTGGCGGCGACCTCCTCCATCGTCCGGCTGCGGAAGATCGGATAGCACACCTTGATCCGGTCGCGGACCGGACCGCCAAGCAGCCGGCTGACATTCACGCCAAGCGCCTTGCCGACAAGATCATGCAAGGCGATATCGACGCCGCAGCGGACGAAGGCGCCTTTCTCATAATAGTGCATCATCTCCGGGAACAATCCGCCGATATCCCGGTTCAGCGCAACGAGGTCAAACGGATCACGTCCAACCAGCTGCAGCTTCAGTGTGCGGGTCAGATCGGCGGCATCTATCGAAAACTTGGGCAGATGGGAGAAATCGGACATTTCCCCCACGCCGGTCACTCCCTCATCCGTCAACAGCCGGATCAGCGCATGCTGGCACACAAACCCCGTATGCCGCGCAATGGATACAACATCCAGCTTTACATCGATTATTTTCATCCGGAAATTCGCACCTCTATCCTGTCAGAATCATTTCGTTCCGAGAACGCTTACTTTAAAGCGCTTACTTCGCCTTCCGGCGCACTTCTAGCCGCCACTTTGCTCGCAGCTTTCGTCTGCCAGCCCTTCGGCGCTACTACCCGTCTGCTAGGCCAACATACGCTGTTCCCACTGCTGCCCCTCTACGCCGCTGCTCGCCTGCCATCGCGTGGCTTCAACGCAAGGCTATTCCGCCTGCTGGTAGGCCGAACGTCCGCCATCCACGACCAGCGTCGTGCCGGAAATAAATCCCGCCTCATCCGAGGCAAGAAACACGGCCGCCGCCGCCACATCCTCCGGCTTGCCGAACCGGCCCAGCGGCTGCGAGGCGAGCATAAACCGGGTTTTCTCCTCGCGGTTCGGGAACTTGCTCATAAACGCTTCCGCCAGCGGCGTTTCGATAAAGCCGGGGCAAATGCTGTTCGCCCGGATGCCCTGGGAGCCGAAGTCCACGCAAATCCCGTTCGCCATGGCCAGCATCCCTGCCTTGGAGGAATGATATGGAAAATGATTATGCTGCGTACGGAACGCATGGGTGGAGGCAATATTGACGATGCTGCCTCCCCCGCTGTCCGTCATGTGCGGAATCGCATATTTGCAGCACAGCCACGCGCCCTTCAGATTGAGATTCATAATCCGGTCCCAATCGTCCTCGCTGGCGGCGACGACCGATTTGCCACCGGATACGCCCGCATTGTTCACCAAAATATGCAGCGCTCCGTATTGCTCCCTTGCCGCCCGCATCAGCTCGGCTACCGACTCCTCGCTGCGCAGATTGCCATGCACAAACAACACGTCGCCGCCCGCGGAGCGAATGCCCGCTGCCGTTTCTTCGCCGGAAGCGGATACATCATTGATCACGACACGCGCGCCTTCGGCGGCGAATCGGGCTGCGATCGCCTGACCGATGCCAGATGCGGCGCCGGTCACAACGGCCACTTTGTCCTTGAGTCTCATGCCAGTCCTCCATTTGTACAGACCGGAACCGTTCCGACCTGCTTTATTGAACCGCTTTCTGGTAAATCGTCATCGCCTTATCCAGACCGACCTTGTTCAGATTGGACAAGTGATCATTCCACACCTTGTCGTCTTCAATATTCACAACGCCGATGATCGCCTTCGTCGCAAACTGGTACACCTCGTTCCATACGCCGGTCATGACGGAGTTGACGGTGTTGCTCTCCTCTTCGCCAAGCGCCGCATACGGGGCGAGCACGGTCGGCATTTCCCGGAAAAACGGAGCGGCCTCCTGGGTGATCGAAAACGCCGGGTCCGCCTTCTGGGCCACGTCAGCTTTCGTAATATAATAGTCGAAGCCGTACTGCTCCAGCACCTTCTTGCGGTCCAGATCGTCCTTGTATACCGGCACGCCGTCCTTCATCACATAGGTCACATTTTCGACGCCCATCTGATTAAACAGCTGGCCCTCCGGCGTGGACGCCCAGTCGAGGTATTCAAGCAGCCGGTTCAGCTTGGCCGGTTCATTCGCCAGCTTGCTGCTGAACACGGAGCCGAACAAGGAAAAATCGGGGCCCTTAAACATCAGCGGAGGCTTGCTGCCTGCGCTGTCCTGAATATAATGGCGGCCGTAATCCCAGTCGGCGTTTTTGTTCTGCTTCTTCAGCGATACGATCTGGCTGACCCACTGGAAGTCAATCACATCTTTCCCATTCAGACGGTTCTCGTTGAATTGATTCTCCGTGCTGGTGGCAAAGTCCTTTTGAATAAGCCCGGCCTTATACAACTTTGCCAAATATTTCAGCATGGCGCGCTGCTTATCCGTAGCCGGGGAAAATACGACCTGCCCGCCCGCGTCCGGGTCTTTCCAGAAGCTGGTCCAGCCCGTTGAGCCATTGAAGTCCGCCGGTACGCGGAACGTATTCGCAAAGCTGTTCAGCAGCGCCTTCACGCCGGTATTGCCGGAGCCGCCCCGCACCCCGATGCCGACAAAGGACGGGTTGGCCGCCTTGACCTTCACCAACGCCTCCAGCAGCTCATCCGTCGTCTTGGGGAAGGAGGTGACGCCCGCCTTGTCGAACACATCCTTGCGGTAAATCCACGCCATCGGGTCGTACGTCGTCGTAATAAACGGAAGCATATACATTTTGCCGTTGACGTTGGTGAAATCCTGCAGCATTTTCCATTGCTCATCGGTGTACAGCTTGCGATAATTAGGCAGCTTATCCACATAATCGCTGATCGGCAGCAGGTAACCGGACGACGCCCATTTTTTAACTGCGTTCCACTGGTTCATATTGGGGATATAATCGGGATAATCGCCGGAGGCAAACATGACATTATACTTGTCCATCCCGGCGGACAGCGGAATGGCCTGGTAATCCCATTTCATGTTAAACTTCTGCTCCGTGCGCTTCGTGTATTCGTTCGGAACGGCGTTTGGCGCATATTTCGTCTGACTGACAACCTTCAGATTGACGATGCTGTCCTTGCTGTCGGAGCCCGTGGAGGGCGCACCGGGTTCATTCCCGTTCTCCCTGCTTGCCGTGGAACAACCGGACAAAGCAACAGCTGCTGACATCCCGACGGCCAAAGCGGAAACTGCCCAACGTTTTTTTGACATCACGATTCCCCTTTTCTGTTCAGAAGTACAAGCAAGTCTCTTCGCTTACCCTTTGAGCGAACCGATCATAATGCCTTTGACGAAATATTTTTGAATAAACGGATATATGATCAGCATCGGAATGATGGAGACAACCAAGGTTGCATATTGCACGCTTTGCGGCGTCAGGCTGGACTGCACATCGTTAGCCAGGGCGACGTTGCCGGAGGAAGCGAGCTGCTCGGCCAGCGAGTTTTGCAGCACGATATCCCGCAAAATGAGCTGGAGCGGGTATTTGCTGTAGCTGTTGAGAAACATCATGGCGGAAAAAAACGAATTCCAGTGGGACACCGCGTAAAACAAGGCGATCGTCGCGACCGCCGCCGTGGACAGCGGCAGCACGATGCGGATCAGCGAGCCAAGGTCGCTGCAGCCGTCGATTTTGGCCGCCTCCTCGATTTCCACCGGAAACGACCGGAAAAACGAGATCATAATAATGAGCCACCATGGACTCATCAGATAGGGGATGATCAGCGCAGAGTAGCTGTTGACCATGCCGAGCGACTTGACGACCAGAAACAGCGGAATGATGCCGCCGCCGAAAAACATCGGAATGACGACAAACGCCATAAACGCTCCCCGCAGCACCAGGTACGATTTGGACAAGGAGTAGGCGGTAATTGTCGTGATCGCGACATTAGCCAGCGTGCCTACCGCCGTAATAAACACGGAATTGAGAAATGACTTCGGAATATGCGCGTCTTCGAACAAAATCGCATAGTAAGCGCTTAAATTAAACTCCTGAGGCAGCAGCACGACCTTGCCTGCCGAAATCGCCTCCGGGCTGCTGAACGACACGGCGAAAATATGCAGCACTGGAAACAACGTCAGAATGACCACGACCGCCATCACGACATGTACGGCTGTATCAAGCAGCCTGGAGCCTAGTGTTTTGTCCTTTACCATCTTGTCGTCTCCTTTCCCTTCCGATCCCTTCCCGGCTTACCACAGGCTTTCGCCGGACACTTTTCTGGCTAAATAGTTGGCTGCAATCAGAAACGCTACATTGATGACCGAGTTGAACAAGTCAACGGCCGCGCCGAAGCTGAAGTTCATATCAATCAGCCCCTGACGGTAGACATAGGTGGAAAAGACGTCCGCCGTATCATAAGTAAGCGGGGAGTACATCAGCAATATTTTTTCCGCGCCCACGCTCAGCACGCCGGACAAACTCAAAATCAGCGTAATGACAATAACCGGCTTGATGGCGGGCAGTGTAATATGCCACATTTGCTGAATCCGGGACGCCCCGTCCAGCACGGCCGATTCATATTGCTCCGCATCCACCTTGGAAAGCGCCGCCAAGTAAATGACCGCCCCCATGCCGAGGTCCTTCCAAATATGCGACGATACAAACAAGGCGCGGAACCACTCCGGCATGCCGAAAAAATAAACCGGCTCCAGCCCGAGGCGCGTCAGCACCAGATTGACCACCCCCGATTCCGGGGCCAGCATCAGCTTCATCATGCCGACAATCGCAACGACGGACAGGAAATACGGCAGGTAGCTGACCGTCTGCACGAAGCTTTTGTAATACCGGTTGCGCAGCTCATTGAGCAGCAGGGCGAACAGGATCGGCACCGGAAAGCCAAACACGATCGAATAAACGCCGAGCAAAAAGGTGTTTTTCATCAGCATCCAAAAGTACGGTCCCTGAATAAATGTTTTGAAATGGTCCAGCCCGAAGGCTCCCGCCCAGGGCGCGTTCAGCACACTCATGAAAAATGACTCGCCCGCCTGCATCTGAAATTTCTTGAAGGCGATCAGCACCCCGTACATCGGAATGTACGAAAAAATAAAGAAATATAACAAACCTGGCAGCAGCAGCAGCAGCAGCATCCTTTGCTGCCTCACCTTGTACCAGAAAGCGCCGCTGGCGGTTGTCCGCCTTGCTGCGGCTTTCATTGTCATCGTTGCGCGTTCGCTTGCATTCATAGGTTTCGCTCACCAGCCCTTCTGCAGTTTCGCCCCGAAATGATAGCGCTTACTTTTTAGAATGTAGCGTATACCGTCCTTCTGCGTAAAGGTACAGTTCATTTGCGGCACGCTTTTCTGCAGGAACGATTGTTTCGCAGCATACATTTGTTGCGGCGGCGGAGCGCCAGCGCCCGGGGAACGTCGCTTAACCGCGCGCCCTTCGTCCCTCAGACCGGCTGCGCGGGCGGGGATGCTGTGCGCCCGCGCCAAAAAGGCGCTGCCGCGCAGCGCCTTTCCGTAAGCCTCTGATGCTTCAGGCGTTCACCGAGTCCCGGTACGAGGTCGGCTGGATGCCGAGCGCCCGCTTGAACGCGCGCCTGAACGTTTTATCGCTGTTGTAGCCCACCTCCAGCGCGATCTCCTGGATGCTCCGGCCCGTTTCCTTGAGCAGACGGCAGGCGGCGTCCATACGCAGCTTCTCCACATAATCCGAGAAGCTTTCGCCCGCGCTTTCCTTGAACTGGAGAGAAATCAAGCTTTCCGACATATTAAAATGACCGGCCAGCGTAGCGAGGCCAAAGCTCGCGTCCATAAAACGGGCGTGCACAAGGTCCAGCATCGCATCGCCCAGCTTGTGCTGCTTTTGCCGCTTGCTTTGCTTCATATGCTGGCAGACGATTTGCAGCGCGCTTTTGACCGTCGCCCACTGCGGCTCCGCCTTGCCCGGATCGGCAAAGGCAAGCTTCGCCTGCAGCTCGGCAAACGTCTCCGAGCCAAATTGCAGCTGCTCCAGCAGCTTGAACAGCGTGCCCTGCACATCATTCACCAGCTGCTTGCGCGTGGCGGCATTCAGCTGGCGTTCGTTATGATTTTGCTCCTCCAGCTGCTGCAGAATCGTCTCCAAGCCGTCGCTGTCGCCGTTTTTCACTGTCTGAATCAGCTTCAGCTCCAGATCAAGCGGATAATAATAGTAGCTGGCGCCTTGGGCCACATCCTCATACCAGATCACAAAGCTCCGGTCGTCAAACACATCGTAATCGAGCGCCTGACGCGCTTCATGGTGGGAACGCCACACCTCATGCAGATTAGCGTACAGCCGCCCGATCCCGGCCGACAGCCGGACTGTCCCGGCGTCCTGCTCATTATCGCGCTCCGGCCCCCACGCCAGCCGCAGCCGCTCCATATGGGCTTCCGCCTGCCCGGCGGGCAGCGCGACGAGCAGATCGGCGTGATCCCCGTGGACCGAGATCATATAATCGCAGCCCTCCCACATGCGCTGGAGCTGCTGCTGCAGCACATCCTGCACTTCCTTCGGCCCGTTGGCCGATGCGACGTAGCTATCCCGTCTGGATACAGCGGCCGCCACCGCTACATACCGATTGCCCTTGAGCGTAATTTTCGCCTCGGCAAGCGCAGCCTGAATATCCGGCTCCTGCTTGTAATACCCTTTCAGCAGCCGATCCAGCAGCGACAGCCGGACAAGCGGCAATTGCTGCTCAACCCGTCTGTGCAGCAGCCGGTTGCTGTCGATAATATCCGAAACCGTATGCTGCATAATGTCATAGATGCTGGACCGCTTGGCCGGCTCCCTCCCGATGAAATCCTTCATCGACTCCATCAGCTCGGACAGCGGCTTGCTGTTCCGATGCGCCATGATCAGGGCAGCGACCGCGCCCAGCACCAGCGTAATCAGCGTGATGACGGCAATCATCCGTTTGATATAATCAGCCTTCGCGAGCACAACGCTGGACGGCAGCGCAGCCACGTAATTCCAGCCGGTCTGGCTGGAGCGGGCGTGCGAAACGAGCATTTCCGTACCGTGGATCGTTTCAAAGGAAGAGCCTGACTCCGCCTGCAGCTTCTCCGGACTCGGCGTGCCGATCTCCGTATCGGCCGTCGAGGTCGGCGCGATCATCTGGCCCTTCGTATCGAGAATGTACGCGAAGCCGCCATTTTGGATAACCAGCCGCTGGAACAGTCCCGTAATATCGCTCTGGTTGATAAACACAACAATCGAGCCCTGCACCTTCCCCTGAAAGCCGCTTGGCAGCGGACTGACATACGCAATCAGCTTGTATGTCTCGGAGCCGAAGTGAACGGCGTCCAGATTAAAAAACTGCTTCTGGTCGGTTCGTCTGGACGCCTCCTCCAGCCATTCCGCCAGCGACCGGCTGCCAACCCGAACCGCGTTATCGCGCAGGTCCAACGACGTCTTTGACGTTACAACCGAGCTGCTGTTGTTGAAGGTGAGGAAAATATCAAAAAACAATTTATTCGTCATCGTATATTGATTCAAGCGGTTGCGCAGCAGGGAAAACTGGTAGATGTGCTCCGGCGCGGGCGACGGGCTCACATTTTGCATCAGGCTCAGCACCTCGTTATCCACCGACAGCGCAGACACCACATCATCGACCTCCAGAAACAGCCGGTCCACGATATCCTGGCTCATCTTCAAAATCTGCAGATTCATCTCCGCCGCATCCTCGACCAGCACCTGCTGCGTCTTGTAATATTGCTGCAGGCCAATCAGGATCGGGATGAGCAAAATGACCATATAGGACAGCATAAACTTCACAAACATCGACGGCCTCCGGACCGGGACCTTCTTCCGCTTCCACATGCGAGCATTCTCCTTTCAGAGAACTTATCCCCAATATTTTCCGAAAACGCGCATAAGATGCGACAAGCCCGCCCGCTCAAGCTCCTCCAAATAAGCGGACCACACCTCATCCCGCGACACATCGACCAGTCCCATGACGGACTTCGTCGCAAACCGGTTGACCACTTCCTGAACCGTCCCCCAATAAATCGCAATCGTCTCCCAATCCTCTGCCGTCAACGGAGCCGACCGGGGCTCGACATACGGCAGCCTGCTGTACGTTTGCCACGCCTCCGCCGCATGCCGGGCCGGAGCGTCTGTCTCCAGCGCCGCCGGACTTTTGCTCAGAAACCAGTCGAAGCCGAACGTCTGGGCCACTTTTTTGCGGTCGTAGCCTTCCATGTAGCGAATTTCCCCGTGCTCCCGCACATAGGATACCTGTTCCTGTCCCATCATATGAAACAACCGGCCCTCATCCGTCGCAGCCCAGTCGATGTACTGGAGCAGGCGGTCCAGCTTCGCTTCATCCCTGACCAGCCGGCTGCTGAACAGCGGTCCGAACAAGCTGATGCCGATGGAGCGAAACTCCAGCCCCGGCTGCTCGTAAGCCCGCGGATGGTAACGGGCATACGCCCACTGCGCACCGGACGCCGCTCCCGTCTCCCGCTGTAAATCCGCCGCCTGACTGGCCCATTGGAAGTCGATCAAGTAGCGGCCGCTGCGGCGCTTCGCGGCCCACTGCTCCTCCGACAGCGTCGCAAATTCCTTCTCGATCAAGCCCTCCCGATACAGCTTGGCCGCGTACGCCAGCATGTCGCGCTGCTTGGCGGTCGCCGGAGCAAAAACAAGCCGCTCTCCGTCATCGGGATCATTCCAGAAGCCCATCCAGCCATCGGCCCCGCCAAAGTCAGGCGGCAGCCGGAACGCATGCTGAAAGCCGGCTAGCAGCGCATGAATGCCTGTCGTATTCGGACCCCCGCGCACGCCGATGCCATCAAAGGTCGGATTCAGCTCCTTCAGCCGGAGCAGCGCAGCATACAACTCATCGGTCGTACGGGGAAATTCGGCAATGCCCGCCCGCTCAAACACATCCCGGCGGTAAATCCACGCCATCGGGTCCTGCACATCCTTCCGCGAAGGCAGCATGTACAGCTTTCCGTTAATAGCCGCATACGCCTCCACATCCTGCCACTCCCGGTCGCTGAACAGCTTGCGGTAATTGGGCAGCTTATCGATATAATCGCCGACGGGCAGCAAATACCCGGCTTCCGCCCATTTCTTCACCGCCGAAAACTGGTTCATCGTCAGCACCAGGTCGGGAACTTGCCCGGAGGCAAACATGACATTAAACTTATCCATGCCGGAAGCAACCGGAATCGAGGTATACTCCCAGTCCATATGAAAGCGCTTTTCAATTTCGGTAACAAACAAGCTTTTCTTCGGCGGCAGCACATATTTGCTCTGCTGAACGACCGTAACCTTGACCGGCGGAACGTCCGCCTGATCGGGTAAAGACGCCCCTGAAGCAGCTTCTACAGGCAGCCGCGCAGGCTGAAGCTGGACACATCCGGGGACAATCAGGGTTAGCGCAAGCGTACTTGTGACGGCAAGCCCGCGTACCCGGCAGCTTGACATAGGCAGCCTCCTTGCAGGTTCTACAGTTGACAGCATGATTCTCATTGAATGGTGAAGAGTTGAAGCGCAGCCTCGTTTCTTTATTATACCTTTATTCCGCTCCGACGGGCAGTCTTAAATTTCGACCACTCCCGTATCCGTCCGCTGCGCGTCGCAAACAAATAGAACCTCCTTTCCCACTTGAGCGCATGCACAGTGGACAAGAGGTTCTATGTCGTTAAACGGTCTCAGGACTACTCGGCGCACCGTATCCGACACCATATCCGGCGCCCGAAGTTCACCATCCGAGCAGCGGCTCGCGTCTGCCCGGCCTGCTTCCGGCCTGACCTACGGCTGCAGCACGCCTTGTACCGGCGCATCCAGCGTCAGCTTGACAATCGTCACGACCGGCGTCCGGCTGGACTCCGGCACCGACAAGACGATGCCATCCTCCCGCTCGGCAAACGGGATCGCCTCGCCCGCCAGCGTGCTGCAGCCGATCATCCGCTGCGGCAGCTTGGGCAGGGTAAGCCCGGCCAAAGCATCGGCATCAAAAATATGCAGATAGACGTTCTGGTCGCGATACGTCGCTCCATATACTCCGTCTACCGGCTGGAACGGACCGCCGCGTGTCCCGTAAACGCTTTCTCCATTAGCCTGCATCCAGTCGCCAAGCTGGCGGAACAGCTGCACCTGATCGTCCGGAATGATCCCGTCCTTGTCCGGCGTCACATTCAACAGCGCGTTGCCGTCGCGCACGAACACATTCACGATCAGGTCCAGCACCTTGTCGAACGGCATCGCCCGGTTGTCCGGCTGCCACGCCCAGGAGCCTGCGATGCTGAAATTTTTCTCCCACGGAAACGGAATAATGCCGCCGTTAATATCATGCGGGCCTTCGTCGCAGCTGAAGTCGCCCTCCCAGCCGGAGCGCTCGTTGATGACGGTCTTCGGGTTATGCGAACGGATCATCCGGTTCAGCTCAACCGGCTCCCACAGCCAGGCTCCGCCAGCGTCTGAGCCTTTATGCGCCAGCCACGAACCGTCATACCAGACGATGTCGATGTCGCCGTAACGCGTCATCAGCTCGCCAAGCTGGTCGTACGCCTGCTGCTTCATCAGCAGCGCATTGTCATATTGCTCGATCGGCTCGAAGTAGCCCGGAAACCGCCAGTCCATCGGCGAATAGTAGACGCCGACCTTCATGTCCTGCCGATGCGCGGCGTCCGTATACTCCTTGACAAAATCGCGCCCGGCCGCCGCCTGCATCGTTGTAAATTGCTCGTGGCTGCCCGGACTGTCCCACAAGGCGAAGCCGTCATGATGCCGGGTTACCATCACCATGTAGTTCATGCCCGCAGACCGCGCCAGCGATACCCAGCTATCGGCGTCAAAGGACTGCGGATCAAACGACATCGCAACCTGCCGGTATTCATCCGCCGGAATCTGCTCCTTGTTCATCACCCATTCGCCGCGTCCGATGATAGAGTAGGCTCCCCAGTGAATAAACATCCCCAGCTTGGCCGCCCGCCACCAGGCGAGCTCGTCCTCGGACAGCTTCAGCTCCGCGCACCGGATGCCGTCCGTGCTTTTGAAGCGGACATTGCTTTTCAGCATCGAGGCCAGCTCCGCCCCGCTCATCGCGGCCGGCTCGCCGTTCGAATAAGTCAACCCCCGCGCTTCGATTTTCCGCCGGTTGCTTTCATTATGAATCCGCTTTTTGACCTCCTGCAAGGAAAACCAATACGGGTCATTTGAGGCAAACGTTTTCTGATGGCGGTTTATTTTCGTTGCGTACTCCTCCAGCTGCTCATCCGACAGCGTGTCCAGCAGCTTGCGCTCCGCCTCCTGCTTCTGTGCAGAAGACGCAGTCCCCCTCATCATCAACGCTTCAACCTGTTCAAGCTCCAACTGCGATAACACCGTTTAACCTCCCCTTTCTGTACGTATCCTGCTTGATTTGTTGCGCTGAGTGTCATCAGACCTTGGCCTGCTCATCCCTATATTCCGCGCCAATCGTCCGCTCCCGTATCGCGGCACCTTGTCTCGCCCCATCACGGCTCCATGTAAACGCAACCATTTTCCGTTAAACGCTGCGTTCGAACGCCTGTCAGCTCAATTGCACCCGCAGCGGCAGCGCGCATTCCTTGAGTACTTCATCCGTCCTCACGGGACGGCCGATTTTCATGCTGCGCTCCATCGCCGCCATCAGCGCCAGCGTATGAATGCCTTCGTGCAGGTCCGGCTTCGGCGTCTCTCCACGATCCAGACATTCGGCGAAATATTCGATATAGTTCTGGTATTCCCCCGCATGATGGCTGGCCCCTTCGAACCGGAAATAGTACGGAAACTTGTCCTCAAACGAATGCGTGACCGGCTTATCCGGCAGAAAATGCGTATGATACAGCAGCTTGGAATAAACAGCGCGGCTTGTGCCTTGCGTCCCCCGCAGCGTGCAGCTGATGCCGGGATCGACCTGCTTGAGCGAAGGCTTCGTATACGAGCCGCTCACCTGGGCAATCCGACCCTGCCCATCCTTCATCAGAAAGCGCATCGTATCGGGCGTCGTCAGCCCGTACGCCGTATTGTTGCTGCTGGAGTGGCCGTAGCCGAACACCTCCTCGATGCCGGGCAAATACCATTTCGCCAGATCAACCGCATGGATCATAAAGTTATACATCCAGCTGAATCCGCGCTGCCGGCTCCATTCCTTCTGCAGAAACCAGCGGGAATCCGCAATGTAATACGTCTCCACCGTGTCCAGCTCTCCGTGGCGGCCTGCCAGAAAATCGGCTCGCTGGTGCAGCATGGGCTCGAAAAACCGCGAGCTTTGCCCGACAAATACTTGCTTGCCGGACGCCTCCTGCACGCGAAGCAGGTCGGCGGCTTCCTCCAGCGAAGGCAGCAGCGGCTTGGTCACAATGACGTGTTTACCCGCCTCCAGCGCTTGCCGGATATGCAGTCCATGCAGTTGGTCCGGCGTGTAAATCGCGATCACCTCAATGTCGGGATCGTTCAGCAGGTCGTCGTACGCCAGCGTATAACGGGTCAGCCCGAACTCCTCCGCACGCTGCCTGCACACTTCCTCATTGCGGTCGCAGACGTTGACCAGCTCCCAGCGGTCGCTTTGCAGCGCTGCGGAAATGATGCTGCGCCCCTCGCCAAGTCCAATTACACCCAACTTGTAGGTTCGTGCTGTCATAGCCTGACTCCTCCTTGGATTTAAACTTTTTTGGATGCCGCTCCCCATCCAGCCAGAAAGTGGCAGGTCATATCGCTCAGCGCGCTTCATCCTTCATGGATGCGCCGCTTCCTTCCTCACCTGATCAATAAGCCGGACAACCTCCAGCGCCTCCTCCGAACGAATGGGAAACGGCAAGCCGAGCCGATATGCCGCATGCAGCTCCTCCCACAGGTTAAAGGTCTGCGCCGGCTGGACAGGCAGCGTCTGCTCAATCCAGTGCAGCTGCTCGCCGGACGAATACGTGCCCGAGCTGCCGAAAGCCTCGCCCGGCGTGCCGACATCCGCCTCAAGCGGCGGCAGCGGCACCGCCGGGTCCAAAACTTTCAACTGAATCGTCTTGCCCGTCACCGACAACGCGCCCCGTGAGCCATAGACGAGAAACGTCGGCGAAGCAATCGCGATGCCGCCGCTGATCTCCACCTCTACAATCCGGCGGTTAAAGCCGGTCAGTATCAAATGAACGTGATCCTCCGCATCTCCCGCAGCGGCAATACGCCGCAGATGACTCCAGACCGACTTGACCGGACTGTCCAGCAGCTGCAGCGCATGGTCAACCAGATGCGGTCCCCAGTTCAGCAGCTGGCCGCCGCCGTACGCCTTGACCGTCTGCCAGTCGTTTCGCCGCTGGTAGTGGTGGCGGTTCAGACGAATCTGGAACACCTCGCCCAGCAAGCCCGACTGAATCAGCTCGCACACATGCAGAAAATCCGGGTCAAACCGGCGGTTATGACGAACAAAAATACGTCTGCCCCGCTTGTAAGCCAGCTCGTACAAGGCCACCGCTTCGTTATAGTCCAGCGCGAGCGGCTTCTCGACTAAAATATCTTTGCCCGCCTCCAGCGCCAACCGGCCGTGGGCAGCATGGTCGCTCGACCTTGTGGCGATGTCAATCAGCTCGATATCCGGGTCGCACAGCATTTGCTCCAGCGACGCATAAGCCCGGATGCCGCGCGCCTCGGCCCGCTCCCGGCGCTCCGCCAGCAGATCGAAGGCTGCCGTCACGCGAAACAAATGCCCGTAAGGCTGCAGCTCGGACAGATGCATATCCCAGCCTGCCCGTCCGAGACCGACGATCCCGAGCCGGATCGGCGGCACAGCATTGTTTTCCGCAATCGCGGCCATAGTCAAAACCCTCCGCTTCGCAAATATTCCCGGCTGGCAGCCAAATCCTCCAGCGGGTTTCTCAGATGCGCGTCATGCTCCACAAATACCCAGCCGTTGAAGCCCGCTCCGGCCGCTTCGTGCAGCACAGACAAATTATCCAGCCCGATATTTCCCTCTCCAAGTCCGCAAAACCGCCCCCGGTTCGTCCATAACGGCTGCTGCGGATCGGTGGACAGCCAATCCTTCACATGCAGCACTTGGAGCCGCCCCGCATACCGCCGAGCGATGTCCGTCGCGTCTCCGCCCATCGCCGCCAAATGCGCCGTGTCGAAGACCAGTTGGACATCGGGACATTGCCGCAGCATATGCTCCAGCTGGTCCTGGTCCTCAACCGGCGTGCCCATATGATTATGCAGCGCGACCCGGACACCCCACCGTCCTGCGAGCGCGGCCAGCGTATTGATCTGCCTGCACAACACATCCAGCGTCTTGCCTGTTACGTCCGCCCATACATAAGCTTGGCCCAATCCGGCCGTCCACTGGATCGACAGCTCGGTACTCGGTCCGCGCGCCGTCGCAAAGCCGATCCCGTGCTTGCGCAGCACGGCCGCCTTGCGAAGCGCCTCATCCGCGCTGTAGACGGTGATGCGCTCGATGCCCTCGTAGCCAATCGCCTTCAGTTGGAGCGCCCGCTCCTCCAGATCGAAGCAGCCGCCGTCCCATACGTTCATCCCGTAGTCCGCTATTCCGATTCGCATCCTGCTTCAGCTCCCTCCTCACGTGACGCAGCGCCGCACTGGCTGCCGCATCCTCCGGCTGCAAGGCGATCAGCGGGCATTCGATATAATCGAAGCCTGTCCGCCGCAGCTCGTCCGCCTCCTCAATCGCGCTGCACCAGCCAAATGCGTACATGTGCAGGACCTCCCTTGATCGGATGATAACGCTTACCGCCTATACTGTAGCCGATCGCCGCCGGCAGCGTAAAGGAACATTTCTTTTCCCGCCATACATCCCTCCCGGCGAACACGGAGCGGGCCGTTTGTAGCTCCGCCCCC
Source organism: Paenibacillus sp. sg306046 (assembly GCF_059821225.1). NCBI lineage: Bacteria > Bacillati > Bacillota > Bacilli > Caryophanales > Paenibacillaceae > Paenibacillus > Paenibacillus sp. sg306046. Next base: position 65,671 of record NZ_JCAMRT010000017.1, read on the forward strand.
GCGCGGCCACAAGCGCAGTACATCTTTTGTCAATGCCGGTGCAGCTATTGTCAACGGATCGGCGCAATGGCGGCGGCAGCTGTCCCGGCAGACAGCAAACAGGGCTGCCCGCGAGTCAGCGTCTGACCCCAAGCAGCCCTTCCTTCCGAGTCGATGGACCGGAAGCCTTCGTTCCTTCCAGGCTTACCGAGCCGCATTGCGCAGCGCGGTCAGCGTAACCGCTTGTCCAGGCTCCAGCGTCAGCTCCATATACCCGTCTGCCGCCGCTTCCCCGACCGACAGGCCGGCTGCGTCGCGGCCCTCCAGCCGAACGCCGCCTGTCGTGATCCGGCAGGAGCCGCCCAGCGCCGAGCGCAGCTCGGCCTGCTGCAGGCGGCCGTCCTCCCACGCCAGGTCCAGCTCGAAGCCGCCGCGCGCCCGCAAGCCGGTGACCCGGCCGCTGCTCCAGGCGGCCGGCAGCGCAGGCAGCAGCCGGATATGGTCGAGATGGCTTTGCACCAGCATCTCCGCCAGCCCGGCGGTTCCGCCGAAATTGCCGTCAATCTGGAATGGCGGATGATTGTCGAACAAATTCGGCAGCGTCGAGTGGCGCAGCAGCTCGTGCAGGTGGAATGCCGCTGCTTCGCCATCCTCCAGCCGCGCGTAGAAGTTAATAATCCAGGCACGGCTCCAGCCCGTATGTCCGCCGCCATGCGCGAGCCGCCGCTCCAGCGTGCTGCGGGCAGCCGCTGCCAGCTCCGGCGTCGAGCCGACACTAATGCCCGTTCCCGGATGCAGCGCGAACAGCTGGGAGATATGGCGATGCCCCGGCTCCAGCTCCTCGTAATCCTCCAGCCATTCCTGGATTTGCCCGTGCTTGCCGATTTGCGTCGGCGGAAGCTTCGCAAGCACTGCAGCCGCCTCGTCTCTGAACGCCTCGTCGATGCCAAGCAGTTCCGAAGCGGCGACGCAGGCGCCGAACAGCTCGGTCAAAATTTGATTGTCCATCGCCGGACCGTAACATAACGTGCCCGATTCGCCATTCGATAGCCTGTAGGTGTTTTCCGGCGAAACGGAAGGCGAGGTCACCAGCAGCCCGTTGGCATCCTCCACGAGAAAATCGACAAAAAACAGCGCCGCTTCCTTCATCGTCTCGTACGCCTTGCCCAGAAACTCACGATTTTGCGTAAAGCGGTAATGCTCCCACAGGTGCAGGCTTAGCCACGCCGCGCCCAGCGTCCAGTACGTGGCGGGCAGGTAAATGTCCTGCGGCGCCGTATCGCCCCAAATATCTGTATTATGATGCGCAACGAAGCCCCGGCAGCCGTACATAACCGCCGCCGTCTGCCGTCCGGGCTCGCGCATCCGCTCGATCAGGTCAAACAGCGGCTCATGGCACTCCGACAGGTTGCACGTTTCCGCCAGCCAGTAGTTCATCTGTGCATTAATATTAATCGTGTATTTACTGTCCCACGGCGGCGACATATGGTCATTCCAGATGCCTTGCAGATTCGCAGGCAGCGAGCCGGGACGGCTGCTGGCGATCAGCAGATAGCGGCCGAACTGGAAATACAAGGCCAGCAAGCCCGGATCCTCCGCGCCCTGCTTCACCCGCTCCAGCCGTTCGACCGCGTCGAAGCGTTCGGACAGCTCCGGCTCGGCGGCTCCGAGCTGCAGCGTCACCCGGTCATACAGCTGCCGGTGGTCGCGCTCATGAGCCGACCGCAGCGTCTCGTACGGCTTGGCCGCCGCCTGGCGCAGCAGCTCCAGGCAAGCCGCCTTCGGGTCCGCATGCCGGAAGGTCGTAGCGGCCGCCAGCAGCAGCGTCACCGCGCGTGCGCCCTTCACGACAAGATGCTCGCCGATGACACGGGCTTCTCCGCCTTCGGCAACCGCTCTCACCAGCACGGCATAATCGGCGCCGCCTGTGCCGAAGCAGCTGTTGCGCATCGCAATAATCGCCTCGCCCGCTTCGCCTGCGCGGCCGGTTTCATCCACATATTTGCCGCGCTTGCGGTCCAGCCGGGCGTGGAACGTCAGACCCGCCGGATCATCCGTCTCCAGCCGGGTAACAAGTACGCCGTCCGGGAAGCTGGAGAACGTCTCGCGGGTATGCTTGTACCCGTTCAGCTCGAAGCTCGTCCGCGCCAGCGCGCGCTGCAAATCGAGCTCGCGTCTGTACCTGCTGATTTCCGTCTCGCGTATATCAAAAAACAGCAGCAAATCCCCTGCCGACATATACATCCGCTGGTTGCAGGGCGTACCGGAGAACGCCGTCACCGCCAGCTGATGCGCCTCCTTCAGCCTGCCGGCAAACAGCAGCTCGCGCATCTCCTGCAGGTGAGCGAGCGCATCCGGGTTATTGCGGTTAGTCGGCCCGCCGTACCAGACCGTATCCTCGTTCAGCTGAATCCGCTCATTGGCCGCCTGACCAAACACCATACCGCCCAAACGGCCGTTTCCGACCGGCAGCGCTTCATTCCAATCCGCCGCCGGCTGCTTAAACCAGATCATATCCTGCATGTTATTCCCGCCTTTTCTGTTTATAATGGGATCTCGATGTTACCGATAGCTTTATTTATCATATCAGAATTTAGGTTATGAGCGAAGCCTTATCGTCCTGATTGGGCAAAAAATCGACAAAATGAGCATGTTTGTGCATCCAAATCGTATTTTTATATGTTTATCGTCGTATCCGGCATCGAATACTGGGCAAATTTTCGCATCGATTTTTTGTTACCGATAACCTTAATGATCGTATGATTAATGCTTCGATGCTGCGTGTTAATCCTGCGGGCATCGTTTATTTTTACGATGAATCGGAAGGCGGCATCACATTAGAGCCGTCAGCCGCTTCCGCCACAAGCCAGCGGACACGTGTATAAGTCAACGCCGGGCGAAGGACTCGTTCAAGGCGACTGGGCGCCGCATCATCTGTACTGACGCCCAGGCCGAGGCGAGCCGGAAACGCAAATAAGCCGCCGCCGGATAGATCCGGGAGGCGGTTTATTTGACCATCTGCATCCTATCTAACGAAGCGCGCGAACAGAGCCGGTCGGACCTTTGTCGAATGTCGCAGCATCACGCAAGGAGCCGGTTCATAGACCCTTCGCAAAGCTGGACGTTTGGTCAATTACAGCACGCATTTTGTCAGAACATAAAGCTGCTTGGCGTTTGCTCCGTTACAGCACTCGTCTCGCGGTTACAAACGTTTTGTCCCAAGTGCTGTCCTTAAACGTGGAAATCGTGACGCCGATGCCAACTCTATACGTATGCAGCACTTTACCGTCGCCGATGTAGATGCTCACATGATTGATCGTGCCGTCGCGGTTCGTGTCCGAGAAGATCAGATCGCCCGGCTTCAGCTGGCTTTTGCTGACCCGGGTGCCCACCTTGGCCTGATCGCGAGAGGAACGCGGCAGGTCGATGCCATGTTTTTTAAATACATATTGGGTAAATGACGAGCAATCGAAAGCGCTGGAAATGCCCGCTTTAGCGCTAAATTGATAAGGGGTTCCCAAATATTGTTTGCCTGTCTGGATAATTTTCGAAGCCGTTGTCGAAGCGGAAGCGGCGTAAGCTGTTTGAGGCGCGGTCAGCACATGGCCCGAAAACGCGACCGAGAGGCTCAGTGTGACGCCTACTACGATTTTACCGATCAAGCTTTTCTTGGTTTTGTTCATGACTTCCTCCTAGGATGTTGATCTGGTTTGCTGTTGGGTGAGTTCAGCCCATGCCGGATTGCGGGAGCCGCCGCTGAAACCGGCTGGTCACTGTACCCAATATCACCATACCACAAACACCATGCCCACCATTTACCAGAAAAGTCGCAATCCCTTTTCATTGCTCGGCAAAACGGGGATTATGAGAAATTCATGAGAATATTGGACAATATTTGGGCTTGACAAGCGGGCTTATGTTGTCTTCTCGCTGGAAAAGGAAACCGACGCCCCGGCTGGCAGCTTAATCCGGCCATATGCAGCTTCCGGCCCGAAGGCTGCCGCGTCCGCCCCGCCAGCCGGATGAATCAGGCAGCCGGATGCCCAGTCCGGCAGCTTGACGGACAGCTCCACGGCGCGCTCTGCCGACAGCCTGGCCCGGAATAACCCGGTTGTACGATTCCATTCGATATCCACGCGTCCGCCCGGAAACCGCCAGCCGCCGAGCCGTCCGCGCGGCAAGCGTGTCGGCAAGGCAGGCAGCAGCTTGACCAGCCCCGGCGATACCTGCAGCAGCAGCTCCTGCACCGCATTGACCCAGCCGAGATTCGCATCAAGCTGGATCGGAGCGGCAGGCATCGTCATCGAGATCCCCATCCCGCGCCAGTCATTATGCAGCGTGAACAAATTCGGCAGCAAGCTGGAGCGCGACAGCAGATCAAGGCTTTCGAGCGAGCTATCCCCGTCGCCCAGCCGGGCATAAATCGCCGCCATATGGGCCAGCGACCAGCCGCTTTGCGCTCCGATCTCCCGCCGCCGGACAGCCTCCGCAAACGCTGCGAACAGCTCCGGAGCTTGCTCCTCCGTTACCTCATTCCCAGGGAACAGCGGGTAGACATGGGACAGGTGACGATGAGCATAGCGGTCCTCGAAGCCGGGATGAATCCACTCGCTGACCGCCCCGTGCCCATTGATCCGGTACGCGGGCAGCAGCCGCTGCATCTCGCGCCAGCGCTGCTCCTCCTCCGGATCGCCGCCAGCCGCCTCGCTGGCTTCCAGCAACTGCTGCAGCAGCTCCTTGACAATCGCTACGTCCATTGTCGCATTGATGGCGGTCGGCATCGGATGAGCCAGCGGCTTGCCGTCGGTCGGCATATAGTTTTGCGGCGTATTTTCCGGTGAGACGGACGGATACAGCCGGTAGCTCCCATCTGGCTCCACCACGAGAAAATCCTCGTAAAACTGCAGTGCCTCGCGCATAAAAGGCAACGCCGTCCGACGAAGAAAATCCAGGTCCCCGGTAAACCGGAAATGCTCGGCGTAATGCCGGGCCAGCCAGCCAGCCGCTCCTGTCCAGTTGAGAATCACCGGCACAATTTGATTCGGCACCCCGATGCCCGGCGTTGTGCCTGCCGGAATATAAATGCCGCGGCAGCCGTACAGCTTGCGCGCATTGGCGCGGAAGTCGTCCAGCATACCGTTATAGTACCGGAACAACGGCGGAACAAGCTCCCCCAAGCCGCCGACATGGGCGTGCCAATACATCATCTGGACATTTTCATTCGCCATATGATGACTCCAGACGAGCCGGTAATCGCCGCCCCACAAGCCGTACAAGCCAAACGGCCCGGCTTCCTCCCGGTCAGCTGTACCGCTAATAAATAAATAGCGGCCATACGCCCACATACTGCGGATCAGCGCGGTCGGCGCTTCCCCCTGATACGCGTCCAGCAGCAGCTGTTCGTTGGAGCGGACCTTTTGCGCCGCCTTCTGCTCCAGCCCCGGCTCTGGCTCTGGCTCTGGCTCTGGCTCCAGCTCCAGCGACGCGGCTTCGTACAGCGGCCGATGCAGCGCCTCATGCCGCTCCAGCAGCGCCTCATAGGACGTGTCGACGGCCAGCGCGGCAAGCTCCTGCTTGAGCCGGGGCCAATCCTGCTGCCGGTTCCCGGCGACAAATACTTTGGCCAGCACAAGCAGCGGGCCATCTGTGTCAAACCGGATCGTGCCGGCGTCGCCCGCCAGCCGGGCATCCCCCACGCCCGCTGGCTGCACCAGCAGCACTGCGCCGAAATCAGTGCCGTCATCATTGGTCCCGGCATACCAGATAAAGCGGTCATCGCAGCCGGTTTCGACCGATTGCTCCAGCTCCTTGTACTCCGGCGTATCGGCCCAACGGTCGCTTGGGTACAGCAGCAGGCTCAGCTCGCCTGCGACGCCGACAGAGCCGGGTACCTCGGCTGGAGCCGCTGGAATGGCGGCAGCATCAGTAAGGGCCGACGAAATCTTCACACCCTCAGCCGCGACCGATGAAGCCCCGCCAGCATCAGCCGATTCCGCCTTCGATTCCGCCTTCGATTCCTCTTCCGATTCCAATTCCGTTGCGCCGCGTGCCGCTTGATCCGCCCCCGCTGGCGTACGCTCAGCGCTTAGCTCCCAAACGACCGCGTCATCGGCGCGCGACACAAACAGCTTGCGCCGGATCGTAGCCTGACCGTACTGCCAGCGAACCGTAATTTCACCCGTCGCCATGTTCAGCGTCCGGCTGTAAGCGCGGAACGCCTGCGCGCAAGGCATCAGCAGCCGAATCGCCGCCAGCGGGAAGCGCGACGCCAGCCTTGTGCCGTAGCCCCGCTCCTTCAACGTGTCGGCCAGCCTCCAGCTTGCCTCGGCGTACCGCTCCTCATCCATCAATTGACGCGTAACTGTCAGTACGTCACTGACATCCGGCAGCTCATCGCGCTGCCCCCAGTGCCACAGCCCAGCGTGGTTCAGCAGCACCGTTTCCTCATGCACGCCGCCAAAGACGGACGCCCCCACGACACCGTTGCCCGCAGGCAGCGCCTCCCGCCACATATTCCGCCACCAGGAGGCCGGATAGTTCATCACAAGCTGCTCGCCAAGCGAGGCGGGCGGCGATAATTCGGTTTGTTGCGGCATAAGCTCCAAGCTCCCTTCCTGTATCAGAAAATCACAGCTTCGCGTCAAGCTTCTCTCTGTCGGGCGGACATTGCCCCCAAGCAGTCCATGCCAAGGCATCACAGATAACCCGTCTCCAACCCGGAGACAGGCATGCTGTGGTGAGAAACTCAACATGGAGCTATACAAGTCGAACCTTACCATACATACGCAAGCCATCAACCTGATGAAACGATTACGATGTGCGCCCGGCTCCGGCTGCCCGATTTATTCCGCAGGCTGCTCCGCCCGCAGCCGCTCCAGCTCCAGGCTGGCAAGCAGCAGAGGCGCGACGCCCATCAGCATATCGCTGACGACCGGCTCGCTCAAGTAGTACGCGTACGAGCCGTCGCGGTATTTGCGTCCGCCGAGACCCGCTCCCTGACAGATCCGGTGCAGATGCACGCCCTGCTCATCCTCCGTCACAAAGCGGCTCAGGATGCCTTCGTAAGCGCGCTCCACAACCTTCCGGTCGATTTCGGCCAAATACCGCAGCCGGATTCCTTTCGCCAGCGCATAGGTAAGCATGCACGAGCCGGATGACTCCAGGTAGTTTCCTTCCCTGCCATTGCAGTCCATGACCTGGTACCAAAGTCCGCTGTCCTGATCCTGGACGCGCACGACCGCATTTGCCATCCGCTCGAAAATGCCCATCAGCTGGCCGCGCTTCGGATGCGCCGCCGGGAAATGCTCCAGCGCATCCACAAGCGCCATAGCGTACCAGCCCATCGCCCGTCCCCAGACATGCCGGGAGCGTCCGGTGCCGCCGTCGCACCAGCGCTGCTCGCGGCTCTCATCCCACGCGTGGTAAAGCAAGCCCGTCTGCGGATTGCGCGTCTGCCGCTCGACCAGCAGCAGCTGATGCGCAGCTTCGTCAAACCAGGCGTTTTCGCCGAACGTCCGGGCAAACTCCGCCATAAACGGCGACGACATATACAAGCCGTCCAGCCACATCTGGAACGGGTAAATCTTTTTGTGCCAAAAGCCGCCTTCCTCCGTACGCGGCTGGCCGATCAGCTGAGCGGCCAGCAGACGCGCCGCCTGCTCGTATTTCGCTTCACCCGTTTCCCGCCACAGACCAAGCAGGTTTTTGCCTTTGTTGATATGATCAAGATTGTAGTCTTCCAGCGTGTAGCCCCGGATCGAGCCATCCTCACGGACAAATACATCCATATGGCGTTTCACAAATGCCCGGTAGGCGCCGTCTCCGGTCCAATCGCCCAGTTGGCCAAGCGCCGTTAGCGCCATGCCGGCGACATACCCCCATTTATTGGCGATATTCGGATGGTAGCCGTCCACGCTTTTCGCCATGATTGCCGCGCCGACCTTGCCTGACATCTGCCCGGCTCCGGCTGCTGCCGTCGTTGCCTGCATGCTCCTTCAGCTCCTTTCGATTCCTCCAACCGCCCGGCAGCGGCATCCGCCGCGCCGGTGATGCTCGCGCCGTCCCAAGTCTTTATGACGGGGTAAACAGCGGCAGTCCCGTTATATCTTCCGGAATGTCGATCAGATACACGTTGCCGTAGCCGTTTTTATCGCTCGTAAATACAAGCCGCTTGCCCTCCGCATCAAATCGCGGATGTGCATGCACCTTCTGCGAATGAAAGCTGCAGCGCAGCTCGCACAGCATACGCGGCCCGTCGTACCGGCCATCGCTGCAGCGCCGCCAGAGGCTCAGCGTTTTGACATGGCCTTTGCCGTCCACAACCGCCTGCCCGAGACCGTCCGCATAGCCGTGCCAGGTATCGAACCCGAACTCCGTCTCCTCGCAGCCGGTGTTGTCATACTGAATGCTACCGAAAAAGTTCGTGCCGTCTTCACGAAAGCCGTGATACCCGATCGTCACTCCGTCCGGATAAAAAAATTCATGGCCGACCTTTTCGCGCGGCTCCAGCCGCTCGCGGATTTTCCACGCCTCGCCTGTGCGCAGGTCCAGCCCCCAGATTCGATGATCAACCAGATGCCACGGCCCTTCATGGCAGAACGTCAGCAGCCAGGGCTGCGTCGGCGAAGCGTTGATATGGGTGATGAAGCGATGCGCTTCATAGACCTGCTCCGCGCCGCCCAGCCGGGCGTCGATGCGCACGATCATGCTGTGCGGCGCCGCTTCCATCAGCTCGCGGTGGCCGACGTAGCCATTGCCCAGATCAAGCCGGATGCGATGCGACAAGTCCTCCTGCACGCAGGTCAGCACAGACAGCCCGTCGGCCGCCACGCTTGCGTTGCCAAGCAGATAGCCCTCCGGCGCTTCGTAACAAAGCTGCTCCTCCAGCGAGCCAAGGTCCAGCCGGATCAGTCGGCGGCCCAGCTTGATGAAAGCCGCGCTGCCGTCCGGCAGCAGGCATGCATCAAGAAAATCATTGTCAGGGTAATCTGTCAGCTGGGTCAGCAGTCCGCTGTCCACCTGCAAGCTGTACAAATTTGTGCTGTTGCCGCGGTCCGAGATCAGCAGCAGCCGCTGCCCCCCGTCATACCAGCCGCTTTCCGTAAAATATAAATGATGGCTGTGCGCCTTATAATCCGTCAGCTGCGTGACTTCAAGTCCCGTCAGCCGGTCGGTGTACGTCCTCCGCTCCGACGGCCATACCGTGCCCTTTGCCATGCTTCACGCCTCCCTCTGTCCGCTTTGCGCGAATATCACGCGATATCACGCGCTTGCCTGCTTTACAGCCAAGGCTTCAGCCCTTCCCATTTCACCGACCAGCTGCCGTCCTGCGGGAAGCCCGGATTGGGCGAATCGTTTCCGCCCTCCCGGTCCTGCCAGCCTGCGGCCATCATCGCCACCGCCGTCAGCAGGCCGCCGTTGCCGGGCAAATACGCCGACAAGCCTGCCCGCTGGTAATTATGTCCATTCGTTAAGTACGTGTTTTTCGCCGCATCCATCAGCAGAAAATCGACCGCCAAATCAGGCTCCCCGACTCTTGCGGCCGTCATCGCGCACATCGGGAAGTCCCAGCCCCATGCCGAGCCCCATCTCCAGACGTCCTTGACCTTCAGCAGCGTATTCAACATCACCTGACGGTCAATCGCCGCTCCCGGCAGCAGGCCAAGCGCGCCCAGCATGGACGGGTGATCGTGATTTTTCGCCGTAAATGTATCCGGGCACAGCGCATGGGCCAAGTAAACGCCGTCCGCCTGCGGGGACGGAGCCATCGCTCCAGCCACCTCGGCCCAGCGCGGATTGGCCGCAACCTGCAGCCTTTCCGCCCAGCGGGTGGCGATGTTCAGAGCATAGGTCCAGTATTCCAGCTCGTATGGCGGATTTTTGCTTCCGTCGAGCGGATGGCATTCCTGTGCCGGAATGAGCGGCGGTCCGAGATCGTACACCCCCAGTTCCTCGTCCAGATGGGCGAACGACACCATGAAGTCCGCCGATCCAAATACGACATCGCGGAAGCGCTTCAGCATCGCGTCGGACGGCTCCGCCTGGTAACATAGCTCGGCCAGCGCAATCGGATGCGGCTGCTGCCAGATCAGCCCCGGCGCAACCGGCGACGGGCACGGGCTGCCGTCCGGTCCGACCATTTTCGGCCAGCGCGCGCCTTCATAGCCTTGCGAACGGGCCAGCTCGCGGGCCACAGGCAAAATGTCCGTGTACCAGTCCATGCTGCGCAGCAGCATGTCGGCGCGGCCCCAGAGCGGGAAATGCGCCCCGTGCCACCAGTGCATTTCGAGATGCGACTTGCCGAACCAGCTGTTGTACATCAGCCCCGTTTCCTGCGGCGGCATCGTGCCTGCGCTATGCAGCGCGCACAAAAACTGCGACAGCACCACCCGGCGCTCCAGCTCATACGCCCGCGGATCGGAGCTGCCGGCAAAATCAACCGCAGCTCCGCTCAGCCAAAACGACTCCCAAAACGCGGCGCTTGCCGTCAAGATGTCGCTGACCGCAGCCGTCTGCGGATCACGCGGCGCAAAAGCGACCGCGCACTCCAGCACATCGCCGGCCGTCTGCGGGCGCAGCGTAAATTCATGCGTGCCCGTCTGCTCCAGCTGCCCTGCCGTGCTCCATGTCCAGCGCACCTCATACGAATCGTCGTCCATCCGGCGCTCCAGCACCGCCTGGCCTTGACCGGCTTCCGCTTCCTTCAGCCGGGTCTGATGCCGTTCATCATGCTCCCAATCTGGAAATACGGCCTTGGCCCAGGCGGTATGCAGCATATCCGGCGCAGGGAAGCGAACGAACAGCTGCAGCCGTCCCTGAGCGACCAGCGCGGACTCGGCGCGCACTCCGATCGCATCCAGTGTCGGGTGGCAGGCTGTCGTGACGCGAACGGGCACGCCCTCCACCTCAAATTCACTGACCAGCAGCCCCGTCCACAAGTCAAGACGCTGGCGCACCGGCGTCAGATCGGATGCTTCCGCCTCGGCTCCGGAGGACAGCAGAAACCGGAAGGCGACCCGGCCCAGCTGCTGGCGATGCGGATTTTGCCGCAGCCAATGGTACGCATCCGGCTTGTCGCCCGGCTTCATCGGATAGCCGACCGCACGGCCATGGGTGTCAAACGGCTGATAGGAGGCGTCCTGCAAGGTGTACCGATGATGTCCGCCGGTGCTGTGCCACGCCCAGCCTGCCTGGGTGCCAAGCGGCACCTCGTATTGGCCGGGAAACGATTGCAAGCCGGTCAGATCGGCGGTAAACGCAAACTCGCCGTTGCCGACGGTAAACGGGGACAGCGGGTCCCATTTGGTCAATTCCGGCTGGTGCCGGTCTACAATTTTACGTCTGTCCATAGCGCCTCCTTGAGTGTGAGACGGATGCGGCCCCGCGGCGTTATTCGCGCACGGCATCCATCCGGGTTCTCATCATATCCCGGTATTTGCCGGGCGTAATATCCTTGAATTTGCGAAAGCTGCGGATAAAGCTGTTCTCATGCTGATAGCCGACCAGCAGCGCAATATCCGAAATGCGGCTATCCGTCTTCACCAGCAGCTCGCCAGCCCGCTCCATTCGCAGCCGGGTCAAGTAATTGTAGATCGTCTCGCCCGTCTCCTGCTTGAACACCTGGCTTGCCAGGCTGCTGCTGATGCCGATCGACTCGGCAATTTCGGGAATGCCGATCGGCTCGCCCAGATGCTGCTTCATGTAGTCGATCATCCGCTGGCACAAATGAAAGTCCTTGCTCCCGATCAGCTGATGGAACTGCTCGGCCAGCGGGATGACGCGGCGCTTCAGCTCACTGCCGATGTCGTCCAGACTAAGCGTATCCAGCCGCTCATAAAGCGGCCTCGCCTCTTCCTCGTCAGCCGGACGAATCCGGTCGATCCGCTCCAGCGCCGCCTGCAGAAAGGACAGAGCCGCGGACGGGTAGCCGTAGGCGGCGCGAAGATGCGCCAGCATACGCTCCACCGCTTGCACGGAACCGGCGACATCCCCTGTCTGGATGGCCCGCGTCAGCTCCTCCAGCAGCGCCTCATCGGCCACCGTCTCCCGCGCCTCATGCCCGGACACCGTCTGAAACGGAATCGCTTGTCCGTAGCTCTGGTACAGCCGGTACGTCAGCGCGTTTTCCGCCTCCATCAGCGCCTGCTTCAATCGCGCAATATCGGTCTGCGGCGTGCTCAGACCGGCCGACACGCTGAATTTCAGCAGCAAAGCCGCGACATCCAACGCCTCGGCAAGCTTCCTGTCGGGCGATGGTGCGGCTCCGTCCCGCGGCTGCAGCAAAATCGCCGTCTTGTCCTTGCCGAAGTCGGCGCAGACGATATGCCACTGCGGCTCGAACAGCTCGGCAACGATGTTCGCCAGCGCAAATTTCAGCAGCGACTGGTCGCCGCCGGAAAACGTTCGCGACCACGACTCATAACGGTCAATGGACAGTACAGCCGCCGTGATTGGCGCAGTCCCCCAATCGCCGAAGTAGCGGCCCCATTTCTCCTCCAGCTCCCGTCTGCCGGTCAGGCTGCCGGCGTAAATATCCTGCAGCAGCTTGGAGGACGCCTCCGACATCGTCTCCCGGACAAGCCGGGACATCTGGGCGTGGTTGCTGAGCAGCTCCCCGGCCAGCTTCTCCAGATCGACCCCTTCCGGGCCGCCGTCCGTCCGCTGCTCGTAATCGCTGAACAGCTGCTTCAGCCGGCGCACCGGGCGGAAGGCCGCGGCATTAATATAGAAAATCGTGGCGGCGCCCAGCGCCAGCGCGGCCACCGACACGGCCAGCACGACATTGCGGACCTTCTTGGACTGGGCCAGCAGGCTGTCCTGCACGACCAGCGAGACGTAACGCCAGCCCGTGACAGGCGATTCCAGCTGATTCATCAGCAGCTGGCCGCCCTGGTAGGTCACATCGCCGCCTCCCTGCCCCTCCCGCTTGAGAATCGTCAGCGCCTGCTGGACAACGCTGTTATCAAACGTGTAGTTTGAGAACGCATACAGCACCTCATCGCGCTCGTCGATAATAAAGCGCATCCGGTCCAAATTGTTGAGCGCAGGCGGATTCAGCTTCGCAAACAGCTCCTCATCCTTCAGATTGACGGCGACAATGCCCTTGAACTGGCCCTGAATCATAATTTTGCGAAACAGCGTCACATTCGAGCCTTTGCCGCCGGCCCCTTCCGGCACCTGCCGTTTCTTGATCACCGTCATCCGGTCGCCGAATTCATCGGCTACGCTCACCCAGTCGGAATCGCCGAAGGTCAGCTTGCTGGAGCTGTACCCTTGCGGAAGCGCGACGAAGCTGCTGCGGTCGATGTCGTACACGTAGATGCTTTTGATATATCGCGCATTGCTGATCATCGTGCCCAGCAGCTGGTACAGCTCGGAAATATTGGCGTACGAATTTTGCACCTCTGCGGTCAAAAACTTGTAAATGTTGCTGTTAAGCGCTACCTGAATCGCGATCTGATCGCTTTCCCTGATCGAATCGTCGATCACGCTCATGTTCAGCTGCAGCATTTGCCGCTGCGGCTCGCTCAGCTCCTGCTGCAGCACCGACTTGGACGTGTAATACGAGGTCAGGCTAACCGCAAGAATAATCAGAAAAACCGACACGGTCAGAATCAGCACGAACCGCGTTTGCGCATGGGCCAGGTGCAGCTTCAGCCAGGTCTTGAGGGATTGTGTCACGTTAAAGTCCCACCTTATGCCAAGGATGTTCTCATTATACCGTGAGTCGGCCCCTCGTGGCACGCGTCCTGTCGTTTACCCCGCCACATTCGCCGGTACGGCCTCCAGCGCCTCCCTCATCCGCTGCACCTCGATGCCTGCCAGCAGTACGATGCCGATGCCGTGCGTGTCATTCAAATTCCAGCCGAGATCATGCTTGTAATACGCATGCGAATAGGACCAGCTGGAGCCCTTGCATACGCCGTACAGGTTGCCGCGCTTGTCAATCGCCCGTTCGCACAGTCCGCGCCAGCCGGCCAGCGCAGACGCCGCATACCGCTCCGGCTGCTCTAGCCAGCCATGGCGGACGCCGAGCGCAAAGCCGTACATAAACATCGACGTGCAGGACGACTCCTCGTAGGATTCGGGATCGGTCAACACTTGATGCCAAAGCCCCGCCTCGCCCTGCAGCCTGCGATAGCCTTCCGCCAGCTCGCGGTAAAACGCCAGGATGTCCGCATATCGCTCATGCGTCTGCGGCAGCACGCCCAGCAGCACCGCGAGGGAGAAAAAGACCCAGCCATTGCCCCGTCCCCAGACCGTCTGAGACGGCTTTCCAGCCGCGACATCAAACACATGCGCCATCATTTGCCGGTCCGGCATGTACAAATACGTTTTGTACAGCAGCAGCTGGCGGGCGGCCTCATCCACATAGCGGGGCTGTCCGGTCAGCTCGGCGTACCGGCACAGAAACGGCACGCTCATGTACATATCGTCGCACCACATCGTGTTGTGCATGCTCGGCGACACGCCGACCCGGCGATACAGCGCCCCGTCCGGCATCCGGTCCTGCGTCTCCATGATATAGCGGGCGATGTCGTCCGCCACCTCGCGCAAGCCGTGCAGCGGACGCACCTGTCCGGCCATAATCGCCAGCGAGCCGAAGGAGCCGCAGTCGTCCAGGCTGTCGATATCCGACAGCTGGTTGTTCAGTCCCGCCGCGCCGAACTGCTCGCGATCCCACCGCGAATACGCATAGGTCGCGGTGGCAAATTCCACATGGCGCGTCACATAATCGGCCCAATCGCCGCGCTGCAGCAGCCGGCTCGTCTCCAGCAAGCCGTTCAGCGTCACGCCCAGCGGGTAATTCCAGCGGCCGAACAGCTCATTTTCCAGAAATGGCCGCACATGAGCGCCAGGCTCGCCCGTCGTCCAGAAGACGCTGCCCGCTTCCCCGGCGTCCGCCACCCGGTCCAGCGACGTATAGTCGGCCGGATTAACCGCCTTGTCCGGCGGAAACGGGCCGAGCAGCAGCCACACGCCGTTCGCGCCCTGTACGCCGCGCGGAACGGACAGCTCCGCGCCATCCGGCTGCTCCACGAGGAAGCCCCAGCCTGCGCCGGAGCCGGAGTCCGCATCGCCGCAGCTTGCCTGCACAAACAGCTCGCCGCCGGACGGCGGCACTGTCAGCGGGACGGCGAATTCGCCCGGCTGGCTGACGGCCAGCAGCTCCCGCCCCTGCCATAGCAGGCGCAGCGGGCCATTGGCCGTCCCCGTCAGCGTGACCTGTTGCGTGGTCCCGGTCCGGCCCGCGACCGTCGTCCACCCGTAAGCCGACCAGCCCGGCCGCTGCCCGTACAGCCGGCTCAGGCTGTACGGGTCCGCCGCCGACGGCTGCCGCTCGGGCAGCCAGGCCACGCCGGTAGCCGCCTCCGCCTGAACGGCGGACGGAATGACCGCCAGCGGGTGATCCAGCGCAGCCGTATACAGCCAGCCCTCTTCTCCCTCTCTGTCAAACGAAGGGACGAGGAAATGAAACGGCTGGTTTTTGCGGTTGCCGGTGCCAAACTCCGCGCCGCTGCCGCCTGCCGGACGTTTCCCCAGCTCCAGCACGAAATAATTCCAGCCGGGCGTCAGCGCCAGCTTGAGCTTCAGCGGCAGCTCGCCCTCCTCCTCGGGCGAGGAGCCGAACCGCTGCTGTCCGTTCAGGTACAGCCGCACCGGACCCAGGCAGCGCAGCAGGAACATGGCGTCCTGCTGCGCGCCCGACCACAGCTTTGCCCAGGCGTATACCTGCTGGCCCGCTTTCATGTCGGGAAACATGCGGCCGACCGGAAACTTATAGAGATGGTGCTCCTGCTTGCGAATTTCACTCTCCCGCGTCACCCGGTACACCGGAGCGTGCGCCGGATGCTCGCCGACATAACGCTGGGCCATCACGGCCAGCACATGCGGAATGCTGGCGCCGTCCGTTTGTCCGGCCATCCGGTCCGCAGGATCGAAATACGCGCCTGCCGCTCTGATCATGCTTCGCTTCCTCCTTTGGCGCCGCCTGCGCCGCTTCGCCGCTCAGCCGCTGGATCTGCGTGCCCGGCGTCTGCCGGCCCGCTGCCCGCTTGCCCGCCGGCAGCGACCGCAGCCAGCTGCTGCGAGGCGGCGGCAGTTGACCGTCCGCTCAGGCTCAGGCCAAGCACCTCGGCAATCGGCACCGGCCGGTGCTCCTGCACCGAGCGCCATACCGCTTCGCCGGTTGCGACCGAATACGCCCCGTCCTCCGCGCCGGACAATATGCGGTACGGACGCGTCGGGTCCTCGCCCATAAACAAATCCTCCAGCAGCAGCGGATCGCCGCCGCCGTGTCCGCCCTCGCGGTGGACGACATGAATCGTTTCCTTGGAGCCGAACAGCGGGAAATAATCAATCGTCTGCACCGGGGTCGGGAACGGCGTGCGCCCCGGCATATGGTACTCCACCGATTCGAGCCGTCCCTTCGTCCCGTTGATGGCCAGACGATAGCCCTCGTACGGCAATGAAAAGTTAACCGAATAGCTGAGCAGCGCCCCGCCGTTGTATTTGACCGTTGCCGTGTACGTATCCTCAATATCAATCTGCGAATCGAAAATACATTGATCCGGCCGGTAATCCGAATATGGAAAGGCGCTTTTTTCCGTCGTCTTTCCGCCGCCTGCGGCATCCAGCGCTCCCAAATGATCGTCGGGCACGCGAATATGCTTGCTGCGGGAGTTCCAGCGGGCGTAGTAGGCGCACTCCCGCGTGTACGCACAGGTCGTACAGAAACGGCCGTCCTCCTTCTTCGGATTTGCTTCGCCCTCGGCGCCGTAATAATTCAACGCCCCGTATGCAAATACCTCAACCGGCTTCTGGCCGATCCACCAATTGACCAGGTCGAAGTGGTGGGTGCTTTTATGGATCGACAAGCCGCCCGACAGCTCGCGCACCCGGTTCCAGCGCTTGAAATAGCTGGAGCCGTGGTACGTGTCCAAATACCAGTTCAAATCAATCGACGTAATGCGTCCAAGCTTGCCTTCCAGCACCAGCTCCTTGATCCGGGTGTGGATCGGCGCATACCGGTAATTAAAGGTGACCGTCACAGTGCCTTTGCTCGCCTGCTCCGCCTCCATCACACGCCGGCTGTCCTCGCCTGTCGTCACCATCGGCTTCTCGGTGATCACGTCCAGATCGCGTCGCAGCGCGGCGATCAAATACCGCGCATGCGTATCATCCCGCCCCGCCACAATAATGACATCCGGACGCGTTTCGTCCACCATACGGTCGAACTCATGCTCCCCGTAGGTCGGCGTCGCCGCATGCTCCGGATACCGTGTCCGGTACAGCTCGAAGCGCGCCGGGTCGCGATCCAGCAGCCCGACCAGCTCGCAGGTGCCGGCGAAGGTCGTCAAAATCGGCTTGGCGAACATTCCGAGCGCCCGGCCGCTTACCCCGCAAATCGCGTATCGTTTCCGCATCATTTCTTCACCTTCGCGTACCATTCCTGCACCCGCTTGGTTACAGCCTCGCCCCCGGCTTTGTTCCAGCGGTCAACAAACTCATCGAACTTCTCCATCGGATATTCGCCTATGACGATTTTCGTCAAGTACTCCTGGAACAGCTTGTGCGACTGAATGTCCGGGTATCCTTCATAAACGGTATTCGGCAAGCCATCTCCGGCGATTCGGCGCGCATCAGCGGTGCTGACCACAAAAATATCCTGCACCATCTTCTGCATGTTCTCCGGCACCGTTTCCTTGATCCGGGTATCCATGTCTTCCTTCGTCGTCAAGTTACGCATGCCGAGGGCAAGCGGACGGCTGTCCTCCGGCGGCAGCAGCACCTTTTTGCCGTTGACAACCTGATGCTGCAGCCCTTCGATCCCGAAGCGGACGAACTCGTCATTGCTTTGATCATAGAAGAAATCAAGCAGCTTCAGCGAAGCTTCGGCTTTGTTTTTGGCAGTGGCCGGAATGATCCACTCCGGCTCACCCATGCTTTTCTGGGTTACGAAGCCTTGAAAGCCTTCGACCTTCGGTACCGGCATGCCAACGATGTAAGCGTCCGGCGCGCCTTTGAGCATCGCTGTATAGCGGTCGCGCACGTTGGCTGGAAGATGATACCAGCTACCTACGAGATTGTTGTTGATTTTGGCTTGCCAGACATCGCCCTTGTTCAGGAACGTTTCGTTATCCAGCAGCTTCTCCTTATACAAATCGCGGATAAAAGCAATCGACGCCTTCATATTCGGCGTTACGCCGGCGTATTGAATTTTGCCGTCATACACATCCCATTCCGGACTGCCTTCCCACATCGCCACGCCGTAGATGCCGAATAAATGATCCATCCACTTGCCGAACTCGCGGCCTGAAGTCGGCAGCTCATCCTTTTTCCCGTTGCCGTTCGGGTCCTTGTCGCGGAATGCCTTGAGCACTTCCTTGTAGTCCTCGGCCGTTTTGGGCATAGGCAGACCGACCTTATCAAGCCAGTCCTTGCGGATCATCGGCGCCCGCTCCGGAACGAGGAACACTTTAGGCACATAATAAATGTGGCCGTCCGGGGACGCGGAGCGGACAATATCCCACGCTTCCTTCGGGATGTTTTTCCAGACATTCGGCGCGTACTTCGGCAGCAAGTCGTCGAGCGGCAGCGCACCGCCCTGCTTGATCAGCGTCTGCTCGATGCCCCCGATTGGCCGGAGAATGTCCGGCAGCTCATTGGACGCAATCATCAAATTCAGAAATTCCGTCGGCTCCGAGCCCGGAGGGGTCGTCGTCAGCTTGTATTCCACGCCGGTTTTCTCGGCGACGTATTTCACATGCGCATTGGAGCTGTCAGGAATCGAGCCGACGCCCATGTGGCTTTTGAATACGTTTACCTGAACCGGCTTGCCGTTATCGCCGCCTGACGTGGTTCCCGATGTGGATGAACAGCCTGCGAGTGCGGTAGCCGCCAGCAGCGAAGCCAGCGCCGACAGCTTGGCCGGTGTTGCCAATAATCGTTTCGTCATACAAAATGCCTCCCTTTTTTCAATCGCTTTGTCTACTTCATGCCTTTGCGCAGCCGATGCCGCGCCTTGCCGCTTTGCGCCCGTGCCCGCCGGTGAGCCGCTTGCGGCTACTCCTTCAGCGAGCCGAGCATCGAGCCTTTGACGAAATATTTTTGCAAATACGGGTACACCAGAATAATCGGGATCGTCGCGAACAAAATGGTGGCCGCCTTCAGCGTCGTCGTATTGAAATCGTAGTCGCCCAGCACCAGATTGACGGCCGCCAGCTCCTCCGGCGATTGCAGATAAGCGCGCAGCTTCATTTGCAGCGGCCATTTGGACGGATCGCGGATAAACAGGACGGCCCGGCTGAACGTATTCCAGTACCCGACCGCGTAAAACAAGCTGACGGTAGCCAGCACCGGCTTGGACAGCGCCAAATAAATGCGGAACAGGATACCGGCGTCGCTACAGCCGTCGATTCGCGCGGAATCGTCCAGCTCTGACGGAATGCCCATAAAAAAGGTACGGATAATGATCATATTAAACGTTCCGATCAAGCCCGGCACAATAAGCGCCCACAAGGAGTTCATCAGCCCCAGCTCGCGGATCGTCAAGAAAAACGGAATCATCGGCGCATTAAAAATCATCGTGATAATAATGCCCAGCATAACCGGCTTGCGAATGAGCAATTCCTTGCGGGAAAGCGGAAACGCCATCAGCACCGAAAACAGCATGCTCAGCAGCGTGCCGACCACTGTAATATAGACGGTAACGCCAAACGATGTCCACAAGCCTTTGTTTTGCAGCACATGCACCCAGGACGCGGTTGTAAATTCAACCGGAAGCAAAAACACCTGCTTCGAATCGGCGGCAATCGGCGAGCTTAATGAAACGGCCAGCAGATGCACCAGCGGCATCAGCATCGTCGCAGCGGCCGCAGCCAAAAATAAATAGTTGATCGCCTGGAATAGCTTATCTCCGGTAGTCAGCTTCATTTACCACAGCCCCTGTTCAGATTTTCTCGCCAGCCGGTTGAAGATCCACAGCAGGATAAAGCCGATGACGGATTGGAACAGGCCGATCGCCGTCGTGACGCTGTATTGCCCTTGCAGCACCCCGGCCCGGTAGACGTAGGTTTCGATAATGTCGCCGACGGAATACGTCATCGGAGTCAGCAGGTTGAAAATTTGATCGAAGCCCAGCTCCAGGAAGTTGCCGATATGCAGCAGGAACAGCACCAGAATCGTCGGCAGCATCGTCGGCAGCGTAATATGAATCGTTTGCTTCCAGCGATTGGCCCCGTCCATGACGGCCGCTTCGTACAAATTCGGATTGATGCCGGCGATCGCCGCCAAATAGATGATCGTGCCCCAGCCGATTTCCTTCCAGATGCCGGAGATGACAACAATTGTACGGAAATGCTGCTGCTCCTGCATAAACAGGATCGGCTCCATACCCAACCAGCCGCGGATCATGTTCACCGCCCCCTGGCTCGACAGCAGCTCGAACACAATGCCGCCTACGACAACCCAGGACAGAAAATGCGGCAAGTAAAACATGCTTTGCACCACCCGCTTCATCAGCATCAACCTTACCTCATTAAAGAGCAGGGCGAGAATGATCGGAGCCGGGAAGCCAAACACAAGCTGGTATAAGGCAATCGTCGCCGTGTTTCTCAATACAAGATAGAAATCCTGATACGTAAAAATAAACTTGAAATTAGCAAGCCCCACCCATTCGCTGCCCAGCATCCCCTTGAAGATCTGGTAATTCTGGAAGGCGATTACACTTCCCGCCAGTGGCACGTACTTGAAAATAAGGTAGTACAAAATGCCGGGCAAAAGCATGAGATACAAAATCCAGTGCTTGCGGATGTTGGCGAGATACCGATTCTCGCGAGCCCCGGCATTGCCTGACCGCAGTCCGGCAACGCCCGGCTCTAAATCCGTCGAAACATTTGCCACCGCACGAACCTCCTTCGCTTTGTGTACCGTCATCTTACCCCCTCCCCCCTACTTCGACAATTGTCCGTTTGTCCAGCGCATGCACAAAAACGCGAATGCATCCGGATTGGACGATTCGCGTACGAAGGCAGTGGATCGGTTGGTGGACAGGACAAGCCGACGTTCCGTCAAGCCGGGCATAACCCCCCGGCGCCGCTGGCATTTGGCGAGCTGGCTTGGCGGTTCTGGCGCATTGGTTCATGCGTTGGAGCTTTGGTTCATCCGCTGTCGGTTTGGTTTGTTGGCCGCTCATCGGGTTGATCGTCCATCGGTTTGGATAATTTTTAGATTTAAGGACATTTTTCGACAGGAAATCCCATGCCAATGTCGAATATTTAGGCATTGCCAATTGCCTGTCCATCTAAATTTCATGTCCGAAGGCGAGGTCGCCATGCCTAATTTCATCGCAATCAAATCCGGTCAAAACCATAAAATCAGCCTGACTGTGCTGCTAACCGGACTTGTGAGCTTGTCCGTGATCGTCACCATGACGATGATGCTTGTGCTTGCCTATCAATCCAAAAAACAGTCGCTGCTGCAAACGACTTTATCACTTAATGAAGCGTCAGCGGCTAATATGAGCCAGACGATGGATTCCTTGTTCACGTCGATGAACGATAGCCTGACGTACGCGGCCCAGACGATTGCCGCCAATCCGCAGGCCAGTGAGCCGGACATCGCCCGGCAGCTGGAGCTGTTTCGCCGAAGCAGTACTTATTTCAACTCGGTGGCGCTGATTAACGAGCAAGGGTTCGTGACAAGCGTCGCTCCCCAGTCGCTGAGCGGCGGCGTAGGCAACTACCTGCTCTCGCGTCCGGCCTATGCGGGCGTTGACTTTCGCAAGCCTTATTTATCCGAGCCTTATATGACGACAAATACGGATCGGCTTATCGTATTCATGACCGTCCCGATCATCGACTCGATAGGAGAGTACCGGGGATTTCTCGGAGGAACGATTTACCTCACGGAAAATAACATCCTGAACCGGATTTTCGGTCATAAGCCCGCCGAAGGCTCCAGCTCTTATTTTTATGTCGTCAGCTCCAAAGGCTCCCTGCTGTTTCACCCGGATCGAAGCCGAATCGGCGAGGACGTGAGCGCACAGCCGCTGATTCAAAAGGTCATTCACGGGGAAAGCGGCAAAGTCCAGGAGGTGAACTCACGAGGCGTTCCGCTGCTGGCCGGATATGCCCATGTCCCGTCCAACGGCTGGGGGGTCGCTGTCGTGTCGCCCGAGGCGGCAGTTTCCCGGCAGCTGATGCACCAGACGAAGCAAATGGCGCTGTACGCGGTGCTGCCGTTTCTGCTGCTGCTGGCGGTGGCCAGCTGGCTCGCCCATTGGCTGGCGCGGCCATTTGTAGCGCTGGCTGATCTGGCAGGACAGCTCGGCAAAAAGCCGATCCGGCTGCCGGAAGCCCGCCATCATTGGAACCGGGAGGCCGATCTGCTGACCAAAGCGCTGAGTGTAGCGCTGCGCAATCTGGAGAAGCAGACGGATCAGCTGACACGCGAGGCGCAGATTGATCCGCTCACCGAGCTGGGCAACCGCCGGGCGCTGGAGCTGCTGCTGCAAGGCTGGGCTGTCGCTCCGACCGGCTTCTCGCTGCTGATCATGGATATTGACCGGTTCAAATTAATCAATGATACGTACGGACATCCGGTCGGCGACGAGGTGCTGCAGCATCTGGCCCGGCTGCTGGTCGCGGTCGTGCAGCAGCCGGAGCTTTGCTTCCGCTATGGCGGCGAGGAGTTTGTCGTACTGCTGCCCGAGCCGGAGAACGTAGAAGCCTACAAGGCCGCCGAGCGTATTCGCACCGCCTTCGAGGCAAGCGCCAACCCGACAGGCCAGACGATCACATTGTCCATCGGCGTGGCTACCTCGCTGTCCCCTTGCCACTCGCCGGAAACGCTGCTTCGGTCGGCCGATAAGGCACTGTATGAGGCCAAGGAAAGCGGCCGGAACCGGACGATCGCTGTTGTACTGGAAGCCTGTTGATGCTCCCGTCAGGTCGCGACGGCATGGACGATAAACCGGTGAGTGCCGGTGTCGATCGGATCGCAGGTAATCAAGGTAAGAAACTTTCCGCTGCGCGGCTGCCCCAGCACCGTCAGATCATCCGGCTCCACAATAGCGGTAGCCGTCACCGTGTACGCGGTTTGCTGCTTGCCTGTCCGGACCGTAATAACGTCCCCCTCCGTCAGCTCGACAAGCCGGTTAAACAGACGGCCGTAGCTCAAACTGCGGTGAGCGGCAATGACGGCATTTCCGGTTGCTCCCGGCTGCGCCGTTCCTTTGAAATGCACAGCGCCCAGCTTCATATTGGCTTCGGTCACCCCAGCGAGCACGGGCAGCTTCGTCGCGATTTTCGGAATTTCAATGACACCCATTGCCGTCAGCTTAGCCTTCGCCTGCTGCGGAGGCGGCTGGCGAGGCGTTTCTGCTGCACCCGCTTCCGGCGCTATCCCCGGCGCAGCGGTTCGGGCTGACGGTGAACCCGCAGGCCCGGACGGAGGCCCGGCTGTTGTCGGCTCTCCGTCTCCCGCTTGAGCGGCCGTGCCGTCCGCTGCGCTTCCTGCGCCAGCTCCCGGACCGACCGCTTCGGCTCCGGTTAGGCCCGGCCTGTCCGGCGCTCCCGTTGTCCCTTGGCCTGCGGCCATGGGTATCTCTACTGCGCTGTCCAGCCCCATTCGTTCGTCGGTCAGCGTTCCCTGCGGCCAGCCTTCGTCTTCGCCAGAGTCCGCCCAAACGGACAACGACTGGAAGGACGCCAGCAGCTCCTGCTGCTGCCGGTCCTCCCGCGCCTGCTGCACATGCGGGTAAGCGATCAAGCATAACCCGGCGACAACAAGGGCAATGCCTTTTTTGCGCATCCGCGCACCTCCCGTCCATTGATCGAGTGCTCTGCCGTCAAATGAAAAAGGGGACCGGAGTCCCCTCATGCATTCGTTTACGATCCGGAGCTGCGTCGTTTGAAAGCCGCTGCCAGCCCGGCTGCAATCAGCAAGACCCCGATGCCGTAATACGTCCACGGCACCTGTTCGCCCGTCTGAGGCAATTGCGGATAACCAAGCGGAATATCTCCGTCCGGAACAAACGTCGTCGGATTCATCTCCGTCGGCTCCGGGCTCGATTGCTCCGGCTGCTCCTCAGGAAGCGGTTCAGGCTCAGGATCTGGTACAACGGCGTCTGACGGCGTCGGGACGCTTCCTCCCGGCTTAGGCGTCATACCAGGACCGGCAGGCACAGGTTCATCCGGGATGGTGACGGTTGGCGGCGGCGTAGACGGAGGTCCGTCGTTGTCATCGTCGTCATCATCGCCGCCGCCGGGATTGACGCCATCTCCTCCATTGCCGCATAGCGCGGCACTAGCTGCGACGGTCAATTTGCTCGCTTCGCCGACAGTTACCTTGAGCAGCTCTCCGTCAGCCGGAGCAGCCAGTTGAATGATAGCTGATCCGCCAGCAGGTAAAGTGACGTGACCGCTCACGTTGTGCAAGCTGTAGGTCACCTCAGTTACGGTTGTATTGCCGTTGGTCAGTTGAAAGCGGACAATGCCTGTCGTATTTACGCACAGCGCTCCTGCCTCCACCAGCTCGACCTTAGGCTCAGGCGGCGGATTGCAGCTCGTTCGGTCCGCTGCGACCGTCTCCTTGCTTTGGCCGTGAACGGTCACGATCAAACGCTCCGTACTGTCGGAGGCCAGCTCCACGATCCGCTGCTCGCCAGCCGCCAACGTCACTTGACCTTGGGCTCCGCCCAGCGAGTAGTCAATCGTCGTTGCCGTTTCATTGCGGTTCGTCAGCTGGAAGCGGACAATGCCTGTCGTATTTACGCACAGCGCTCCTGCCTCCACCAGCTCGACCTTAGGCTCAGGCGGCGGGCATCCGTTGACCTGATAATTAAGAAGCGCTTTCACCATCAGCTTGGAGGTGTGTCCGCCGACTCCCAATGTCTTCAACTCGGGCCCTCGGTACAAATCAAGCTGCCAGTAGCCGCACGGCATATCGACTTCGACGGTATACACTCCGGGACCGTACGTTCTCGTCACATTTGAATACGAATATTGCTTCTCATACGGCCGTCCGAACCGGTCCGGTTGGATATTATCCGGGAAGGCGTAACTCGTAAAGGACAACTGCAAATCACAGGAGCCGTCCGGAATTTCAAACGTCACCTGGCCTGTCGCTTTCAAGACCGGCTTGAGAAGCTGTTGAAGTTCATTTTCCGATTTATAAAGCAATTGTTCGCAAGCCCCTTCATAAACAGCCTGCCCTACCGTCGGCGAGCCCTGATCAAGGCTGGCGGTTGGCGCCGGTTCGGCTGCAGCTTCCGCCCCGAAAGCGCGAACCTGACTCACCGCCGATCCAAAAACAGGATAAACGAGGGTAAGCGCAAGCAGGATGCTCATCCAGAGGACAAATACCGGTTTGACCTTTCGCTTCATGATTTTGCTCCTTTCTGTATACTTTTGAACGTTTGTTGCATTACTCATCACCTTCAAATCCAATAAAAATGAGCTAAAACCTTGCAATAACGCGCCTTTCAGACACCGCCCCCAATCTTATAATTGATACATATCGTATCATAAACAAATCGAAATTTCTACTGCCTGCTGAAAATAAGTAAAACTTCGGATCGAAGCACTTTCGATGAAGATACATCGGTGTTTTAGCAGTAGCTTTTCTTGCGATTATAGAATCGTTCAGCTTCGCTGAAAGCTTACAAATTCTATAATCTTAACTAGGATCAGCCGGCCTGGATCTGGCTTGGCCTTTGGCAGCTGTCGTCAGACACTACGTCCGCTTCCTGTAAACCTTACTTCTACAAGTTATGCGCCCTGCCGCAAAACATACATAGCTCCTGCAGACATTTGCTGCAGCTTGTCTCGATTTGACGAAGAAATCAGCCGTCAGTGCCCGCCCCCGGCGCTTCCACGAGAGCCGGCGTGCAGACGCAGGCCCAACCTGTGCAAGGCGGGACAGCTGTACAGACGCCGTGAAGGCCGATGACATACACTGATATACGTGCAAGAAAACCTTTGACCGAAGCCGATCTTGTAAAAAACCTTGATCGAGGCCGTCTAAGGATGAGCGACTGCCATTCAGCGGCATGTTGTCTGTGAAACTCTGAAGACAGAAAGGAACGGATCGTCTATGGGAAGAGATGTCGTCGATATCGTCATCACCCCTCATCAGGCAAGCGGAACCGTCACGCTTGTGCTGGAATGCTATAGCAGTATCGCCCATGGCTTGAGCGATCTGCCCAACGACGCGTCCATCACGCTCAAAAACGGCAGCCATACGCACACAACCCGCCTGCTCAAGGGGGACAGCGACGAATGCGCCTTTCCGTACCTGGCGATTGATCCGGCTTCCGCCAAGCAGCTCGGCTTGCGGGACCAGAACCGGTACTTGATGGACTACAACGCTATGCAGGATACGCTGACGCTGACACGTCTGCTTGTTAGCCGCAGTCACAGGGTACTGAAAACCGATCGGAGCCAAGGAAATCGGATTACGATCGGCGCGGCTCTCGCAGCCGCTCTTGGCATACCCCGGACGACCCGGCCCGTGCTGACCCTCAGCACAAGCGCGGGCAGCGTGAAGGCGCAGCTCCGCGTGCCTGCGAACGAAATCAGCAATGAGCTTAAATTGACCGCTCCGCTCTGCAAGAAGCTTGGACTTGTGCCAGGTACGCGCATGATGCTCGCCTATCATCAAAAAACAAAAACATTAACGCTCAGCTCTTCTGCAGCAGCGGCAGCCACTGACCTCCCGGTAGTACCGTCGTATCCGACAGCGGTCGACCAACCGGAACAGCTGAGCCATCGCTCTGGCTCTAGCTATGGCAGCTCAGGCTCAGGCTCAGGCTCGGGCTCTAGCTCTGCCCCAGGCTCAGGCTCCTCCGGCGCAGTCACGAATCACTCCAGCTCCGGGCTGTCTGGCGGCGAGCGCAGCCAGTCCGGAGTTCAAGCCGTCCACGCCAATCGCGTCCTGCCTGCGCGACCAGGCTTCCCAGGCAGGCTCAAGCCGACACGACCGGCCGAGGAGCGGTCCCTCGTTGACCGCCGGACGCGTTCAGCTACTGCGAGAGGCGAGCAGCTCTTGACCCCGACTGGCCGACCGGCCAAAGCAGGCTCCTCCGCCTCGGTACACACCCTCAAGCCGCCGAAGCGAACAGCCAGAAAAACCGCTGTACGCAAAAAAGGCCCTGCCGTTTGGCTGAGCCCGCAAGTAACCAGATAAGTGGGGAGTGCTGACTGAAGGTTAAATCAAAAAGGATCGCAGCAGCCGCCGTTTCAGGTGGAGCCTGCGATCCTTTTTGCCCGATTTTCGAGCTAGTCACGTGCTTCAACGGCTTGTTCTTCCCCATACAGCTCATGCAAATGCTGCACATGCGCCAGGCCCCATTCATTCATCGCCTGCAGGAGCGGAGCAATTTTCATTCCGTATGCCGTAATGGAATATTCAACCTTGGGGGGAATTTGCGGATAAATTTGACGATACACAATTCCATGGTATTCCAATTCCCTTAATTGCGCTGTCAGCATCTTTTTCGTGATGCCTGGGATTGCCTTCTGCAGCTCGCTGAATCTCAACGTCCCCCTCGAAAACAAATGAAACATGATGACAGGCTTCCATTTTCCAATCAGGATTCCTAACGCAGTTTCAACTTTACAGTTTTCAGCCATTTGAACCACTCCTGTGGAATTGTTGCTTGAGCTTCGCAAGGTATCCTTTTGTATACCAGGTTTAATTGAAGTGCCTACTTCCGGTAAATGCTCCTTGCGGTTATTATAACTCTGTAACTAACAAAACTTCAAGGAGGACATGCATCATCATGAAATGGGCTGTTCGCATTTTGCAAGGCTTGCTGGGAGTCGGCTTCCTCCTGTTTGGCTTTATGAAGTTAAGCGGAAATCCGATGCAGGTTCAAGCATTTAATGAAATCTACGGGTACGGCACTGGCTTCATGTATGTAGTTGGCGCGATTGAGGTGCTTGCTGCGGTGTTATTAGTAGTAGGCTTCTGGAACCCTAAGCTGGTGCTGGCCAGCAGCGGAGCCTTGGCGCTTGTGATGGCCGGAGCTGTATTTACGCATCTGAAAGCCGGACAAGGGTTTGGCGTTGCCGCTATGCCTCTAGTGCTGCTCCTGTTAAGCTTGATTGTGTTTTTGGGGAAAAGGAAGGTCATGAAAGCCTAGACGATTTGCTGCCGCAGCACTGGCCGCTTACGTATGTGCAGGATCAACCTATCCATTCATATTCAAACGGAGGGATTTCCTATGAAATTACTGGTCACTGGAGCAACAGGACATCTGGGGTCGCTGGTCGTTGAAGCGTTGTTGAAAAAAGTAGCGCCGGAACAAATTGCGGTCAGTGTACGCGATCCGAAAAAGGCCGAGCAGCTGAGCGCAAAAGGCATTGATGTGCGTTACGCGAATTTTAATGAGTATGAGTCCATGGTTTCGGCGTTCAGCGGAATTGACCGACTGTTGATCATCTCAACAGATGATATGCCCAATCGTAGAAAACAGCAAGCTGACGCTGTTCGTGCGGCCCAGCAAGCGAACGTGGGCTTCATTGCGTACACCAGCGCGCCAAACGCAGCGGAAAGCAAGCTGGCGCTTGCCCCGGATCATCGCGAGACGGAACAGGCGATCCGGCATTCAGGGATTCCGTATTCCATTCTTCGCAACAACTGGTACTTGGAAAATGAAATCGCAACCTTCCAGGCTGTACTGAACGGTGCGCCATGGAGCATCGCCTCGGGCACAGGCCGGGCCGGGTGGGCTGCTCGCCGCGATTATGCCGAAGCAGCCGCAGCTGTGCTTGCCGGGCCAGGGCACGAAAATAAAATCTATGAATTGTCCGGTCCGCTCATCACTCAAGAAGAGCTGGCAGCAAGCTTTGCCCAAGCGGTCCAGCGCGATATTCAGGTTGTACATCTGGATGAGGAAGCATACGGCGGCATGTTGAGAGGAGCAGGACTGCCTGAGCCTGTCATTGCTCTGCTGGTTGCCATCCAGGGCGGCATACGTGACGGCGAGCTGGATATCCCAAGCGATGATCTGGAGACATTGCTGGGACGCCCCGTCACTCCGGTCCAGGAAGCCATCGCTCAAATCGTGAATGGATTTTCCCAGTAATAGCAGTCATTCTAACGCTCCCAGGCAAGCAGCTTGCCGGCTTCTTAGCTAGCAGAACACAGTAGATAAAAATCAAGGGTGTTACGTAATAGCTCAGGCTACTGCGTAACACCCTTAATTTTCATGTTTATGAAAACAGAGTCAAGAAAGCCCGCCTTTGGAACGCAGTCGCACGCTCCTTCTTGCAAGGGCATGCCTACAACTGCTTGCTGCGGTAGTGATGTCGGCCTAGCGCCGTAAACCCCAGCTTGCTGTACAGGCTCCTCGCAGGCGCATTGTCCTGCAATACCTGCAAGTACAGCCGCTGCGCTCCCTGCTGCAGCGACCAGTCCGCCAGCTTGCGGAGCAGTTGTCCCGCCATGCCTTTCCGGCGGTGCCGGGCGGCTACGATGACATTGCTGACGCCGGTGTACCCGCGTTCGCTGACGACCGTCGCCAGCGCCGCTGTTTCTCCTTCGTTCATAACGCGGACAAACGCCTTGACCGGACCAATCGCCGAAAAAATATGACGATACGCAGGCAGCCGCTCTTCGCCAAACCCTTCCAGCCGCAAAAAATCGGCCAGCCACTGCTCGTCAGCTTCGTCGGCGAACTCGTAATCAAACCGGCTGTCAAGCACGACAGAGCGAACAACGGCGTCCGCCTCACCTGTCATCAGCAAGCAGGGCATCTCCCGTACATACCCCGCCTCCGCCAGCAGTGCATCCAAACCGGCAGGCGAAGCGTCGCTGACATAAAAGCAGACCGGCAAGCCGCGCCGCCGGTAAAAGTCTTCGAGGTCCGCAAGCCAATCTGCGCAAGCCGGCAGCGGTCCAATCGAGTGGACACTGTTCGCCCGTCTGGTCGTGCCATACGTAGCACGCAGCCTCCAGCCTCCATACAACTGCTGCGTGAAGGCAGGCCAAGCGTTGGCTGCAAGCTCCTCCACCTGGACCAGCTCGGCCAAAAAGGGATGCAGCCGTTCAGGTTGCTTCGTTTCCATCATTTCCGTATCGCTTCGCGTCAGCTCAGCTCCATTGTCCGGCTGTTCCATTCGATTCCCCACTGGCTTTCTAGTACGTTCCATCCGCGTTCCTATTCTTCCATCAGCTTGATCCTTGCACGGTTCGCCAAATCCTCGCCCGTCGTCGTGTGCAGCCGGTTCAACAGCTCCGTCTGGAACGTACCCGGATGGCTGCTGCCGGAAATTTCGACTGCAAGCTCAGCGGCTACACCGTAGAAGGCAAGCGCAGTCGTCGCCGCGGCAACCAGGTCACGCTCGACCGCGGCAAAAGCGCCGATTATACTCGTCAGCAGGCACCCCGTACCCGTCACGGCTGTCAGCAGCGGCGTGCCGTTGCTGATCCGGTACGTCACGCTTCCATCACTTACATAATCATCCGCACCGGTGACAACAACAACAGCACCCAGTTGGCGTGCCGCCTTTCGCGCCAGCCCGGCTGCCTGATCGCCAGCCGCCTCGCCGGCATCAACGCCCTTGATCTGCACCTGCTCGCCAAGCACATTGGCAATTTCCGCCGCATTGCCGCGAAGTATGGAAACTTTGATTTTCTGCAAAATACGGCGCGATACCTCAGTCCGGTACGCAGTCGCTCCCGCGCCGACCGGATCGAAAATAACCGGGACGCCATGCGCGTTGGCCGAACGTCCGGCAATCAGAATCGACTCGACGATGCTTTGATCCAGCGTCCCGATATTGACAACCAGCGCCCCCGCAATTTTGGCCATATCAGCCACCTCTTCATGCGCATAAGCCATCACCGGCGAAGCGCCAAGCGCCAGCAGCCCGTTAGCCGTAAAGTTTGTGACTACGACATTCGTAATATTGTGGACGAGCGGTCTTTGCGCCCTTACCCGTTGCAGCATGTCGATTCTTGCTTCGATTTCCATTCTGGTAGTCCCCCTTGAATTTAGGCAGTAGCCATGTGGTTGTCCATGTGTCATCCGGTGAAAGTCCTATTCGGACACCTGACTTCGCGCCTGGTCGCAGCTTGAAAAAAAACACACTCCGCCCTAAGCAAAGTGTGTTTCCCGCACTCTCCCTACGCTGGCATGATCCAACAGGTTCAAATGGTTAACGGCAGCTTCAGCCGTACTCTCAGCCCGATTTCCCCCGGACTCCCATGGTTCTATTCATTTCCTTTAATAATAGCGATTGCGACAAGTCCGGTCAAGGCAGCATTTTTTTAGGCTTCTGGCAAATCTGCGAGGCGAAGGTACGCTGCAGCTGTCCTTTATTGGGCTTTTCTAAGCATTTCCAGCTTGAGGCGATCTTCGCCCTGCAGTCTGGCCAGAGCAGCCACTTCTTCCTTCGTTGCGCAGCTTTCCAGCTTGACATGAACAAGCTCCAGCATGCCAATGACATCTTCGTTCTGGTTGGCTTCAATGCGGTCCAGCTGCTGCCTGACCTCGGACATTTCCTGCTTCAATCCGGCGACGTCCTGCTTTAACGTTGAGACATCCTGCTTCAGCTCTGCGACATCCTGCTTTAAGCCTGCAAAATCATGGACAAGGGTGGAAAGTAACGCTTCGATACGATTTAATGAATCAGACATCGGCTGCCTCCTATGGATCATCAAAACAAGCAACAGGTAACTAAAAGCCCGATGCTAAATCACGCGCGTAGCTTCTCCTCTCATTCTACCATTTCACCGAAAATTGCCAAGCCTATTTTTCGAAGACGACTTGTGCTTTATCCCGATATTTTGCATCATTAGGGAGAACCTCTACAACTCCACCGCAGATGGGAGTGACGGTCTTGCAGCATTCAGCTTTATTTCATGCCGACCCGCTTCAGGATGATTTTCATCCGCATGTATCCGCTTACTATTTCAAGCAATGGGATGGATTCGAGATGCCCTTTCACCGGCATCCCGATACCGAAATTATGTATATCATTTCCGGCCACTGCCGGGTCGATCTGCAGAGCGGAGACGGCATTGAAGCCGTTTCGCTCAAAAAAGGCGAATTTATTATGCTAAATGCCTGCATCTTGCATCGGTTGATGATCGAAGCCGGCACATCCTGCCGGATGCTGAACGTCGAAATCCGGTTTAACCGCTGCCAGCCCGGAGACCTTTTCCCTTCGATTCGGGTGCTTGCGGCCCAGGATGAGCTGCTGCGCGGTCTGCTGCACACGGCTAAAACCCATCTGGTGCTGCGTGACCCCGATGACATGTATCATCTCTTGAAGGGGTTGGTGCTGGAGCTGGATGGAGGTCCGAAAAGCAGCAAGCTGCTGATCCGCCTGCAGATCGCGGAGCTGCTGATCCGAATCGCGCGGCTGCACCGCAGCACGGAGGATAGTCTGCACCCGCAAGCCGATTATTATGTCCGGCAGGCCACCGAATACATCCATCATAACTATGACCGGGACATACAAGTCAAGGACATCGCCGCCGCCGTCAACCTGCATCCGGGTTATTTGCACCGGATTTTCCGGGCGCACACCAGCCAATCGCCGATGGGCTACCTAACCAAGCTGCGGATGGAAAAAGCAAAAATGCTGCTGCGTACCGACATTCCCATTTTGGACGTAGCTGATTATGTCGGTGTGGGAAGTCGGCAATATTTTCATTCTTTATTCAAAAAACAGACCGGCCTGACTCCGACCGAGTTTCGTAAATCCATCCGCGCCGAAGCGTATCGCCAGGAACCAAGTGAGGATTTTTGACAGTACCGCTCCACGCTGGTCACGATCTTAGTAACCTGAGCTGCCGCCGCCCTGCTACAATCAGCTTGTGAACAGCCAAATCGACTCAGTTCCAGGAAAATGGAGGATTTTGATATGTCATTTAAGGTTGCTTTTATCGGGGCAGGCAGTATCGGATTTACACGGGGCATTTTGCGGGATCTGCTGACCGTGCCGGAATTTAAAAATATTGAAGTTGCATTTACAGACATCAATGAGCACAATCTCGATATGGTCGCTCAGCTCTGCCGCCGGGATATCGCGGAAAATGGGTTATCAGTGCCCATCCACGCGACAACCGACCGTCGGGAAGCTCTGCGCGGCGCGAAATACATTTTGTGTACGATTCGTGTAGGCGGGCTGGAAGCTTTCGCCCATGATGTGGACATTCCCTTGAAGTACGGCGTCGATCAATGCGTAGGCGATACCCTCTGCGCAGGCGGTATTATGTACGGGCAACGCGGCATTTCCGTGATGCTGGACATTTGCCGTGACATTCGCGAAGTGGCCGCGCCGGATGCCCTATTGTTGAATTATGCCAATCCAATGGCGATGATGACGTGGGCCTGCAACAAATACGGCGGCGTGCGTACGATCGGTCTCTGCCATGGCGTCCAGCACGGGCACAAGCAAATTGCGGACGTATTTGGCCTGGAGCAACAAGAAATCGATATCATCTGCGCTGGCATTAACCACCAAACCTGGTATATCCAGATTCGGCACAAAGGCAAGGATTTAACTGAAGGACTGCTGGAGGCATTCGAGCGTCATGAGGATTTTGCCCGAACCGAAAAGGTGCGGATTGATATGCTGCGCCGCTTCGGATACTATAGCACCGAATCGAATGGTCATTTGAGCGAATATGTGCCCTGGTACCGCAAGCGTCCGGAGGAAATCAACGACTGGATTGACTTGAGCAAATGGATTAACGGAGAGACGGGCGGCTACCTGCGCGTGTGTACCGAAGGACGCAATTGGTTTGAAACGGACTTTCCGAACTGGATGAAGGACCCTGCGATGGAGTTTGTGCCGGAGAAACGCGGTCACGAGCATGGCTCGTACATCATCGAAGCGCTGGAAACAGGACGTGTATACCGCGGACATTTTAATGTGGAGAATAAAGGAATCATTTCCAATCTGCCCGCCGATGCCATCATCGAAGCGCCAGGGTATGTCGATTATAACGGGGTTTCGATGCCAACCGTCGGCGATCTGCCGCTAGGCCCGGCTGCCGTCTGCAACGTCAGCATTTCAGTCCAGCGACTGGCTGTTGAAGCAGCTGTACATGGCGATATCAACCTGCTGCGTCAAGCATTTATGATGGACCCGCTCGTCGGCGCTGTCTGCAATCCGAAGGAAATTTGGCAAATGGTCGATGAAATGCTTGTGGCTGGCGAGCCTTGGCTGCCGCAATATGCCGAAGCCATCACAGCAGCCAAGCAAAGGCTGGCCACACAGCCGCGGATAGCCACACGTGAAGGCTACCAGGGCGCCGCCCGCCTGCCTGTAAAATCAGTGGCCGACATGCAAAAAGACCGATCTGCAGCCAATGAAAATGCAGGCGAGTCCGATAAAGGCAAAGACCGGGCCAAGGCAGCTCAATAGGCGCTAGTCCTACCTGATCGGCCTGACATAGACATGATCATCAAGCCTGTTCAAGCAAAGGCACGCTTTCCAAGAAGCAGCCTTGCTTGAACAGGCTTGACACTTAATTGTCGTAGGCCGCCAGACGGTCCAGCTCGTCTTCCGACAGCTCTGTCAGCTCACGAATTGCGGCGCGGTCCAGACCCTTGGCATGCAGCTTGCGTACAATTTCCGCCTGACCCTCTAGTCTTCCCTCTAGTCTACCCTCTTCTCTCCCCGCTTCTCTGCCCTCAGCCATCAAGCTGTTAAATTCAATCAGCGCATGCTCGCGCGCTTCATACAACCGCAGCGTCTCCTCGTCTCCGCTCAGCCACTCCAGCCTTGCTTCCGTCTTCCGAATATCGGGGTCCATGCTGATCAACTCCTCCAATTGGGCTTCAGGCAGCTTCTCATCAAGAAATAATAACCAGCGATGCAGCGGATTAGCTAAGTCCTTGGGGGCCGCTTTAAATTTGGGATATTCTATAAAATGCAACTCCATAGCTTCGGTCAATAGAAAATCAGGCTCCTGGTCTTTTTTTCTATTAAGTATACCATAGTTAAGAAAAATACGACCAGTTTCTGCCGGCTGAACCAACGCTTCACCACGCCAAAAAACCCGCCTGACGGCGGGTTTTCGAGGGTATTGCCTTGATTGCTTATTTGCCCAATTGGTGAATCGGATGACCCAGCGCGCCTTCGGCAGCGTCCATCGTAATTTCGCCCAATGTAGGGTGAGCATGAATCGTCAGTGCGATATCCTCAAGCGTTGCGCCCATTTCAATTGCAAGCGTCAGCTCGGAAATCAGGTTGGAAGCTTCCGCTCCGACAACAAATCCGCCGACGAGCAGGCCGCTATCCTTGTCGCCGACAAGCTTCACAAAGCCTTCGGTTGCGTTCATGGATTGTGCGCGTCCATTGGCAGCGTAAGGGAATTTTCCGATCACGACATTGATTCCTTTCGCCTTTGCCTCCGCCTCGCTCAAGCCAACGCCGGCAATTTCCGGATCAGCAAACACGACAGCCGGAATGACCTTGTAATCAACGACGCTCGGCAAGCCGGCAATTGCTTCAGCAGCCACTTTCGCTTCGTAAGAAGCTTTATGCGCAAGCGCCGGACCTGCGACGATATCGCCAATTGCATAAATATGCGGTACATTCGTCTGGCACTGCTCGTTAACCTTGATCAGCCCGCGCTCGCCAAGCTCAACGCCAGCCAGCTCGAGCGACAGCTCGCCATCCGTATTCGGACGACGGCCAACCGTAACAAGCACGTAATCGGCGGTTACTTGCTTCTCTTCGCCTTTCACCGTATACGTTACAGTGACGTTGTCGGCAGTCTTTTCGCAAGACTGCGCCAGCGCTTCCGTTACGATCTCGACGTTCAGCTTTTTGAGATTGCGCTCAACCAGCTTGGTCAGCTCTTTCTCGAAGCCCGGGAGGATGAAATCCGAGCCTTCCAGCACCGTTACTTTCGAGCCAAGCTTCGCATACGTCTGACCCAGCTCGATACCGATGTAGCCGCCGCCGATCACGATCAGGCTCTTAGGCACTTCCTGCAGCGACAAAGCTTCGGTCGAAGACAAGATGCGGCCGCCGTAAGGGAATGCTTTCAGTTCGATCGGACGGGAGCCTGTTGCAATAATGCAATGATTGAACTTGTAGCGAGCCGTTTCGTTATCGTTGAAGAGACGCGCTTCATGCTCATTTATGAACAGCGCTTCCCCATTGAAATACTGAATTTTATTGCCTTTGAGCAGCATTTGGACGCCGCCCGTTTGCTTCTTGATGATGCCGTCCTTCCACGCCTGCACCTTGCTGAAATCAAGCTGAACGTTGTCAGCCGTAATGCCGATCGCTTCGGAATGGCTTACCAGCTCATACTGATGGGCCGCCGAAATCAGCGCCTTGGACGGAATGCAGCCGCGGTTCAAGCAGACGCCGCCAACCTCTTCCTTGTCCACGACTAGCACGCTTTTGCCAAGCTGCGCAGCGCGAATCGCCGCAACATAACCGCCGGGGCCTGCGCCAATGACCAATACGTCAATCTCTACAGATGCGTCACCTACTACCATAGCGGATTACACCTCCATGACAAGCAGCTCTGGATCAGAGAGCAGTTGTTTGATGTAGTTCATAAAGTGTTGAGCTGTAGCGCCATCAATAATGCGATGGTCGAAGCTGAGCGACAATGCCATGACCGGAGCAATTACAATTTCACCGTTTTTAACAACCGGCTTCTCGGAGATGCGGCCTGTTCCAAGGATCGCCACTTCCGGGAAATTGATGATCGGCGTAAAGAACATACCGCCAGCGGAACCGATGTTTGTAATCGTCAGCGTCGAGCCGCGCAGCTCCGAGCCGCTAAGCTTGCCGTCGCGTCCGCGTGCTGCCAGTTCCTTGATGGCTGAAGCGATCGTCCAGATGTTTTTGCGGTCCGCGTCCTGAATAACCGGCACGATCAGGCCATTGTCGGTATCGGTCGCGATCCCGATGTTGTAGTATTTCTTGTAGACGATTTCCTGCTTTTCTTCGTCGATCATCGCGTTCATCGCCGGGAATTGACGAGCGGCAGCAACCAGCGCTTTGACGATGAAAGGCAGGTACGTCAGCTTGACGCCCTTCTTCTCGGCAACCGGCTTCGCTTTTTCGCGCAGAGCGACCAGACGGGTTACGTCAACCTCGTCCATCAGCGTTACATGTGGAGCCGTATAAGCACTCTTCACCATCGCATTGGCAATCGCCTTGCGGATGCCCTTCAGCGGCACGCGCTCTTCGATACGTTCGCCGCTGACAGCGCCTGCAGCCGAAGCTGCCGCCGGTGCGGATGCTGCTGCCTTAGCCGTTTCCGCAGGCGCAGCTGCGGCGTCCTCACTTGCTGCCGGAGCAGCCGCAACGCCGCCGCCTGCCGCGAAGCCAAGCACGTCTTCCTTCGTAATACGTCCGTTTTTCCCTGTCGCCGTTACTTGCGCGATATTAACACCTTTGTCACGCGCCAGCTTGCGCACGCTTGGTGTAGCCAATACGCTGCCCGCCGACGAAGTCGGAGCGGAAGCTCCGCCCGCTGCTGCGCCGTTTGCAAGCGGCGTGTCCAGCTTGGAAGCCGCAACATTCGCCGCTACCGCGCTGCCAACCGGCTCA
The DNA here is from genome assembly GCF_059821225.1 of Paenibacillus sp. sg306046. Lineage (NCBI taxonomy): Bacteria > Bacillati > Bacillota > Bacilli > Caryophanales > Paenibacillaceae > Paenibacillus > Paenibacillus sp. sg306046. The sequence continues at coordinate 103,197 of NZ_JCAMRT010000017.1, forward strand.
ACGCCGCTGGCCGGAACGTCAGCGCCGCCCTTAGCCGCGTCCTTTTCCACTGCTGCAGACGAGCTTGCCGCCTCGCCATGTCCATGGCCGCCCGCTTGCTCTGGAATCTCGCCAACTACATCTATCACAGCGATCACATCGCCGATCGTGCAAACCGTACCTTCGCTAACCTTCAGCTCGACGATTTTACCTTCTACCGGAGAAGGAACCTCCACCGTCGATTTATCATTTTGAACGTCCATCAGGATCGTTTCATCATTTACAGTATCGCCAGGCTTGACATGCCACTTGACGATTTCGCCTTCGTGGATGCCTTCGCCGAGCTCCGGAAACCGGTATTCAAAAATGGCCATCGAAAACTCACCCTCCTGGTTGCTTCGTCAAATTAAAAATCAAGCACTTTGTTCAAGCCGGCTACGATGCGAGCCGGATTCGGCAGCCATTGATCCTCGACCTGGGCGAACGGATACACGGTATCCGGCGGCGTTACGCGCAAAACTGGCGCTTCAAGATGAAGAATCGCTTTTTCGTTGATTTGCGCAATGACTTCCGCGGCAATCCCCGACGTTTTTTGCGCTTCCTGCACAACAATCGCACGATTCGTTTTCTTGATCGACTCGACGATCGTATCAATATCCAGCGGGATCAGCGTACGCAGGTCGATAACCTCGACTTTCGCGCCGCGAGTTTTTTCGATTTCCTCGGCAGCCTTCAGCGACGTATGAACCATCGCGCCGTACGTAATAATGGTAGCATCCGAGCCTTCGCGAACCACGTTTGCTTTGCCGATCGGCACGGTGTACTCGCCCTCTGGCACTTCGGCGCGGAACGAACGGTACAAGTTCAGATGCTCCATGAAAAATACCGGATCATTGTCGCGAATCGCCGAAATCAGCAAGCCTTTTGCATCGTACGGGTTCGAAGGCACAACAACCTTGATCCCCGGCGTTTGCACCATCAAGCCTTCGAGCGAATCGGTGTGCAGCTCAGCAGCCTTTACGCCGCCGCCGAATGGCGTACGGATCGTAATCGGCGCTTGGTAGCGGCCGCCGGAGCGGTAACGGAGACGCGCAGCCTGTACCGCGATTTGGTCAAATGCTTCATAGATGAAGCCGATAAATTGAATTTCCATAATCGGACGGAAGCCTTGCGTAGCCATACCGACCGCCATACCGCCAATTGCGGACTCGGCCAGCGGCGTATCAAAAACGCGCTCTTCGCCAAATTCGCCTTGCAGTCCTTCCGTCGCCCGGAATACGCCGCCTACCTTACCGACGTCTTCCCCGAAAATGACGACGTTCGGGTCGCGCTGCAGCTCGACGCGCATTGCGTCTTTTATCGCTTGAATCATTGTCATTTGAGCCATGGCTGAATGTTCCTCTCCTTTACGCTTACGCTAAGTAGTCCGCTTTTTGCTCTTCCAGATGCTGCGGGGTCGTTTCGAACATGCTGTCGATCAGGCCCGGCACTGTCATTTTCTCGACGGTTTCCGCCTTTTTGATCTGCTCGGCAACCGTGTTTTTCGCTTCCTCTACGATCGCGGCTTCTTCTTCCTCGGTCCAGAGGCCTTTGCTTACCAGATAGGTGCGGAAACGGTTCAGCGGGTCCTTTTGCTCCCATTCAGCCGTTTCTTCCTTCGTCCGATATTTCGAAGGGTCGTCGCCGGACATCGAGTGCGGCAGGTAACGGTAGGTGATAGCTTCAATCAGCGTTGCGCCTTCGCCGTTGCGTCCGCGCTCAGCAGCATCCTGTACCGCCTTAACGACAGCCAGCACGTCCATGCCGTCAACTTGTACGCCAACGATCCCCGCGGAAACAGCTTTATGCGCTACGGACAAAGCGGCCGTTTGCTTTTCGAATGGCGTTGTAATCGCATAGCCGTTGTTTTGCACAACGAAAATCGAGCCAAGCTTAAATGCGCCTGCAAAGTTCAGCGCTTCGTAGAAATCGCCCTCGGAGGAGCCCCCGTCGCCGGTATACGTAATCGCAACACGTTTCTCTCCGCGTTTCTTAAAGGCCATGGCAACGCCCATCGCGTGCAAGTATTGCGCTCCGATGATGATTTGCGGCATAAGCACATGCACATCATCCGGAATTTGTCCGCCATGCTGATGACCGCGGGAATACAGGAACGCCTGGTACATCGGCAGACCATGCCACACGATTTGCGGCATGTCGCGGTAGCCCGGGCAAATAAAATCATCTTTATTCAAAGCAAACTCGCTGCCGATCATGGTCGCTTCCTGACCGGATACCGGCGCATAGAAGCCAAGACGTCCTTGGCGCGTCAGGTTAACAGCACGTTGGTCCCAAGTACGCGTGAACACCATGCGGCGCATCAGCTCGCGTAATTGATCATCGGTTAAATTCGGCATTTCCTCCGGATTGACGATTTGTCCGTCTGTCGAAAGAACGCTTAGCGGCTTCACTTCTTGTGCGCCAACAATATGCGGCTTACTCATCTTAAAAGTCACCTCTTACGGTTAGTTGGGTAATAAAGATACAAGGCTGTTGTGAACAATCAATGAACAACAAACAACTTTCTGTTATAGTAGTATTATAAACCTGTTTTCGGGAATAACACAAGAACTATCTAGATAAATACGTTTTTGTTGCTGAATATCAACTATAACAGTTTCTAAAAATGAGTATTACAGATTCATAAAATTCACAAAACTATTATAATACAATCCGGAGGTAACCCTTATTATGGAACAGGAGCTTTACTACAAACGGACCATTGTCAAGGAGCTTGTCCCTTCTGCAAGCCTCGGCGAATCGCGGCCGCTGCGCATTTATTTGCCGCCAGGCTACAACGAGCTGCTGTCTTATCCTGTCGTCTATTGTCAGGACGGCGAAGATTTTTTCAACTTCGGGCGGATCGCGACGTCGATGAACAGGCTGATTTATGATGAAAATGCGGAGCCCGCCATCATCGTCGGCGTTGATGTGGACAAACGTATACGGACAAGCGAATATTCGCCTGACGGTGAGCGCTTCTCCGCCTACTGCCGATTTTTTGCCGGGGAGCTGCTGCCCTTCGTGGAGGCCCATTACCCTGTGCGGCGCGAGCCCGACGAGCGACTGCTCGCCGGCGACTCGCTTGGCGGCACCGTATCGCTGCATCTTGCCTTAGATTATCCTAGCCTATTTACGCGTGTGCTATCCTTGTCGGGCGCTTTTTTGCTGCCTACCCAGGAGCGGCTGCGGCTTGAGGACGATTTGTCGTGGCTGGAGCTGTCGATGGTCATCGGACTTGATGAACTGGCTGTGGATACAGAGCGGGGCAGCTTTAACTTTCTTGAGGCAAACCGAATCAGCAAACAGCTCCTCACGGAGAGGAGCTGCGACGTCGTTTATGAAGAGAAGCCCGGCAAGCATGTATGGGGCTTATGGCAGCAAGAGCTGCCCTTGATGCTAAAGCGGTTTTTGTGAAAAGCCGTAGCGCTCCCGCATCTGATCCGCCATCCTCCGCACCTCGGCCGGAGACGGCAGCCACAGCCTGGACGAAGCTGCTGCCAGACCGGCAGCTGTCTGCCGGTCGCGTACGACGCGCTTGACCGCTTCGATAAAGGTTAGCGCCGGACCGCCCGAGGCAGCTTGTATGTCAAGCGCCGAGGCAGCGGGAACGGCAGCTTCCGACCCCGCCGTTCCCGCCTGCGGCTGAACGGACTCCCCTCCAAAAGCCGAACCGAGCAGCTCGCTCAGGCTCGCCATGCTGTCCTCGCTGACGCGCGGATATGCGGCGCCCGGCGTGCCTGCCGATGCCTGGTCGTAGAAGCGGCGGGCGAGCGCCGCTTTCTCGGCTCCCAGACCTTCCGCGACAATAAAGGCTTGCACGACATAGCCGTGCTGCTGCCGGCGCTGTGCAATTCCGCAAAACTTGCGGCCTCCGATACTGAGATCAAAATCACCGGGACAATAAGCGCCGGCAATTTCTCCTTTGCGCACGCCTTGTCCGGCTTGCTCCAGCGCCAGCGCAATCAGCGCATACATCCGCTCGAAATCATCGTGGAAATCAATCGCTCCCGCAGGCTTGCGCCCGATCAAAGACACATTTACGACGCCAAGATCAAGCGGCACCGCGGCGCCTCCCGAATTACGGACCGCGACGCTGTACCCGTCCTGCTCCAGCCGCTGCCCGGCCGCTCGGGCCTGCGGCAGCCTGCTGTCGCGCAGCCCCATCACGAAAGCGCGCGGGTGCCTCCAAATATGAAGCATCGGCGGACCGCCCTCTCCGACATAGCGGCACAGCAGCTCCTCCAGCGCAAATGGGTATAAAATGTCCGGCTCGCTGAAATCACAGCTCCGGTCCAGCAGCAGCAGGTCGTCTAATCCGTCTGTCTGCACGGTATCCTCCTGATTCAACACTAGCTTCCCCTCTCGACTCCCGCATTCAGCACACTCGCCGCCTGCAAGCCGATGCGATCAGACGATGCAAGCCATCGCATCCCTATCAGGCGAAGTCCGGCTGCTGACAAGCGGTCGTTGGACTACCGCTATCTTACCTAAAAAGGAGCTGCCGCAGCAACTCCGATCAAGAATACATCGAAACCCAATGTGCTCCGGGAACGATTAGGCCCGGCCCCAATCATCCCATACCATTGACCTGGCTCCCGGCTCGCTCCGCTACCCTTCCAGCCCTTCGATCTTTGTCGTGCCCCAAGGAGCAACCTTCAGGTGAACGACCAGCTGCGAAGCTTTATCCTCCAGCTCCTTGCCGGTGTTCTCTGGGACGTAATATTTCTCAATCCCGTATTTGACGCGAAGCGGGTTGAAATTGTCCGGCTGCCAGTCATACGCAACTCGACCCTTCAGCGCTACCTGCTGCTCGAATAACGCCGGTTTCTCGGCATAAGCTCCGACCGGCTCGTAATTGCCGTCAGCGCCTGGCGCAACTACCACATAAACCGCCTGCCCCTGCTTGGCCCCGACTGCCGCGCCTTTCCACTGGGAAGCCGACACCTCGCTAATCGTGTAGCTCAGCGTCACGTAATCGCCGTACAGCAGATCCCGCGGATCAACAGGAACCGTTTTGACCCGGATATCTTGTCCGTACCAGCTGACGGCATAATACGATACGGTGATGCCAGCCAGCACAAGCACCTGCAAGGCGATCAGCACGGCGGCCAGCTTCCCGCGGCTCCGCTTCGTCAGAAGTCCAGCCGCTTTCCCGGTTTCCCGATTATTCATGACGGTTTTCCTCCCCCGCTGCCTGCAGCAATCGTTTATTTCTCCGATTCAGGAACCAGCTCAATCCAATCAGCAGTACGCCGCCTACAATAAAAAACAGCGATTTGTCCATGAAATCCCACGTCAGCTTGATATAAGCAACCAGCGTGCTGCAAATGAACAAAAACGTCCCAAAATTAATTTTGAACCGCCAGCTTTCCGCATATCCGCGCCACAGCACATACAGCGAAAACATAAACAAAGCAAGCAGCACCAGCAGCGCAACGCCGGAGGACAAATACACAAACGGAATCAGCAGCACCCACTCCACGATTCCGGAAAGCTTGCCGCCGCGCAGCTTACCTGCTGCCGACAAGACAAACAGCACAGCCAGCGCCGCCAGGTACATGACTCCTGCAGGGCGAATTTCCTCCCGCAGCATCGTTTCCGACCATTCTCCGCTGGATAATACAAGAAATACGCCGAATACGTAAGCGGCGGCAAGCGGGCCGGCCTGCAGCGCGTATCCGAGGCGGCGCTCCCCCAGCCAATCACCGAGCGCATACAGTGCCATCGCCGGTATAAACATCCACATAAACGGCAGCTCGCTGGATAATGTCCAGAGCAAGGCATGGAAGGTTACGCTTAAACCGAAGCTCCAGATTAACAGCGAGCTGCGGCTGTGCCACGCATAGTAGCCCAGTCCGACCGCCATCAGTCCGAAAGCCGTATAGCTGAACGTATCAAACGAAGATACGCTGTACACCTGCGCCGTATGCGCCAGCAGCAGCGCGATCAAATATAAATAGCGGCTGCGGTACACATACGTCATCGCGATGCCTGCCCCGGCCCATAGTATAAATGAAACCGCGTTGTAGGCAACCAGATGAAACATCTGGCCGATCAGGATAATCCCAGCCCCGAAGCTGATGACGCCAAGACTGACAAGCCCAACGCCCAGTCTCGCATCGCCGCGGCGGATCAAGGCTTCGCCGCCTGCGTAGCAGCCGCACATCACCGCTACGATTAATAACAGCCGCGCCAGCTGCGGAATGTCCTGCCAGTTGGCAGCGACAAAGCTTAATATCCCTAAGGCGAGCAAAATACGGCCCAGCAGCGGGAGAATCGGCATGCCTTGCTTGCGATCGGCATACAAATCCAGAATGCGGCCAGCCTGCTCCTGCGTGATAATCCCTTTCTCTACCCATGCCGGAGCTTCACGTTCGACCCATTTGTTGCTCATGGCTTATTCACCTCTGTCCTGAACCCGCTTAGGAGGTCCTGATACTTTCAGTATACCAGCTGCTGCGCAACGGGTAAGTACTAACTTCTCCTAGTACCTTACCCCTTCTCGTCCTGCGCGTACCTGACTTTGGCGCTTCCTCCGGCCACATATTTTTTTTTGCCACGGATTCCATTATAATGAAGCTAATACGATAACCATTCCTATATTTTCGATCGTTCCCGGAGGGAGTTCAGCATGATTACAAGACGTATATTCATCAAGCAATTGCTCGCCTTGATTGCCCTCGCCACAGGCGGAGCGGCTTTATCCGATCGCTACCTGGGCAAGGAGCAAGCCGCTGCTCCGGATGTGGAGCCTGCCGCCGCCCCCCAAACGCCGCCGGAGCCGATTCCCTCTGATCAGCCGCTGCTGTCGTTTTTCCTGCTCAGCGATCTGCACATTTCCGTAGCCGATACGACGATTGGCGATAAGCTGCATGTAGCTCTGAAGGATATCAGCAAGTTCGAATCACCTGTCGACACGATCCTGTTCGGCGGCGATGTGACCGACTTCGGGCGAGACATCGAATACAAGCAGCTCAAAGGTATTCTTGACGACTACAAGCTTCCGCCGATTTACGCCAATATGGGCAACCACGACTATTACGACATCTGGCTGACGAGCCGGGGGGCCTTCTCGACGGAAACCGTACCCAACGGCAAAACCGATGCAATGTGCCGGGAACGCTTTATGAAATTTTTCGGCTATAAGGATAAGCCTTACACCGATGTGTGGATAAACGGCGTTCATCTGATTTTGCTGTCGCAGGAATTGTACGTGCAGGAGAAGCCCGATGTCGGGGAAGGCGCCTGGTATTCCGACGAGCAGCTCGCGTGGCTGGAGACACAAATGAAGGCGCATGCCGACGGCAAGCCCGCTTATATTTTCATCCATCAGCCTTTGCCTGCTGCGGGCACGGATGGAGGAACCCACCGGTTGATCCGGGCGAAGCGGTTCCGGGAAATATTGCAGCCGTACCGCAATACCTTCGTCTTCTCAGGTCATACCCACCGCAATTTTCTCAGTGAAAATCATTACAACACCGAGAATACGTTTCATTGGTTCAACAATGCTTCCGTCGGCAAAACGCGGCCAAGCGCCAACAGCAGCGCCCTGGCGATCCAAGGCATGTATGTCCAGGTGTTCCCGCATCAGGTAGTCGTGAAGGGCAGAGAATTTACAACCAAAAGCTGGATTCCCGGCTCGGAGTGGACAGTACCTGTCCAGGCTTGACGACGCGAGTTGATTCAACGAGACAAAGGTGATGAACTGTGACTCTTATTGCCCAATTCCTGCTCAACATGATCCTGATTATTACACCGATTGCGCTGGTTCAATTACTCTGGATCGACCGGCTGCGTTCCCCTGACAATTACCGGTCCAAATTTCTCGCTGCAGCCGTCAGCAGCTTGTCGTCCGTCCTGTGCATGACGTATCCGTTTAAATTGGCGGAGGGCTTCCAGTTTGATCTGCGCATCCTCGCCATTGGCGCATGCTTTATGTACGCAGGCGCGTTTCCGGCTCTGATCGTGGCCGCCGTTACGTTAGCGTACCGGCTGTCCGAGGGCTGGGGGCCGGGCGTTTACCTGACAGCACTCGCGTTCCTGCTCGCTCTGGCTTACCTGCAAGGCATCCGCTCCAAGCTGCTGGATCAGCACCGCATTCTTGAGCCGCAGACAGCCGCGCTGGTCGCGCTGACCTTGGCGCTGCTGCCCAGCTCCATTTCAACTACGTACTACCTGTTGAACGGTCATGCGTTTACGCTCCAGCTGCTGGGCTTCTATGCCGTCTACGCCGCAACGCATATGATAACGGCTATGCTGATGGTTCGGCTGGTCAAGCAAATCGTCGTCAATATCAATGCGCGCAAGCAGGTTCAGCATCATGAAAAGATGCATATGCTGAGCGAGCTGGCCGCGTCGTTCGCTCATGAGGTACGCAATCCGCTAACTGTCGCGCGAGGCTTCGTCCAGATGATCAAGCAAGGGGAAATTTCCGAAGGCAAACGACAGGTTTACGTCCAGATGGTGCTGGAGGAAATCGACCGGTCGCAGAGCATTATTAACGATTATTTATCATTTGCCAAGCCGCAAATGGAATCCATCGAGCTGCTGGACGCCAAACAGCTTATTATGAATGCTCTTCATTCACTGGAAACGTTTGCAAATCTTCGTGATGTAACCATTTCCGCCGATTTGCAGGACAAGCTGATGATCAGCGCCAATGCGGATAAATTTACCCAATGTATCGTACATCTGTGCAAAAACGGCATAGAGTCCATGCCCGGAGGGGGCACGCTGCGCATCATCGGCGCGATTCAAAGCTCTACAGTCAGCATCGACATTATCGACACCGGCATCGGAATGACCTCGGATGAAATCGGCCGGCTCGGAACGCCCTACTACTCCACAAGGGGCAAAGGCACCGGACTCGGCATGATGGTGACTTACCGGGTCATTCAGAACATTCAAGGCCGGATTGACGTAACGAGCGAGCGCGGTAAAGGCACCTGCTTCACGCTGCTGCTGCCGATGCTGCAGCCATCCAGCTACCACTAGCGGGAGCGGGCCGCCAGCACATTCATCACCTCGCGGAAAAGCCGGAGCGACTGATTCGCCCCTCCGGCAGGAACATGGCGGATCAGCACGGCGACGGCGACCTGCGGCTGATCCGTCGGTCCATAGCCGATAAACCAGTGATTTTCCCCGGCTCCGCCTTGCTCCAGCGTAACCTGAGCCGTACCGGATTTGCCGGCCAGCGGCCAGGACGCCGATTGCAGGGCGGAGCCTGTTCCGTGCTTGACGACCCCGCTCATCCAGTCAAGCAGCCGCTTCGTTGTTTCCGGATGAATCCGGACCGCAGAATCGCGGTCGGATGACATCTGTACCAGCTGAGCTTCATGGGGAGCAAATCGTTCATACAATCGGCCATTGGCGAACCGAACCTCCTGGACGACGCGCGGAGACAGCACTTGACCGCCATGCAGCAGCGTAACGACCAGATTGGCTGCCTGCAGCGGCGTCATCCGCACATCGCGCTGACCAATCGCCGTCTGGAGCAGCGCTCCCGGGTCGGAACGGTCAGCTGCTGCGGCATACGTTTGGCCGGATTGCTCGGCATCCCATTGCTTGAACTGCTCATCGACGATCGTATGGCCGGTCCAGCCAACCGGACTCGACACGCCAAGCCTTTGCGCATATTGCTCCAGCTTCGCCCCGCCAAGCCGCTGCGCCAATTGGGCAAACACCAGATTGCAGGATTCGGCGTATGCCTCCTCCACAGTCAATGCTCCGTGCCCCCCTTTCTTCCAGCAGCGGAACCCGTAATGGCCCAGCTCCCCTCCGCAATGAAATTTCTCTCCCGGCTTTACCACCTGTTCCTCAAGCGCGGCAATGGCCGTCACCGTCTTGAAGATGGAGCCCGGAGCCTCCGCCTGCAGCGCATGATTGCTCCAGCCGCTGCCGGACAAGTCTACATGCTCCGGATGAAAATACGGCCTGCTGGCCATCGCAAGCACATCAGCCGTCGCACTATCCAGCACAACGACTGCGCCGTCGCGAACAGCCGCCTGCTCCAGCTTCTGCTCAATCTGCTCCTGCAAGCCGCGATCCAGCGTCGTCATCATACGCAGCGGATAATAAGGATTGGCCGGTCGAACCGTGCGAAAATCAAGCCCGGGCAGCGGCCGCTTCTCCGCATCCGTGAACAGCGACACCGAGGTCGGCCCAATTCCGCGCAGCCAAGGCTCAAACGATTTCTCCAAGCCTGCATTGCCGATCCGGCTCGTCAGCTGCAATTCGCCGCTGTGCACCTGGTCGGTGAACTGACGGGTTATTCGTTCCGGATTTTGCCCGATATACCCGATCAGCTGTGCGGCTGGCTGCTGCGGACCGTATCGTTGCCGATAATCGGTCACTCGAAGGTCCTCCAGCCCCAGCGCGGTCAACCTGCGGGCCTGATCCGGCTGCAGCGGCAAAGGCTTGCCATCCGCCCCCGGCCACATGCGAGGAGCCAGGGTCGCCTGCTGGAAGCGGCGCAAGCCTGCAAGCGGCACGCCCAGCACGCTAGCCGCCTCCGCAAGCAGCCGCTGCCGCTCCCCGCTCTGCTCCGGTTCGCTGCGAACAGGAAACACGGTCAGCGTCTGCTGTGCAATACCGGTAAGCGGCACGCCGTGCCGGTCGACAAAATCCCCTCGGCCGCTATCCAGCACCATTCCCTGCTCACGCTGCAGCACCGAATTTTCCACCAAATCAAGCTGCCGGAACGTCCAGCTCCCGCTGGCGGCCAGCTGAATCCAGAATAACCGCAAATTCCAGATGATCAGCACCCCGATCACCCCGATCAGCATCATGAACAGGCGATGCTTCCGCACCCGGCTTTGTCCGCGCTCTCGTATGTCCTTCATCGCTGCTTCGCCCCGTCTCCAGATAAATGCTGCAGCGTCCGGTCCATGCCGTCTGAAGACGGATGACTCCTGCGCTGGCTGTTCATACCAGTATGCGCCTAACCGGAATCGTCCAAACCTCTGCTGCACGCAAGCGTCTGTTTTCAGCGTTCGCTGTAAACAAAGAAGACCCCACACCACAGGTCACGTGGTTATGGAGTCTTCTCTGTCCGTATTCGGCGTATCCGTTACACCTGGAATTTGGAAAGCGATTGTTTCAAGGAAGTGGACAGCTCCTCCAGCTTGTCCGACAGCCGGACCAAACTGTTTGAAATGTTCAACTGTTCATTGCTCAGGGAAGCAACCTCCTGCGACGTGGCTGACGATTGCTCCGCTACCGCACTGACATTGGTCATCGACTCGTTCAAGACGACTTGCGACGTTTCCAGCTGGCTGATGGATTCCGTAACCTCCGACAACCGTTCGATAAAGCCGCCCATCTGCGCATCCACCAGCTTGAAGATCGAATCGGCTTCTTTGACCGAACCGATTTGCTGCTGGAAGATCGGGTACGCCTTGGACAGCACCTGCACCGTCTCTTCGATCTCACGTTGAATTTTCTCGGTAATTTGTCCAACGATATCAATGGATTGGCGCGACTGATCGGCCAGCTTGCGAATTTCATCAGCAACGACCATGAAGCCTTTCCCGGCTGCGCCCGCCCGCGCCGCCTCAATCGTCGCATTCAGCGACAAAATATTCGTTTGCTTCGAGATATTGCCCAGTACATCCAGAATTTTGACAATCGAACGTGTGCTGTCCTTCAGATTATCAACCTTCTCAACCATCGAACGGGTCATCGCTTCGGTTTCATTTGTTTTGCCGATCAGCTCATTCATGTACGTAATCCCTTGCTTACTCGATGACTGCACATCGCTGGCGGCCGTACCCATCACGACATTGGTGGAGACGACATGCTGCATCTGTACGCCGATGCCTTGCGTCAGCTCGTTGCCGCGCTCCGATTCGACGGCCAGGCTGCTCGCGCCCATCGCAATTTCCTCGGTCGCCACCGCGATATCCTTCGCCGACATCGCTGTCTTCTTGGAAGCGTCGGACAGCTCCTCTGCCGTCAACAGCACTTCCTGCGCCGAGACGTTCGTCTGCTGCACCAGCTGCGTAATTTTCTCCATCATTTCATTGAAGCTGACGCTGAGCTGACCGATTTCATCCTTGCCTCTAGGCTTCATCCGCACCCGCAGATTGCCTTGCTCGCCTTCCTTCATCAGATTGCGCAGCAAAATCAGCGGACGCCCGATCATGCGGGCCAGCAGGTACCCGATCACGACTGCAATCAGCATCGCTCCAATTGCCATCGCGATTGTAATATCGAAGATCACCTGCGCATCCTTGACCAGCTCTTTGACCGGCATCGACCCGATAAGCGACCAGTTGTTTATTTTCGACTTGTAGAACACAAGCTGGTTTTGTCCATCCTTGCTAGGCATTTTGTCATGCTCTTTATTCAGCGCATCTGGGTCCATATCCAGCGTATTCGGCTTCGCCAGCAGCGTACGGTCCGCATTGTATACGTAATTTCCGCCCGCAGACACGATTGCCGTGCTGCCGCCCTCGCCCATATTAATCTGATTCAGCTGTTCACCCAGCAATTCCATCTTCAGTTCAATCAGCAAAATACCTGTAATCGAGCTATTATTCGTATTTTTTAACACACGGCCCATCCCGAAGGACGGAGCTGCGCCGGCCGATATCGACTCGACTTGCGTGAACCCTTCGGCCTTCGTTTCCAGCCAGACCGCCTGGCCGCCCCCGTCCACGAGTTGCTTGAACCAAGGCTGGGTGCCGACGCCGCCGCTGCCTGCCATATTGGTCGTGGAGCCCATCATCGCGCCCGTTTCCGACATCAGATGAATGGACCTGATGTTTTTGTTAGCAAGCGCATACACATTCAGCTTATCCGTCAGTTGACGCGTAACTTCCATAAACGTATATGTATTCGGATCTGCTACGCGAAGCTCGGCGCCCAGTCGGCGGATGTCCTCGTTAAGCATCATTTGCATCGACAAATCCTCATAGGTCGAATAAATCAGATCCAGCTTTTGCCCTGCCTGAATGGCTGTCTGCTCGCTTGCATCCGCCACCTTCGTCTGGATGACAGCCTTGGACTTCGAATACGAAATCAAACCGACAATTAACACGAAAAACACTATGCAGAAGAAAAAGATCGCAAACAGTTTAACGCCGACAGATTGGAAAAACTCCGTATTCATCCGTGACCTCAGACCCTCCAGCAGCGCCTTCCAGTCCACTTTAGCCAAAAAAGACCCGCCTTTACGCGAAGCCTGTTTCGTTTTTCCCCATACTCCGGACTGCTGCACCTTTTGAACCAGTGAAGACCATGTCTTCTTCAAAGCAAGCACCACCTAATTGTGTTTGGATAGAACGTATAGCGACTGCAAGGCTCGATTGTTTACACGTTCTTCATCATTTGTACATACAATTTCGGCAAAATTCGGGAAAACCCTTTTCAATCCCGAAAATTTTGAAAATTATTTTCATAATTTAGCCAAAATTGCTCATATTTCAGGTCTCATCTCTAGATATATCGGTAACACTTCATTATTTTTGAAGTAAAAAAAAGTAAACAAAACATCTGATCTTCTAAGACCAGATGTTTTGTTGGATGCCGGTTATACACGGAATTTGGATAACGACGCTTGCAGGGAGGTGGACAGCTCCTCCAGCTTGTCCGACAAGCTAACCAGACCCCCGGATATGCTCAACTGCTCATTGCTCAGCGAAGCGACCTCCTCCGACGTGGCCGACGACTGCTCCGCCACCGCGCTGACATTGGTCATTGACTCACTTAATACCATCTGGGACGTCTCCAGCTGGCTGATCGACTCGGTAACCTCGGACAGCCGTTCAATGAAGCCGTTCATCTGGGCATCCACCTGCTTGAAGATCAGGTCCGCTTCCTTCACCGACATGATCTGCTCCTGGAAAATCGGATACGCCTGGGACAGCACATCAACCGTTTCATCAATTTCCTTCTGAATTTTCTCGGTAATTTGTCCGACGATTGCGATGGACTGCCGGGATTGATCAGCCAGCTTGCGAATTTCATCGGCGACGACCATGAAGCCTTTTCCTGCCGCTCCCGCCCGCGCCGCCTCGATCGTTGCGTTCAGCGATAAAATATTAGTCTGCTTCGAAATATTACCGAGCACATCCAAAATTTTGACGATCGAACGGGTGCTTTCCTTCAGCCGGTCGACCTTCTCGACCATCGAACGCGTCATCGCTTCCGTGGCGTTTGTTTTGCCGGTCAGCTCGTTCATATAGGCAATCCCTTGCTTACTGGACGACTGCACCTCGCCGGCTGCCGTACCCATGACGACATTGGCAGAGACGACGCTTTGCATCTGCATCCCGATATCGTGCGTCAGCTCGTTGCCCCGCTCCGATTCGACAGCCAGGCTGCTGGCGCCCATCGCGATTTCCTCGGTTGCGACCGCGATATCCTTGGCCGACATCGCCGTCTTTTTAGAAGCTTCCGACAGCTCGCCTGCCGTCTCCAGCACTTCCTGGGCAGACACATTGGTCTGCTGCACCAGCAGCGTAATTTTCTCCATCATCTGATTGAAGCTAATGCCGAGCTGGCCGATTTCATCCTGACGCTTGATCGGCATACGTACCCGCAGATTGCCTTCCTCGCCTTCCTTCATCAGGTTGCGCAGCTGTACCATCGGCTGCCCGATCAACCGGGCCAGCAAAAAGCCGATCACGACAGCGATCAGCATCGCCCCGAAAGCCATAGCGAGCGTCATGTCATAGATGATCGTTGCATCCTTGACAAGCTCCTTCACAGGCATAGCCCCGACAAGCACCCAGCCGTTATGCGACGATTTATAATAAACGAGCTGATTTTGATTGTCGGTGGATTTCAATTGATCGTGATCCTTCTCGAAAACATCCTTCCCGATGTTCAACGTATGCGCCTTGGCGAGCATCTCCTGCTGCTGGTGATAAACGTAGTTGCCATTCTCCGACAACAGCACGGTGCTGCCGCCATCGCCCATGTTGATTTGCCCGATCTGATCGCCGATGACATCGACCTTGATTTCGATCAGCAGCACGCCGTTTGTTTCGCCGTTAAGCGGATTTTTCAACACCCGGCCGAGCGCAAAGGAAGGATTGCCGGTCGCCGACTTCACGTTCAGCTGCGTGTAGCCCTTCTCTGTCGTCTCCAGCCAACGCGGCTGGCCCCCGCCCTCCAGAATGGATTTGAACCACGCCTGATCCGCCGGGACGGACGCTCCCAGTGAGCTGAAGGTCGAGTTGATGCCCTCGCCCTTTTCCGTCATCAGATGAATCGCCTGAATATTTTTGTTGGCGAACGTATACATATTAAGCTGCTCCGTCAACAGCCGGGTCTGCTCCAGAAACTCATACGAATTGCGGTCCGTCTTGCGCAGCGAGCTGATCAGCTTCGTCATCTCGCTGTTCAGCATCATCTGCATCGACAAGTCTTCATAGCTTGAGAAAATGAGATCCAGCTTTTGTCCCGCCTGTATGATCGTCTGCTCGGATGCATCCGCAACCTTAGTCTGGATAACCTCCTTCGACTTGTTGTACGAAATCAGCCCCACCGTCAGTACGAAAAATAAAATACTGAAGAAAAAGATCGTAAACAGCTTGCCCCCGACCGATTTCATCGGGTTCATCCGCAATTTGCCCACTGATGCGACGAGTGTACGAGCGTTCAGGCTTCCAGCGACAGAGGAATCGGAACGGATCGTGGAGATGGTTTTGGCTTTGGCCAGGATGCCGCGGCTCCTGTTCCGCAGCTGCTCGAACCAAAATGATAGCGTTTTCTTCATAGGAGACACCACCCGCTTCTTAATGGAAGCCAATCTGACGGCCGCTAACCGTCATCTGACCGTAAAGCTTAGCCCATATATTCGACATCATTTGGTAATAATCCTTTCGCCATCCCGGTTGTTTTCAAAATTAATTAATTCTACGGAACCATAAACCGGGACGGATGTCCCACAGTCGGCACGCCAGCCTTCCAGCCGAACGGCAGGGACCGACAACTCGTGGCCTTCATCTTCCTGTGGACAAAAGATAAGCCTGTCCCGGTCCGCACGTTCGCAGACCGGACAGGCTTTCGCTGTCATTGTTTTTGCCGACTTACGTTACAGTTTGACGTATCGGCTTGACCTTACTTCCCTTTGCCGAATCGCTTGCGCATCATATCAAGCGGGCGGACAGGCGCCGCCACCTTCATCCGGATCGGCTGGAGCGGATGGCGTGCCGCATCCAGCGCTTCGCCGGCCTCGTTGTAGATGTCCGGCACGGTTTGCTTGAAGAAGGTGCCGCCCGGACCGAAAAATTCGATTTCCTGGCCCGGCTTGAAATGATTGCGCTGCTGCACAAGCGCCGTCCCGCTGGCCGCGTCATACTCCAGCACAACCCCGACGAAATCATAAGGGGCCGCTTTGTCCTCCGGCTCGAAGATATGGTCCTCATGTCCCGGATGGTCGTAGAAAAACCCTGTGTTGAGCGGACGATTCGCCGCCTTCTGAATTTCGTACAGCCATTCCGGCTGCAGCTCATAGTGAACCGGGTCGGCGAAATAAGCGTCAATCGCTTGCCGGTAAGCATTCACGACCGTTGCGACGTAATGTACGCTTTTCATCCGGCCTTCGATCTTGAAGCTGTCCACCCCGGAGCGGATCAGCTCCGGCACATATTCGATCATGCAAAGGTCCTTGGAGCTCATCGAGAACGGGTTGTCGCCCTCCTGGAACAATGGCAGCTCCTTGATTCCGATCTGTTGGGCATCCAGCTCTTCCTCGGTCGTGAACAAGTCGTATTTCCAGCGGCACGACTGCGAACAGCCTCCGCGATTGGAATCCCGGTCGGTAAAATGGTTCGACAGCACACAGCGGCCGGAATACGAGCTGCACATCGCGCCGTGCACAAACACCTCAATCTCCATTTCCACCGACTGCTTGATCTCCACAATCTCCTCCATGCTCACCTCGCGGGCCAGCACGACGCGGTCTACGCCGTCTTCCTTCCAGAACTGCACCGCCTGCCGGTTCATCGTCGATTGCTGCGTGCTCAGATGAATTTCGAGGCGCGGCGCTACGCGGCGGCATGTTTCGATAATAATCGGATCGGCGACAATAATCGCGTGAACGCCCGCATCCTGAATCCCGCGCAAGTAATCCTCCAGGCCGGCGATATCTTCGTTATGCGCGTAAATATTGGTGGCTACAAACACCTTCGCTCCGTATTTCTCCGCAAACTCCACCCCCTCGCGCATCTCCTCAAAGGTGAAATTGTCCGCGTTCGAGCGCAGTCCGTACTGCTGACCGCCGATATAGACGGCATCCGCCCCGTAATGAACGGCAAACTTCAGCTTCTCCAGGCTGCCTGCGGGCGCGAGCAGCTCCGGCTTGTCCAGCCGGATGCGCTTGCCGAGCAGCGCTTCTTGCTCTTGTGTGTTCATGCAGCTCCCCCTCTTCCCTTGTTGTCCTTGTAGTTAACGGATCGGCGATGCAAGCCGTGACTTTGCTTGATCCATGTATTTAATACACCTGTTCTTTATAGAAAAATCCGTAGGACAGCTCGCGTCTCGGGTCCTGCAGCTCGCGAATCGCGTCCAGCAGCGCTTCATCGAACACATAGCCGGCCGGATCGGCCGTATAAGCGTCGATCGCCTGCCGGTAGCCGCGCAGCACCGTTTCATTGTAAGCAACCGGCTTGAGCAGCGACTCGATCTTCAGGCTGTCGATTCCGCCCTCCAGCAGCTCATGCAGGCTGTCCAGCATACAGATATCGTCCGAGCTCATAATATGTGTGCCGTTGATGTCCTCGTACACCGGGAACCGTTCGTTTTGGCGCTCCTGTTCAATCAGGAACAGCCCTTGATCGACACCCGCCTGCAGCGCCTCATCCGCCGTCAGCACGCGGCTTTCGCCCTGATGGTTCTGGTAGTTCGTCAACAAGCTGCGCTTGGAATGATAAATGTTCGTAATGCCGTGTACCTGCACCTGCGTCTCCAGCTCTGGCAGCAGCCGCTTGATTTCCAGCGTTTCCTCCAAATTCAGCTCGCGGGCCAGCACCATGCGCGTAGCTCCCTTGCCGCCCCAATATTTAGCGGTTGCATAGTTGGTTGAGGTCATCTCGGCGTTCCAATGCAGACCGATCCCCGGCGCCGCGCTGCGGACGGCGATCAGCACAGCAGGGTCGCCAAACACAAGCGCATCCACCTGCAGCCGGTGCAGCTCCCGCAAATAGGCGTGCAGCTCCTCCAGCTGATCATTGTTCATCAGATTGTTTACGGCGGCGTAAGCCTTCACCTGGCGCGCGTGCAGCCATGGCACAAGCTCCTCCAGCTCCGCGAGCGTAATCTCGCCCGGCAGGCGCAAGCCGAAGCGATGCTCGCCGAGCAAAATCGCATCCGCTCCCGCTTCCACATACCGTCTGGCTTCATCCGGCGTGCCAGCAGCTATCAACAATTCCGGCTTTGTCATCAAGGCACCTCTTTGTCTCAGATTGCGGTTCGCCCTGCCGCTTAAGGAGCGGCCGTCTTGTTGCTCTCCGCGATATTTTTTTTGTGCTGCTCGAACGTTTCCGCGAACAGATGCTTGCGGCTGCCGTCCTTTTTTGTCACATAAAATAAATACTTCGTCTCCTGCGGATAGATCGCCGCCCGGATGGCGTCCAGCGACGGACTCGCGATTGGCCCCGGCGGCAGCCCCCGATTCAGGTACGTATTGTAGGGGCTTTCCACCCGTAAATCCTTCTCGTACAGCCGCTCCTTCTGCTTGTCGAACAAATATTGCACCGTGGCGTCGATCTCCAGCTGCTTGTTTTGCTTCAGCCGGTTATGGATCACGCCGCTGACAAGCGCCCGCTCCTCCGGCGCCGCCACCTCGCGTTCAATCAGCGAAGCCAGCGTCAGCGTCTCGTGCAAGGTCAGCCCGTGGCTTTCCATCGCCTGACGCCAGCCCTCTGGCAGCTCCTGCAGCCTCTTGTCCAGCTGCCCAACCATCGTGGCAATCATTTCGCCCGGCGCCGCGTCTTTTTTCCATTCGTACGTGTCCGGGTACAAATAGCCTTCCAGACGCGCCTTCAGCTTCGGGTCGTCCGGAATACCGGCTGCCGCAGATTGCGGCGGCGCGGCAAACCCGGCCAGCGCCGCCTCAAAGGACGCAGCATCAACACCCGCTTCCTCCAGCTTCTCGGCAATTTGCCGCACCGTAAAGCCCTCCGGCACCGTCAGGCGCAAGCCCGCTTCCTTAACCGCGTCTCCGCTGTTCAGCTTCGCGATGATCGCATCCAGCCCCATGCCCGGCTGCAGCTCGTATTCTCCCGCCTGGAAACGGCCGCCCTGGCCTTTATATTTCACATAATAGGTAAATAACCGCGCGTCGCGAATCAGCCCGTGGCGCTGCAGCTCGGCGGCCAGCTCGCCTACCCCGGTGCCCGGCGGATACACAACCCGCACCGGGGTCTGCGCCGCCGGCACAGGAGCCAGGCCGCGGCTCACATACAGCGCCAGACCGACGGACAAGCCCAGCGCGGCGCAGATCAGCACAACGGCAGCGCGCAGCCAGAATCGTCTGAACGTCATCCTATCCTCTCTCCCAGGCGCTCCCGCGCCGCTTTTCTCTGTACACAAACGAAAAAGAGCGGATCATCTCCGCTCATAGGCTACTAACGTCAAGTACCGGCTTACACGGTTTCATCGTCCGGAAGCGTCCATTCATCGAACAACTCGGAGACATCTTCCCACTCGTCGTCGTCTTCGATCGTCTCCAGCTCCAGTTCTCCATCGTCGTTACGCGTCACCCGGAAAATTTCCGGTTCATCCGTCTTCCCCGGCTTCACCTTCTCCAGCATGGCGTAGCCATGACCGTTCAGCACAAGCTCAGACACGATGCGGTAGACAACGGACTCCTGCTGTTCATCCAATAAAATAATATCATCTCCGTACGCATCCCGCAACTGGTGCGTCGTCGTTGCTTTCCCCATCGGATTCAACATGAGCGTCCTCCTTCAAACGGAGCCGAGGAGCCGAGGCTTACTTCGGCTCTTCTTCGTCCTCTTCGTCCTCTGCGAATTCGTCCATTAGCGTGTTGAACGTTTCTTCGACGATGTTCCATTCTTCCTCGTCCTCGATCGTGTACAGCTGCAGGTCGTCGCCGTCTTCCTCATAACGGAAGGCGTACACTTCGTCAGACTCCTCATCCGCATCAACCGGAACAACCATCATGTATTTCTTGTCCGAGTCATCCACCTCAAACTTCATAATGACCTCGAACTCTTCTT
The DNA here is from genome assembly GCF_059821225.1 of Paenibacillus sp. sg306046. Taxonomy (NCBI): domain Bacteria; kingdom Bacillati; phylum Bacillota; class Bacilli; order Caryophanales; family Paenibacillaceae; genus Paenibacillus; species Paenibacillus sp. sg306046. The sequence continues at coordinate 123,410 of NZ_JCAMRT010000017.1, forward strand.
CATTGCCCTCTTCATCCGGAATAAAAATAATCTCGGGCTCTTCTTCCAACTGGTCTTTGTCGTTATGTTCCTTCTGGGACATCTCGTTCACCTCTTCGACTGGGAATGTGCATCCATATAGTTTTGCAAAATCAGCGCGGCCGCCAGCTTATCGACAACCTGCTTGCGCTTCTTGCGGCTGACATCCGCTTCGAGCAGCGTGCGCTGCGCCGAGACGGTCGTCAGTCTCTCGTCCCACAGATGCACGGGCAATTGCAGCTGCTCGTGCAACATCCGGGAGAACTCGATGCACAGCTCTCCACGAGGGCCAATCGTATTGTTCATGTTCTTCGGCAAGCCAACGACAATTTCCGTGACTTCGTATTCGCGGATAATGTCCTGCAGCCGACCCAGATCACGTTCGGCCGTCGAACGCCGGATGACCTCCAGCCCCTGGGCTGTCCATCCGAGCGCATCGCTGACCGCGACGCCGATTGTCTTGTCCCCGTAATCCAATCCCATTACCCTCATGAAATCGTGTCCCGTCCGATAGCTTATGACTTGTACTGCTTCAGGTACGAACGGACCAGCTCTTCAATCAGTTCGTCCCGCTCTCGCTTGCGAATGATGCTTCGGGCGTTATCGTGACGCGGGATGTAGGCCGGGTCGCCGGAGAGCAAGTAACCGACGATCTGGTTAATCGGATTATACCCTTTTTCCTGCAGCGCGTCATATACCGCCAGAATGACTTCTTTGGGCGAGGTTTCAATTTCTTCCGCTTTCACGTTGAATTTCATCGTTTTATCCATCGAACTCATCTTGCGAAGCACCCCCTGCGATTCTATTAACTCAACTTATTCGCCATAAGTCAACAAATTCCTGTTGACAGGCTCCTTTATTATCCAACAATTATGTGGCGGCGAGCAAATTTTCTACAAGACCGAGCGCTTCGCCCAGCTTGGAGGCGTCCTTGCCGCCCGCCTGCGCCATATCCGGACGTCCGCCGCCGCTGCCGCCGCAAGCCGCCGCCACTTCCTTGATCAGCTTGCCTGCATGGTAGCCTTGGCTGACCAGATCAGGCGTCACAGCCGCTACAAGATTAACCTTGCCTTCGGCAGCCGCGCCAAGCACGATCACCGCAGACCCGAGCTTCTGCTTCATCTGATCCACGATGCTGCGCAGCGTTTCCATGTCGCCTGCGCTGACTTCGGCAGACAGCAAGGTGACGCCGCCGACCGTCTTCACCTGATCGGTGAGCGAGCCTGCTTCTACGCTGGACAGCTTCGCCTTCAGCGACTCGTTCTCGCGCGACAGCTCCTTGAGCTGGGCAAACAAGCCTTCGACCCGCTTCGGCACATCCGCGATGTTCGACTTGAGCAAGCCGGCCGCATCGCGCAGCAGCTGGAGCTGACCGTCCAGGTACTGATACGCGCCGCGGCCCGTTGCCGCTTCGATCCGGCGAACGCCTGAGCCGATGCCCGATTCGCTGATCAGCTTGAACAAACCGATCTGGCCCGTATTGGCCACATGGCAGCCGCCGCACAGCTCCAGGCTGTAGTCGCCGACACGCACGACCCTTACGACATCGCCGTATTTCTCGCCGAACAGCGCCATCGCCCCCATTGCCTTCGCTTCCGCAATCGGCTTGAGGCTGATGTCAACGGCCAGGTTGTTCCATACCTGTTCGTTAACGCGACGCTCGATTTCCTGCAGCTCCTCAGCGGTTATGCCGCCAAAGTGAGAGAAGTCGAAGCGCAAGCGGTCCGGCGCAACCAGCGAGCCGGCCTGATTGACATGCTCGCCTAGCACATCCTTGAGCGCTTTATGCAGCAAATGTGTCGCCGTATGATTTTTAATAATATCCTCGCGCGCTTCCTGCGCAACGGCAGCCTGTACCGTCTGGCCTTGGCGCAGTACACCCGCTTCAACCCTTACCGTATGCACATGCTGGCCGTGCGGCGCCTTGCCGACCTCCTCGACCTTGAGCACAAGGCCGTCTGCGGTGATCAAGCCGTGATCGCTCACCTGGCCTCCGCTTTCCGCATAAAACGGCGTACGATCCAGAATAACCTGGCACAGCTCGCCGGTACCGACGAGATCGACAAACTGCTGCTCGTGGACAATCGCCACAACATTAGCAGTTGTTACCAATTCAGTATAACCAACAAACTCGCTTTTAACCGTGTAGTCCGTCAGCGGCCCGCCCTGCACCTTCATGCTGCCGGATTCCTGGCGTGCGGCGCGGGCGCGGTCACGCTGCTCCTGCATCGCCGCGTCGAAGCCTGCCCGGTCAACCGTCAAGCCTTGCTCGGCCGCAAAATCCTCGGTCAGGTCAAACGGGAACCCGTACGTATCGTACAGCTTGAACGCATCCGGTCCGCTGATGGAAGCAGCGCCGCTCTGGCGCGCCTTGTCCGTCAGCTCGGCGAGAATGGCGAGGCCGCCGCCCAGCGTCTCGTGGAACCGCTCCTCCTCGGTGCGGATAACCTTTTCGATGAAGGCGCGCTTCTCCACAACCTCTGGATAGTACACGCCCATAATGTCGCCCACGATGCCGGTCAGCGAGTAAAGGAACGGCTTGTCCAGTCCGAGCACCTTGCCGTAACGAACGGCGCGGCGCAGCAGACGGCGGATGACATAACCGCGACCTTCATTGGAAGGCAGGACGCCGTCGCCAACGGAGAAGGCCACCGTCCGGATATGGTCGGCAATTACCTTCAGCGCAACGTCGGTTTCCAGCTTTTCCTTGTACACGACGCCGGCCAGCTCGGCCGTTTTCTGAATGATCGGCTGAAACAAATCCGTATCGAAGTTCGAATCGACATCCTGCAAAATGGACGCGAACCGCTCCAGTCCGGCCCCGGTATCAATGTTTTTGTTCGGAAGCGGCGTGTAGCTGCCGTCCTTGTTATGGTTGAATTGGGAAAACACGAGGTTCCATACTTCCAGGAACCGTTCATTTTCGCCGCCCGGCCAGCATTCCGGATCGCTCAGGTCGCCGTATTTGTCGCCGCGGTCGTAGAATATTTCCGTACAAGGCCCGCACGGTCCTTCGCCGATATCCCAGAAGTTCTCATCCAGCTTGTAAATGCGTTCAGCCGGCAGTCCGATCTTTTTGTTCCAAAATTCAAACGCCTCGGTATCCTCCGGATAGACGGTAACCGACAGCCGGTCGGGATCGAAGCCGATCCATTCCTTATCCGTCAGAAACTCCCACGCCCATGTAATGACTTCTTCCTTGAAATAATCGCCGATCGAGAAGTTGCCAAGCATTTCGAAAAAGGTGTGATGACGGCGCGTTTTGCCTACATTTTCAATATCGTTGGTGCGGATGCACTTCTGCGAGTTGGCAATGCGCGGATTTTCCGGTACGACACGTCCGTCGAAATACGCCTTGAGCGGCGCCATGCCGGCATTGATCCATAGCAGCGACGGGTCGTTGTGCGGCACGAGCGGAGCGCTCGGCTCGATTTTATGTCCTTTGCTCTCGAAAAAAGCTAGCCATTTGGAGCGAATTTCACTGGCTTTCACTTGTAATAACCCCCCTGGTTTGGTATGAAACGGAAAACGACAAAAAAACGCCCCTGAAAGCAGGGACGATTGAATCGCGGTACCACCCTGGTTATTGCGCCTGGCTCCGCTCGCGGCCGCTGTAGGCGGACGAAACGGGAGAACGCAATCTCCTCTAGCCGAATGTTAACGGGTCCGGGTCCGGCGGAGTTTATCCGCACTCTGAAATGAGCGTTCGGTTATTCTTCATCAGGAAAGCTCTCGCAGCGGAGCAAGCTGGCGGCAAACGTTGACATCGGGGCGACTTCCCCGCTCACGTCCGGCTCAGCGCTCCAAGCCTTCTCTCTGGCTAATGGGCTACAACCTACTGAATTTCTTCAACGATTTAGGGTATGTTGACATGCGTCTATACCGGGAAATTATACCGCTGTCCGGCAGCCACTGTCAACCACGCTACACGGTTCGGCGGTGGACGACGTACAGAAATAAATGCTGCACGATCACCTTCATCACCGCAAAAAACGGGACGGCCAAAATTAGCCCCGGCACCCCCGCAACCTCGCCGCCGACAAGCAGCGCAAATATAATAAGCAGCGGGTGCATCTTCAGCGACCGGCCCACCACCTGCGGCGAAATGACGTTGCCCTCCAAAATTTGGCAGGCCGTATTTACGATGATGACCAGCAGCACCATTTTCATGGAGATGGTTGAAGCCACAATTAACGCAGGCGCCGCTCCGAGAAACGGACCAAGGTATGGAATAATGTTAAATACGGCGACAATGCTGGCCAGCAGCAGGGCGTACGGAATACCAATCGACCAGTAGCCGATATACGCCAGCGCGCCGATGATCACACAGACGGTAAATTGCCCGCGAATGTAGTTGCCGAGCGCCGTGTCGATATCCATCAGCAATGACACGATTTCCTTGCGGTGCGTCTTCGGTACAATCGCTAGCGTTGTTTTCTCCATCAGCTGGAAATCCTTGAGCATGTAAAAGGCAACAAACGGAATGATAAACACCATAAACATGGTATTAATCGTGCTGCCGATCCCGTTAATATAATCTGCAATCGCCGCCGAAACGCTGCCCTCCAGCTTCGACAAGGATTCATTAATGCCGATTCGCACGCTGTCCGGTAAAAACTGCAGGCCGTTCAGATCGTCCACCAGGCTTTGCGCCTTAAAGGAAACATCCGGCATGCGTTCGTTCAGCTCGGCCAATTGATTGACAAACATCGGGATCACATTCATCAGGATGACGGTCATGGACATAATAAACATCGCGTAGATGAGCAGCACCGCAATCGTTCGCGGCACTCTGCGCGCGCCGAGCAGCGAGACAACCGGGTTCAGCACATACGAAATAATAAGCGCGATGATAAACGGGGTAAGAATTTCCCGCAAAAATACATAAATCCCCGTAATTAGCGGCCTCAGCTGCATCAGCAGCAGCAAGATGGCGAGACCGACGAGCACCATCACCATGCCCAGCAATATACGGTTTTTGGGTAACGGGTCCATCGGCTTTCACTCCCGGAGCCGCGCAGGCGGCAAAGGTTTGGATGCGAGCGACTCGCTCGGTACATACGACAGTATATGTACAACCTCTGCTTTTTAATCCTTGATCAGCCAGAAAACGCCGCAAAACGGCGAAGCAGCTTGTGCTCCACCGATGCGGCGTATGTGTTCAACCCTCATGTTTACGTAAATCGCGTAATCGCGTAAATCGCTGGGACAAGCCCGCTTTATACAAAGGGTTTGTCCGTCGATTTTTAATTAGCGTGGACTTGCGGCATTTCCTCTTCAAAAAACAGATCGTCCAGCGAGCTGAGCGTACCGTCTTCCTCGACCTGATACACCGACATTTTTTCACCGTTCACGGTTAATTCGATAAAGCAGCCCCAGCAATAAAACTGGTGCGAGCCGATTTTGCCAATATCTTTGGAGTTGCAGTTTGGACAACGTAACATCGGTATCACCCTATTCTTCTTTTGGTACGAAGATTTCCTCCAACGCCTCGCTTGCGTGAACGGGAACAATCAAGGCATCCTCGCCGACTTTGACGGAGTCCGGCATGGGCAACCATTTGCGCCCTTCTTTGAGATCTGAAATGAAACCCTCGGTTAGCTCATAACCTATTATTTTCCTACCCGATCCGCTATCGGCATAAACATCATCCACGACGCCAAGCTGGTGTCCGTTGACGGTTACAAGAGGCATTCCCTTAATGCGGCGGCTCCCGCCGAGCAGCATACGCCACGATGGCTCCGCCTCCAGCGGCTGGACGAGGTCCTCCCGCTGAATCGTAACGGCATCGTCGCCGACAGCCGTCACACCTTCCCAGCGGACACAGCTTGCCTCCTGGAACCAGTGCCCGCCACTAAGCACGAACGCTTGAATATGCCATTCGTCATCAAGCAGCACATCCTGAACAGCTCCTACTTGCTTGCCGGTCTGCACACACAGAACGGGCAGCCCGATCACATCACGGATTCGCTTCAACGTCGATCTCTCCAATCAGGCTTTAGGCCCCTTCTGAACGATCGCCAGCCAGCGCCGAAGCCGCATCAACCTGATGAACCGGTACATGATGGGCAGCGCCTCCGCTTAGCCGTTACTACGCAAGCGGCGCACAACGGTTTCAACAAGCTCAGCGGTACGGACCATCTGGGCTTCGTCATTGCCTGCTCCGAAGCTGAAGCGGACGGCGGAGCCGGACCGAGCCTCGGACAACCCCATCGCACGCAGCACATGCGAAACTTCCAGCGAGCCCGAGGTGCAGGCCGAACCGCTCGCTGCGGCAATTCCCGCGAGATCCAGATTCATCAGCATCGTCTCGGTCGCAACGCCCGGAAAGCTGACATTTAAAATATGCGGCAGTCGCGCAGCCGGATGTCCGTTCAAGACGAAGGCTTCGTGTCCCAGCCGACGCTCCAGCTCAGCGACCAGTTTACAACGTAGTGTTTCCACTTTCTCCCTAAGTTCATACCTGTTCTGCGCAAAAAGTTCCACCGCCTTGCCGAAGCCTGCGATGGCCGGAATGTTTTCCGTTCCGGGACGGCGCTTGCGCTCCTGTGAGCCGCCGTAGGTTTGCGGGATCAACCGCGCGCCCCTTGCTATATATAACGCGCCGATCCCCTTGGGACCATGCAGCTTATGCGCGGAAAAACTCATCAAATCAACCGGCAGCTCCGACAGACGAATCGGCACATACGCAAGCGACTGCACGGCATCGACGTGAAACGCAATGCCCCGCTCGCGCGCAAAGGCTCCGATCTGCTCAATCGGCTGCAGCGTTCCGACTTCATTGTTGCCGTGCATGACGCTGATCAAAACCGTATCCGGCCTGACCGCCGCTTTCACAGCCTCGACCGACACCTGGCCGTACTCGTTGACCGGCAATCGCGTAACCTCAAAGCCAAGCCGTTCCAGCCGGTCGCAAGCATGCAGCACGGCATGATGCTCGATTTGCGTCGTAATGATATGGTTTCCGCGACTTCGGCCTGCCTCGGCTGCGCCGTAAATCGCAAGGTTATCGCTTTCTGTGCCGCCTGACGTAAAAACAAGCTCAGCCGGCGAGCAGCCGACGAAGCTGGCGATCTTGTCCCGCGCCTCATTTAACGCGAGCTTGGCGCCACGCCCGGCCCAATGCGTGCTGGACGCATTACCGAAGCCGCCGGTCCAGTATGGCAGCATCGCTTCTACGACCTCCGGAAGCACCGGCGTCGTAGCGGCATGATCCAAATAAATCGTGTCCAATTTAATTCACCACATTTGTCCCTCTCTGATCGCGATCAGTCAGGAGTTAGGAGTATGGCAAGCTCTGGCGGCCAGAGCTTGCCGGATTTTTAAATGTAAAACATGTAGCTGTCGTTTTGATTGCCTTCATCTTTGAATGAAATCAGATCGTGCAACGAAGTTGAATCCAGCACCTCAGCGATGCCGTCCCGAATCCGAACCCACAGATGCCGCTTGGCAGGGTCATCCTCTTCCGTGAAATCAACCGGACTAATCGGCCCTTCCAGTACGCGAATGACATCGCCCGCTGAAATATCCTCCGGGTTTTTGGATAGAATGTAACCACCGTAAGCGCCGCGAATGCTCTTGACCAACCCGGCATTACGCAGCGGGGCAACCAATTGCTCTAAATAATGCTCGGAAAGCTGATGCTTTTCCGCGATGCTTTTCAGTGAGGTGGGTCCTTCTCCGATCCGAGTCGCCAGCTCCATCATAATGGTGAGCCCGTAACGGCCTTTTGTAGATATTTTCAAGTCAAGCACCTCATTTACATTTGATACATGTTTATATCTTTTCTATCGTAACATAAATCCGCTACTGATGGGAGAGTAACCTTGTCAACTTCATGAAATTATTTTATTCCGGCTGCGATTGGTTGTATAATACAACCATGTCATCAGCAAAGCGAGGGAAAACATTATGAGTAAACCACGTATCGTCCTTGGGATGTCGGGAGGCGTCGATTCCTCCGTAGCGGCTCTGCTGCTCAAGGAACAGGGCTACGAGGTGATCGGTATATTTATGAAAAACTGGGATGACACCGATGAATTCGGCCACTGTACGGCAGAGGATGACGCGGAGGATGTGCGCCGCGTATGCGAGCAAATCGGCATCCCCTATTATACGGTCAATTTCGAGAAACCATACATGGACAAGGTGTTTGCGTACTTCCTTGACGAATACCGCAAGGGACGGACGCCTAATCCCGATGTGATGTGCAACCGCGAGATCAAATTCGGTGAATTTCTGAACAAGGCGCTGGAGCTCGGCGCCGATTATATCGCAACCGGCCATTACGCCCGGGTGGAGCAAGCGGACGGCAAGCTCAGGCTGCTGCGCGGCGTCGATGCGGGCAAGGACCAGACGTATTTCCTCCATGCGCTTAATCAGTATCAATTGTCCAAAGCAATGTTCCCGATCGGCAACCTGCCCAAGCCCGAGGTGCGGGCCATTGCCGAGAAGGCCGGGCTTGCGACCGCCAAGAAAAAAGACAGCACCGGCGTCTGCTTTATCGGTGAGCGGAATTTCAAGGAGTTTTTGAGCGGCTATTTGCCGGCCAGGCCGGGGGATATGCGTACGCTCGATGGCGAAGTGAAGGGCCGTCACGACGGACTGATGTATTACACGCTCGGCCAGCGACAAGGACTCGGCATCGGCGGCTCCGGCAACGGCGAGCCTTGGTTTGTTGCCGGCAAGGACCTGGAGCAAAACATTTTGTACGTCGTGCAGGGCGAGAAGCATCCTGAGCTGTACTCCAAAGGACTGCTGGCCTCGGAGCTGAACTGGATCGCAGGCGAGCCGCCGCAGGAGGCTTACCGGTGTACAGCGAAATTCCGCTACCGTCAGCCTGATCAGGGCGTTACGGTCGATTTTCAGGCCGACGGCCGCTGCGAGGTCGCCTTTGATCAGCCGCAGAAGGCCATTACGCCGGGGCAATCGGTTGTGTTCTACGATGGCGACACCTGCCTTGGCGGTGCGGTCATTGATGCTATCATCCGCGCTTGATTGATGCTGAAAAACCGTCGGAGGCTGACGCTTCCGGCGGTTTTTTTGTCGAACTATTTCCCGGGCTATAAAAGAAGAGCCGACCGTTCGCAATTCTTGCCGTCATGCGACTTAGCCAATTGTCAGCTTGCCTTCCGGATACCGGTACGGCTCTTTTTTCGGATTCGGCTGAAGCGCATACGCCAGCGTAACAATTCCGACACGTCCGATAAACATCATAAGAATAATAATGATTTTGCCCGCAGCTCCCAGCTCCGTCGTCAGCCCCCCGCTCAAGCCGACCGTTCCGAACGCAGACACCGCTTCAAATAAAATAATCAGAAAATCCTGCTCCTGCACCGCAGACAACGCCATCGTGGACGCCACGACACAAAACAGCCCGATAAAGCAAAAGGTCGTGGCCCGATAAATATCGCTCTTGGCAATCCGGTGGCGGAATAACACAACATCCTCCTTGCCGCGAATCATCGCCAGCAGCGCGCCGACCAGGATGACGAAGGTCGTCAGCTTGATTCCCCCGCCGGTTGAGCTGGGGGCCGCCCCGATAAACATCATAATAATCATCAGAAACAACGTCGCCGAGCGCAGCTGGCTAATATCCACCGTATTCACGCCGGCCGAACGGAGGCTTATGGATTGGAACAGCGAAGCAAGCAGCTTCGTATCCAAATCGAGCGGACCCATTGTTCGCGCATTCGTAAATTCGAAAATAAAAATCAGCAGCGCGCCCAGCAGCATCAGCACAGCCGTTGCCGACAGCACAACCTTGCTGTGGAGCGAAAGCTTGCGCGTGCGGCGGTAGTCCACCAGCTCGGCCAGCACGATAAATCCGATGCTCCCGAGTAAAATAAGCAGCATCGAGATGATGTTGACGCCCCAATCGTCCACATACGGCGTCATGTTGCGGAAGCCGCCAAGCAGCTCGAAGCCTGCGTTGTTGAAGATGGAAATCGCGTGAAACACGCCATAATAAGCCGCCTGCGGCACTGGCATTTCATAGGACCAATGCCAGGTGAAATAAAGCGCGGCCACCCCTTCGATCAGCGCGGAATACAGCAGCACCTTGAGAATAAGCCGAACGACGCCGTCGATGCCGGACAAGTTCAACGATTCCTTGAGCATAATCCGGTCGCGCAGTGAAATGCGCTTGCGCAGCGCCACCGCAAACCACGTGACCGTCGTCATAAAGCCGAGTCCGCCAAGCTGAATCAGCGCCAAAATAACCAGCTGCCCGAAGGTCGAAAAATACGTGCCGGTATCGACGATCACAAGTCCGGTTACACAGGTCGCCGATGTCGCCGTAAACAAGGCGTCGATAAACGGCGTCGGCTGACCGCTCTGCGAGGCCGCCGGCAGCGACAGCAGCAGCGTGCCGACCGCAATAATAAAGGCAAAGCCCACCGCAAACACACGCGGCGGGGTCAGCTTGATTCCCTTGAATGTACGGGCCAACTTCGATCTCTCTCCTTGCTCTCTCATAAACGTTGTTTAGAGCAAGTATATCATGTCCGCCCGAATTTCGTTAATCCGTTCCGCCGGCCTGCCTTAACCGCCAGATGAACGGTCCGGCGGCAGCCAGGCGTCGTCATCGGCGTTCCCGCTGCCGCCAGGCGGCGCATGACGCTCCGGCAGTTGGCGGGTAAGCAAAATGCGCGAGATGCGCAGATGATCAATTTCCTCAATGACGAACGACCAGTCTTCCCCCCAATGGATCAGCTGCTCCTTGACCGGCGGCATCTCGACCTGCGAGTAAATCCACCCTCCGATCGTATCGTAATCATCGGTCTCAATCGTTAATCCGAAAAAAGCATTCACTTCCTCAATAAGCAGCCGACCGTCGATCGAATGGGCGTGCTCATTCCTGCGCTCGATCTGCGGTCGCTCCTCGTCAAATTCATCCTGAATTTCCCCGACAATTTCCTCGATAATATCCTCGAAGGTGACAAGTCCGCTTGTGCCGCCGAATTCGTCGATCAGCAGCACCATTTGCGTTTTCCGCTTCTGCATCAGCTTGAGCAGCGCGCTGATCTGCATCGACTCCGGCACCTTGAGCATCGGCCGGATAATGTCGCGCAGATCAACCGCTTCATCCGTCAGCTTGAGCAGGTCCTTCATGTGGACGAATCCGGCGATATGGTCCTTATCCGGCTGGCACAGCGGGTAACGGGTATGCATTTCGCTAATCGCCAGCAGCTTGTTTTCCTCATACGATCGCTGCGCGTACAGACATATCATTTCCGTCCGGGGAATCATAATTTCTCTGGCGGTCGTCTCGGCAAATTCAAAAATATTGTCAACCAGCGTCATCTCGGTGTTAGCGATGTAACCCCGGCGATTGCTTTCCTTCATCAGAGAGCGGATTTCATCCTCGGTATGCGCCGCTCCCTGCTCCTCCGGCGGCTCGATACCGACCAGCCTGAGCAGCCCGCTTGTGATCGCGCCGGACAACCGCAGCAGCGGACTCAGCAGGAGCCGCAGCCAGGCCCCGGACCGGACCGACCAGGCCGTCAGGCGTCCCGGCCGGCGGCTCGTATACGCGCGGGGCAGCAACTCGCCCAGCGTCAGCTGCAGCAGCGCCAGCAGCGCAAACCCGGCTACTGCGGCGGCGATCTGCGCAGCCGCTGCAGGCAAGCCGAGCGCCTGCAGCGGTGCAGACAGCAGCAGCGCCAAGCCTGCAGCGCCAAGCCAGCCCAGGCCAAGGCTCGTCAGCGTGCTTCCGGCGCGGAAAGCAGTCGCCTCCCGGTCTGTCCGCCGGGTCGGGCTGACTGGCCCATTCAGCGCATGCGAACTATTTAGATTATTCGGACTAGACGGATCAGCCTCCCCCGCTGCGCGAGGAGCTTCATCCGACGTCGAGCCGTCAGGCGGCTCCGCTCGGCCAGCGTCTGCTGGCGAAGCGCGTGCAGTCACACATTGAAAAGCAACCAGCAAACCATGCAACCCAATCAACAGCACAACCGACATGATGCATAACCAGATGGAGAACGGATCGCCGCTCAAGCCATACCCACCTTCCCGAACCAGCTGCTGTTTGGTTGCCCGGCTAAAACCGGGGTAAACCCTGATCGAATCCTGATGAAGCCCGGATTAAACAGCTACTATTACCCTATACAGCCGGGGTTTGGCCTAGAACGGGATTTTCAATTACGCTTCTCGTTATATTTCGTATAAATTTTCCCTTCAACACCGGCATTTTGCGGCGTGTAAAACCGGGTATGCTTCAGTTCATCCGGCATGTATTGAATGACCGCGCCCGGGTGGTCAATCGGATTGACATAGGTTGTCGTGCCGTCTCTGATCTGCGCCGGCACCTCGTACGCCCGGTGCTCATGAACCGTTTGCAGCGCCGCGTTAATGCCTTTGTAGACGCTGTTGGACTTGGGGCTTTCACAGACGTAGACGACAGCCTGCGCCAGCGGCAGCCGCCCTTCCGGCATGCCGACGAACTGGATGGCGTCCTTCGCCGCTACGGCTACCTGCAGCGCATTCGGGTTCGCCATCCCGACATCCTCGCAGCTGTGCACGATGACGCGGCGTATGATATACATCGGGTCAACGCCGCTGTCGAGCAGCCGGGCCAGCCAATACAGCGCTCCGTCGGTATGGCCGCCGCGCATGCATTTACACAAAGCCGAGGTCAAATTGTACTTGTCCGTCGTGCTGATCGTATTCATCCGGGTCGCATACGCTTCGCGAACGGCAGGCAGCTCCACGACATCGGAGTCAAAGGTGGAAAACACAGCCGCCTCCAGAGCGTTAATCGCATTGCGCAAATCGCCGTTGCAAATATCGGCCAAGTAATCAAGCGCCTCGGGCGCCATCCTCACCTTGAGCTTGCCGAGCCCGCGCTCGGCATCGTCCAGCGCCTGCAGCAGCGCCGAACGAATATCCCGCTCTGTCAGCGGCTGCAGCTGAAATACGCGGCAGCGGGACACAAGCGGCGGAATGATGTCATGCTGGATGCTTTCCGTCGTGCAGCCGATCAGCGTGATCGCGCCGGTTTCGACGACAGGCAGCAGCGACTCCTGGATATTGCTTTTCATCGCATGAATCTCGTCGATAAAAACGATCGTTCGTTTGTTATACAGCTTCTTCATGTCCTTTGCTTTCTCGAACGTATCGCGCAGCAGCGCAATCGACAGCGAAACCGCGTTCAGCTTCACGAACTCGGCCTCGCTCAGCTTGCTGACGATCATCGCCAGCGTCGTCTTGCCGCTGGACGGCGGCCCCTGCAAAATAAGCGAGGGAACCTTGTCCGACTCGATTAAATGACGCAGCGTTTTGCCTTTGCCGATCAAATGGGTCTGGCCGATATATTCATCCAGATTTCGCGGTCTCATCCGCTCAGCGAGCGGCTTGTATTCCTCAGTCGAGGACGACTGATTATAATCGAATAAGTCCATACGTCTCTACCTTCTTCATCGCAGAATCTTGTTCCATTGTAACATAGTCCCGGCTGTCGCACAGAGAAGGTGCGTACGGACAAAGACCCGCGCAACAGGATTCAGCGGACAAAAAAACCGGCGTCCGCTCCTGAGAGCAAACGCCGGTCCACAGCTTGCATACCTTGCGTGTCTTAATACAAGCACTGCTTAATGCCCGCCAAACGCTACTTAATGCCCGCTTTCGCCAGCAAGTCCTTGACTGCGACACTGACCATAATCAGACCGGCTACCGGGGGGACAAACGCGTTGCTGGCCGGAGGCTGCTGAGCCTTGCGGATTTCCGGAGCATTGTCCGGCACAATTTTTTGCGTCACGTCCTGGCGAGGCTTGATGGGCTCCTCGGTCGAAAAGACGACCTTGACGCCTTTATGGATGCCTTCCTTACGCAGCTTATGCCGGATCACGCGAGCCAGCGGGTCAACGGACGTTTTGGAAATATCCGCCACCTGGAACCGCGTCGGGTCCATCTTGTTGGCCGCGCCCATGCTGGAAATCAACTTAATTTTGCGGCGGCGGCATTCCTTGATCAGATGAATTTTGTAGCTGATCGTATCCGACGCGTCCAACACATAGTCCAGCGGATACGCAAATAGCTGCTCGTATGTTTCCTCGGTATAAAACATCCGCAGCGCGATGGCGTCGCACTCCGGGTTAATTTGCAGGATACGCTCCCGCATCAGCTCGGCCTTCGGCTGGCCGACGGTCGTCGTCAGGGCATGGACCTGTCGGTTCACATTTGTAATGTCAACCACGTCCTTGTCGATCATGATGATCCGGCCAATCCCGGTACGAGCCAACGCTTCCGCAGCTATACCGCCGACACCTCCGATGCCGAGCACAGCTACCGTGCTGTTTTTCAGAGCCTCCAGCCCTTCCGGTCCGATCGCCAGCTCCGTGCGTGAAAATTGATGCAGCATTGCGGCTTCCTCCTTTTCCCTGATCGTTCTGGAAAGCTGCTTCCAGCCCATGCCTTTCAGCTTATAGCCTATAGCTTTCGTCAGCCTGCGACTTGTCCGCTTCCAAATTGTCCGCTATTGTCCGCTGCAGCTTGCCCACTTACGCCTTGGCAACAGGCGGCTTCTTAGCCACGCGGATCGACAGCTGCTCCAGCTGCGGGAGGTCCACCTCGGCCGGCGCGTTCATCAACAGATCGGTCGCGCTTGCCGTTTTCGGAAATGCAATTGTCTCGCGAAGGTTCGTACGGCCGGTCAGCAGCATAACCAGACGGTCGAAGCCGAACGCAATCCCGCCGTGCGGAGGCGTGCCATACTCAAATGCTTCCAGCAGGTAGCCGAACTTCTCATTGGCCGTTTCATCGGAAAAGCCGAGAGCGCCGAACATCTTCTCCTGCACATCGCGCTTGTAAATCCGCATCGAGCCGCCGCCGACTTCATAGCCGTTCAGCACGAGGTCATACGCTTGCGCCCGGATTTGCCCCGGATCAGTATCGAAGAACTGCACATCCTCATCCTTCGGACGGGTAAACGGATGATGCTCGGCTACATAACGCTTCGCTTCATCATCGTAGCTGAGCAGCGGGAAGTCTACCACCCAGGCAAATTTGAACTTGCTCTCGTCGATCAGGCCAAGCTGTTTGCCGATTTTCAACCGGAGGTTGCCAAGTACGTCGGCGACGACCTTTTTCGTATCCGCGGAGAACAGCAGCAGGTCGCCCTCTTCCGCTTCCAGACGCTCCTTGAGCAGCTCCAGCTCCGACTCGTTGAAAAACTTGACGATCGGTCCTTTCAGCTCGCCGTCCTTGTAGGTGATCCAGGCAAGACCCTTCGCCCCATAGCGGGAAGCAAATGAGCCGAGATCGTCAATCTCCTTGCGGCTCCAGACGCCGCAGCCTTTCGCGTTCAGCGCCTTCACCTGGCCGCCCTTGGAGACAACCGTGTTAAACACCTGCACGCCCGAGTTGGCCACAATATCCGAAACGTCCTTCAGCTCCAGACCGAAACGCAGGTCCGGCTTATCGGAGCCGTATTTGCCCATCGCGTCCGCATAGCTGATCCGCTGGAATGGAGTCGGGATTTCCACGCCGATCGTTTCGCGGAACAAGCGGGCTGCGAGCTGCTCCATCAGCTCCAGCAGCTGGTCCTGCGACAAGAACGACGTTTCGATGTCCACTTGCGTAAATTCAGGCTGGCGGTCGGCGCGCAGATCCTCATCGCGGAAGCAGCGGGCGATCTGGTAATAGCGCTCCAGGCCGCTGACCATCAGCAATTGCTTATAGATTTGCGGCGATTGCGGCAGCGCGAAAAACTCGCCCGGATGTACACGGCTTGGCACCAAATAATCACGCGCGCCCTCTGGCGAGCTTTTGGTCAAAATCGGCGTTTCCACTTCAATAAAGCCGTTTTCGTCCAAATAGTCGCGGAAAATTTTCGCCGCTTTGGAACGAAGCTGCAGCGTACGCTGCATTTCAGGACGACGCAGGTCGAGGTAACGGTACTTCAGGCGCAGCGACTCGTCGATTTCGATGCCATCCTCGATGAAAAACGGCGGGTTTTTCGCCGGGTTCATCACTTCGATTTCCGTCACGCGCACCTCAATATCGCCAGTCGGCAGGTTCGCATTAACCGTTTCCGCGTCGCGCTCAACAATCGTTCCGCGAACCGCAAGCACATATTCGTTGCGGGCGCGGTCAGCGACTGCGTGCGCATCACCGGAAAATTCCGGGTTAAATACGATTTGGACAATCCCGCTCCGGTCGCGCAGGTCGATGAACAAAACTCCGCCCAGGTCGCGGCGGCGCTGTACCCAGCCGTTCAGGGTAACCGTTTGTCCGACGTTGGCTTTGCTCAGCGTGCCGCAGTCATGGTTTTTCAATAATTGGGTCATGATGAAAATTACCTCCATTTAATTTGAGATCGAATTGGTCAAGAGATTGACCGTTCATTTTGCTTCGTTCGAATTTTCGTGCGAGCGTCTGTCTAACTACCACATGTCGCTTGCTTGCTGCGCTGCATCACAGTATTGGTTTTGACGCGCCAGCTACCAGGTGTCGGCTACCGGCACTCCTTTACCATGACTTCAACATCATGTCCTCAGGCGTAAGGCGCTCTTGCTCCGTCAGCCTTGCCGCCGCGCTGCCAACGTCTGGGCAACTTCTGCCAGCGGCAGCGTTTCCTGCTCGCCGGTCGCCAGCGTTTTAACCGAAATTTCGCCGCGCTCCAGCTCGTTATCGCCGAGAATTGCGACATAAGCGGCATTGAAGCGGTCCGCAGACTTCATCTGCGCCTTGAGCTTGCGGGACTGGTAGTCCTTCTCGGCCGTCAGCCCTTGCAGGCGCAGCTCATGGAGCAACCCTACGATCCGCTTTTCCGCCGCTTCGCCGAGGCCGATCAGGTAGACGTCAAGCGGCTTTGCCGCCGGCACGTTCACCTGCTGCGCCTGCAGGACGAGCAGAATCCGCTCCAGACCGAGGCCCAGACCGACGCCAGGCTGATCCTGACCGCCAATCTGGCCGACCAGACCATTGTAACGCCCGCCGCCGCCAATCGTGTCGATCGCGCCGATGCCTGCGGCCTTGTACTCAAACGCAGTATGCGTGTAATAGTCCAGCCCGCGCACCATGCGGGGATTCAGACGGTATGGAATTTGTAGCGCCGTCAAATACTCCTGCACAAGCGCGAAATGCGTGCTGCATTCCTCGTCGAGATGCTCGATAATCGTCGGCGCGCCCTCGCAAAACTTCTGATCCTTCTTGCAATCGAGAATACGCATCGGGTTGCGATCATACCGGGACTGGCAGTCCGCGCACAGCTGATCCTTGACCGGAGCAAAAAACTGCTGAATATGCTCGCGGTAAGCGGCGCGTACGGCCGGATTGCCGACGGAATTGATTTCAACCGTCACATCCTTCAGCCCCAGCTCATGAATAAACGTGTACCCCAGCGCGATGATTTCCGCGTCCAGACTCGGATCGACGGAGCCGATCGCCTCGATGCCAAACTGGTGGAACTGCCGGAAGCGGCCCGACTGCGGCTGCTCGTAGCGGAACATCGGCCCGATATAATACAGCTTGCTGACATCCGGCTCGCCGTACAGCTTGTTTTCCACATACGAGCGGACGACGCCGGCCGTCCCCTCCGGACGCAGCGACAGGCTGCGTTCGCCCTTGCTCGTGAAGGTGTACATTTCTTTTTCGACGATATCCGTCGTCTCGCCGACGCCGCGCTGAAACAGCTCCGTGTGCTCGAAAATCGGCGTCCGCAGCTCGCGGTAATTAAACCGCCCGCACAAATCCCGCGCCTTGCTCTCCAGATACTGCCACTTCTCAATTTCACCGGGCAGCAGATCCTGCGTTCCTTTAGGCTTCTGAATACTCATCGTGATTCGCTCCTTTCCAAACTCAAGCCTCTCCGGACCCGGCCCTGCACAACTGCAACCAGGTTCGGCATACAAAAAAACTCCCGCCCCTGTCGATAAACAGGGACGAGAGAACGGTTCGGTTTCTCCCGCGGTACCACCCGCGATTTGACTGCTGCGCCGCTCCGGCTACCGGGCATTGGCAAGCATTCACACTTGAAGCGGATAACGCCCGCCTTGCGCAATCGGCTACTATCCGGCTGTCGCTTGCCCGCTTCTCCTGCAAGACAACGACAACGGGGTTCCCCGCCTGTCCTCCGGGATGTCTGTTCATCTGATCTGCATAAGGAAGCTTGCAGCCGCGGCTTCCCTCTCTGACCTATGCACGGTTCAAACTACTTGTTCCCATCGTTGGATCACTTCATGTTAGACCTTCAATGTTCACATTTTACCCGCGAAATTTGGCAAAGTCAAGCAGTTCCCGTCGCATCCTCCTTGACGAGCCGGGCATGCACAACAAAACGTCCATTTACAGGGTCAAGCAAATAATCACAGGTCGACAAGGTGAGTATCCGGTCGTTCGCGCTTAACGCCATATCCGACGGATACAGCGATTTCTGCTGAAGCTGCTGCAAAAAAGCCCCGTATGCCTCATCATCCGCAAAATGAGTTTCAATATAATTAAAATCCGTAGTCGTATAATACGCGGCGAACACCTCTGCCCGGTACGAACCATACAACGTATCAAAGCGGATCATCCGGTGCGCGTCATAATAATCGCGGTTGATAAAATGCTTCAGCTCGCCGAACATCGTGCCGTCCTTCATCCGGTGACCGTAAATAACAGTATGCCGCTCGTCTTGGCGGATATCATTGCGTACATCCATAAAAATACTGCCCGCCTTGGACTCCTCGCCCTTGTAATTGCGGGTCAAATACCGTGCCTGATCCTGCCCTTGCACAATCGGATAGTCGACGCGGCTGCCCTCCAGCTGGACCCATCCGACTATGTCCCGATTCAGCTCCAGCAGCGGTTGAAACCTGCCGCGAACCGGACGCTCGCCGCCGGTCCCGTAGACGTGGCTCGTTACGGCCGCATCGAGTATGGCCGCGCCTCCAGCATGTTCCGTCTCTTCCTGGCTGCGCGCCATACTAAACATCGCCTGGGCTTCCTCCAGCGCCCAGCGGCGTTGCAAGCTCTCCCAGCCGATCCACATCAGCCGGCCCGCTGCGTAGACAAACACGGCCAACGCCAGCAGCGTCGAAATTCGTCGCATGGGATTCCTCCATTCGTGTGGCACTCTGGACTATAAACAGGAATCTATAATGGCTTGGCACTCTAGGGCGTGTCTTAAAACTCGCTCAAGGGCATCTTTCACCGCCTTTTCGCCCCCTGCTGCGTTATTTTTCCTTGACTTACCCCCGGTAAGCCTGCGAAAAAGCGCCTTGCATGGAACGAAAATTCGGCAACATCTGCTCCCTGCGGAGTTTTAAGACACACCCTAGTATCACTCAAACGTTCTAATTTTCGCTAATAGAGCTGGTATAGTTAAGTTATTAGGGTTAGTTCCCCAGTTGCATAATAAGTTAACAAAATAGGGCTTACTGNATCACTCAAACGTTCTAATTTTCGCTAATAGAGCTGGTATAGTTAAGTTATTAGGGTTAGTTCCCCAGTTGCATAATAAGTTAACAAAATAGGGCTTACTGAACAATACTGATTCAGCAAGCCCCAGTTTACTACAATAAACTAACTATTTTGCTTCGCTCAGCACAGCCAAAATCAGTTTTACAGCCTCAGCGCGTGTGGCTGAATCACCCGGAGCAAACTGGTTGCCCTCGCGACCGCTAATCATTCCAAGCTCGTAAGCAGCAGCTACTTCTGCTTGCGCCCACTGCGGAATGCTTGACGCATCAGCAAATGGCGCTTGGGCATCCGCTTTTAGCTCCAGCTTCAGTGCGCGTGCAAGGATAACGGCCAGCTCCGCCCGGCTGATTTCGCGGCCTGCGCGGAAGCTTCCATCCTCATAGCCGCCAATAATGCCGGCATTTACAGCAGCTCCAAGCTGTGGCTTCACCCATGCTGGAATATCCGCCGCATCGGTAAAGGTCTGCTCTCCTTCAGCATCAGCCAGCTTCAACGTCCGTGCCAGCAATGCGGCAAATTCAGCACGCGTAACCAGTCCATCCGGACGGAAGGTTCTGTCCTCGTAGCCGTTGGCCAATCCGAGCCCAACCGCACGTTCGATCAGTGCCTTGGCCCAATGGTTTTCAGCATCGCTGAACCGGCTATCCAGTCCCGCAGTCGGTTTGTTCGGCGCTTCGGAGGACGAGTTGCCCACTTCGTCCTTATACGGCTTGATACTCGTTCCGTCCAACACAAATTGTACATTGTATTCGCCTTTGTACTTTCCAGGAACTTGCAGGATCAACTGAGCAAAAACTTTAGATTTCGTATCCTTCACTTCAAACTGTACAATTCGTTCATTTTTCTGTTCATCCGTTGCTACGACTTCAGCATCGAACAAAACATTTTCTTTTTTCTCTTCATCAAACTTCTCAATCTTGACACTTGTCACTTCTTTATTCGATACCTTTAGCTGCAGGTAGCTTTTCCCTTCCTTCACAATCAGCTTGGCCGACTTCTTCACGTAGTCGCTAGCCACAGATGTCTGCTCCGTTCCTCTGACCTGAACACCGTAGTCAACAGCATATTCGCCATCTGTATACATTTGCACAAGCGGCTTGGACGCCCCTGTTTCAGACGGGTTCGCATTAGGATCAATGCTCTTGATTTGCGAGCGATCCAGCTTCAACTGAATATCATACTCATGATCGTACAAGAAGGTTGGGCTGACCTGCCAATAAATTTTAACCCAGCCCTTCAACCTGTCGTCCAAGTTACTCACACGGAATTGTACGATTCGCGTATTCGCTTTTTCATCCTCCGAGACGATTTCCGTTGCACTGAGGCCTGAGCCAGTGTCCATCAGGAAAGAGAGGACTTCCTTACTTTGCTTCAACGTAACTTGCACCGCCATGCTTCCGTTTGTCACAACCAGCTTGCCTGGTGTAACGACATAATCCTGCATCACTGAGGATTGATCAGTGCCAAACTTCAGGAATGTATATGGAATACTGTAGGTGCCATCGGCGATTCCATGTACGTTGCTAACCGGGGTCACACCTCCACCGCCTCCGCCACCTGTCCCAGGATTCGTACCAGGGTTTGTCGGCTCAGGAGCTTTCACGGATACGGCTGCCATTTCAATCTCAAACGCACGCTCAACCTGATCTGCTCCGACCAGAGTCATCACATAGCTGGCTGAACGGTCTACCGGAAAGCGAACCGACGAGCTAACGCTATCTGTGCTCAAAATCGTGACCACGCCTGCTTGCTTGGCAGCTGCAACCTGTGATTCAAGCTGCACGTCCTCCAGCGTATTGTCAGCGTTCCGTTTTTGCAGCTTTTTCAGCGTAACGCCGCTTTTCAGCTCAAACGTCATGATTTGCTTGCCGCCGCTTACCTCCAGCTTGGCTCCGCCCGATACAAAATTCGCGATCGGCGTTCCGGTGCTGTCCGTGATTGTGGACGGCAATGTCAAGGTGTAGCTGGCATCGGCCAGTATGACAGAAGCCTCGAGCACATTAAGCGCTTTTTGCAGCGCAGTTGCGGCCGCATCCACGCTTTGTTGTGGCGCTACAGCATTGTTAACCGTTACTTTCGCCTTGTCAATTGACGCTTGCAGAGTGCTCTTCGCGCCTGTCGGATATTGCCCGACTACGTTGCCTTCTACCGCTGCGTCATGCTTGCCTTGCACCGACGTGATCAGCGCCTGCAGGCTGGCTTTATCTGCCGCCGACAGCTTCAACCGGATCTTATGATCCATTT